>JBFHKO010000081.1:0-10357 GCA_041595355.1 Aeromonadaceae bacterium
ATCGCAGGGGTGCTGGATGTGAAGACGGTGCCCTTCATGCCCTCGGAGCGGGAGCATCAGGAGATGGAGGCACTGATGAAGGCGCTGCCGGATCTGGTGTTTGCCCTGGATGATCGGGCCCGCATCAATCATGTCAGTGAGGCGGTGCTGAGCCTGCTGCGGCTGGAGAAAAAGGAGATACTGGGCTTGCCGGCGGCCAGCTTGCTGAAGGGATTCCCGTTCTCGGCCTGGCTGGCGGATCCCGGCTTGCAGGCCGAAATTGGCAAACTGGAGTTTGCCGGCGAGGCCTGGCTGGGCGAAATACGGCCGCTTCGCCTGGCCGAGCCCCAGGGCCTCGCCGTCCTGGTCGGGGCCCTGGTGGTGCTCAAATCCTCGCGTCGAAGCGGGCCGGGTTTGCATCGGCAGGCGGCGGATGCGGATAGCCGTCTGGAGCAGTTCACCGCCGAGAGTCCCGTCATGCAGGCGCTGCTGCATCAGGCCCGGCGCCAGGCGCTGCAGGATCTGCCGCTACTCATCCAGGGGGAGACCGGTACGGGCAAGGAGATGCTGGCGCGGGCCTGTCATCATGCCAGCCTGCGTGCCCGGGGGCCGCTGGTGATCCTCAACTGTGCGGCCCTGCCGGACGAGGTGCTGGAGCATGAGCTGTTCGGCTCCTCGGCCGGCGCTTTCGGTCCGCAGTGGCCGGGCAAGCTCGGGTTGCTGGAGCAGGCCAGTGGTGGCTCCTTTCTGCTGGACGAGGTCGCCGAGATGTCGCCACTGCTGCAGAGCAAGCTGCTGCGGGTGCTGGAGGATGGCCGCTTTCATCGTGTCGGCCAGCAAGAGGAGGTCCGGGTGGATGTGCGCATCCTGGCTACCAGCCGTCACGTCCTGGCCGAGCGGGTGCAGCAGGGGCTGTTTCGCGAGGATCTTTTCTTTCGCCTGAGTGTGCTCAGCTTGGAAATGCCGCCCCTGCGCCACCGCCAGGCGGACATAGTGCCGCTGGCCCAGCAGTGTGTCGCCCGCATCTGCGAGCAGCTGCAACGTGCCCGGCCACGTCTGCCGCGCCGGTTGCTGGAATGCCTGAGCCGCTATCGCTGGCCCGGTAATGTCCGTCAGCTGAAGAATGCCCTCTATCAGGCGCTGACGCTGCTGGACGGGGAGGAGTTGACGCCGGAGGCGCTGCGACTGCCCATGCTGGATAACCAGCCCGAGGAGGAGGAAGCCTGGTTCGAGGGCAGCCTGCAGGAGGCGGGCAAGCGCTTCGAACGGGCCATGCTGGAGCGCCTCTACCCGAGCCATCCCTCCAGCCGGCAGCTGGCCAAGCGGTTGGGGATCTCTCATACCGCCGTGGCCAACAAACTGCGCGAACATGGGCTGGGTAAACCGGATGAGCAGACACAGGCGCCAGGGACCGGGCCGCAGCGCTGAAGCGGGAGTGCCTCAGGTCGGATCCAGCCTGGGAATGGGCTTCTGTTGCTGGGACAAACCAATGGGGGTGGCGACCAGCACATAGAGGTGCTGGTCCCAATCCCCCAGCACGATACGCTGTGCCTGCTGCTCTTCCCGGCCTTCGCGGATACGAAAATCCAGTTGATGGGTGGCGGGCCTGTGGGTGTGGCCGTGGATCAGCAGGCTGGCCTGGTAGCGTTGCATCAACGCCTGTACCGCCTCGGGGCAGACATCCATGATGGTGTCTGCCTTGCGCTGCTTGCCTGTGTGGCTGCCGACTCGCAGTCGGCGGGCGATGCGCTGGCGACTCGGCAGGGGCAGGCCAAGGAACAGCAGTCGCAGCCAGCGCCAGCCGGTGATGCGCCGAAAGCGTTGATAGGCCAGATCCCGGGTACAGAGGCTGTCGCCATGCAGCAACAGGGCGCGTCGTCCGTAGAGATCGATCTGGTTGACGGGCGGCAGCAGTATCAGGCCGGCGCGCTTGGCGAAGCGCTCTCCGAGCAGGAAATCGCGGTTGCCATGAATGAAATAGATGGCGATGCCCTGGGCACGCAAGTTGCGCAGTGCCTTGGCGACCTTGTCATGCAGCGACGAGGGCTCGTCATCGCCGATCCAGAATTCGAACAGATCCCCGAGGATGTAGAGCGCATTGGCCTCCAGGGCATCGTGACGCAGGAAATGCAAAAAGGCGGCGGTCAGGTCAGGCCGTTGTTCACAGAGGTGCAGATCGGAAATAAACAGTGTCTTCATGAGTCGCATCGGGCCTGGCAAGCAAGGGCGGCATTGCGGGCGGGCCGCAATGCCGGAGAGAGGATCAGGCCTCGATGCTGACGCGCTCGATGATCACGTCATTGACCGGGACATCCTGGTGCATGCCGGCACGACCGGTCTTGACGGCCTTGATCTTGTTGACCACGTCCATCCCTTCCACGACCTGACCGAATACGCAGTAGCCCCAGCCCTGGCTGGTTTCGGACTTGAAATCCAGGAAGCTGTTGTCGCCCACGTTGATGAAGAACTGGGCGGTGGCGGAGTGGGGATCCGAGGTGCGGGCCATGGCGATGGTGCCGGTCTTGTTGGGAAGGCGGTTGTTGGCCTCATTCTTCACCGGTGCCCGGGTGCTCTTCTCTTCGAAGCCCGGCTTGTAGCCACCGCCCTGGATCATGAAGCCATCGATGACGCGATGGAACAGGGTGCCGTCGTAGTGGCCGTCACGGCAGTATTGCTCGAAATTGGCTGCGGTGAGCGGCGCCTTGTCGGCAAACAGCTCCAGTTTGATATCGCCATGAGTGGTGTGCAGGGTGATCATAAGGGTTCCTTTCTGGACAAGTGGTGTAACGGGCAGGCCCGGTACACGGTTTGGTGGTTGTCCGGCGCGGCCGAGACAGCCAATGACAGCGAAAAGTCTACCACGTTTCCCTCCGCACGGAGAACGCGCCGGGGTCACGCCGCTGCTCTATACTTGGGTAGGTGACGTCATTTTCGGGAGTTAGGACAAGTGAATAAAGACAGCGATATCACCATCGAGTTGCCCGTCGGCTATATGTTCGACAAGTGTGATTCCTGGGAGGATCTGTGTGACGATCTGGGGATCTCGTCCGATTGCCTGGTCTATGGCTATTACGAGGCCGATGACAAGATCAAGATCGATCTCGATATGGCCAAGCGGCACGGGCTGCTGAAATAGCCCCATTCGGATTGCGTTTTCTCCCGTTACAACACCGGCCTCAGGCCGGTGTTGTTTTGGGCCCTGCCCATCCCCCCTCGTCATCCCGGTCCGGAGTCGCTAGAATGGCGGACTCGCTTTTCAGGACCCAGGTTATCTCATGTTGAAGATCTATAACTCACTCACACGCCAGAAAGAAGAATTCAAACCGCTGCAGCCGGGCAAAGTGGGCATGTACGTGTGTGGAGTCACCATCTACGACCTCTGTCATATCGGCCATGGCCGCACCTTCGTCGCCTTCGACGTGGTAGCCCGCTACCTGCGCTACCTCGGCTTCGAGCTGACCTTTGTGCGCAATATCACCGACGTGGATGACAAGATCATCAAGCGTGCGGCCGAAAACAATGAGGCCTGCGAGCAGCTTACCGAGCGGCTGATTGGCGAGATGCACGCCGACTTCGATGCCCTGAACCTGCAACGCCCGGACATAGAGCCGCGCGCCACCGCCCACATCGGCGAGATCATCGAGCTGGTGCAGCGGCTGCTGGATGACGGCCATGCCTATGTGGCGGCCAATGGCGACGTGCTGTTTTCCATCGCCAGCTTCCCCGAATATGGTCGCCTGTCGGGGCAGGATCTGGAGCAGTTGCAGGCCGGTGCCCGGGTCAGTGTCGAGGAGGCCAAGCACAATCCGCTCGATTTCGTGCTCTGGAAGATGTCCAAGCCCGGCGAACCGACCTGGGATTCACCCTGGGGGCCGGGCCGCCCCGGCTGGCATATCGAGTGCTCGGCCATGAACTCCAAGCATCTGGGCAGCCACTTCGACATTCACGGTGGCGGTTCGGATCTGATGTTCCCCCATCACGAGAACGAGATAGCCCAGAGCTGCTGCGCCCACCACACGCCCTACGTCAACACCTGGATGCACTCCGGCATGGTGATGGTGGATCGGGAAAAGATGTCCAAGTCGCTGGGCAACTTCTTCACCATCCGCGACGTGCTCAAGCTCTATGATGCCGAAACGGTGCGCTACTTCCTGATGTCCGGCCACTACCGCAGCCAGCTCAACTACTCCGACGAGAATCTGGATCAGGGACGGGCGGCGCTGGAGCGCCTCTATACCGCCTTGCGCGGCCTGCCGGTGGTTGCGCCGGCGGGGGGCGAGGCCTTTGTCCTGCGCTTCCGGGCGGCCATGGATGACGACTTCAACACCCCTGAAGCCTACTCGGTGCTGTTCGAGCTGGCCCGGGAGATCAATCGCCTGAAGGGCGAGGGCAGTCCCGAGGCCGCCCCCCTGGCGGCACGGCTGCGCGAGCTGGCCGGCGTACTCGGTCTGTTGCAGCAGGATCCGGAGACCTTCTTTCAGGGAGGGGCGGGTGAAGACGATGAGGTGGCCGAAATAGAGGCACTCATACAGGCCCGCAACGACGCCCGGGCCAGCAAGGATTGGCCGGCCGCCGATGCGGCACGTAACCGCTTGACCGAGATGGGCATTGTGCTTGAGGATACGGCACAGGGCACCAGTTGGCGGCGCAAGTAGGGTCGCTGGCATCACCAGAACAGGCAGCCTCGGCTGCCTGTTTCGTTTTCCGGTGGCTCGTCAGGGAAACGCGGCCCGGGGCCATGCCCTCGCTGTCAGCGCTTGACGGTGGCGATCCTGCGACGCCGCTCGGTGAGCCGTTGGCTTTCCCGCCTCATCAGGCAAGCCGTAACAATCAAGGGGAAAACATGACCACTCCTACCTCCACCATCGTATATACACTGACCGATGAGTCGCCGGCGCTGGCGACCTGCTCGCTGCTGCCTATCATCCGCACCTTCACCCGGGCTGCCGGCATCGAGATCAAAACCAGCGATATCTCGCTGGCCGGCCGTATCCTCGCGGCATTCCCCGAACGACTGAGCGAAACGCAGCGTGTGGCGGACGGCCTCGCCGAGCTGAGTGAGCTGACCCGGGATCCCCGCGCCAATATCATCAAGCTGCCCAACATCAGCGCCTCGGTGCCGCAACTGCGCGCCTGCATCGCCGAGCTGCAGGGGCAGGGCTACGCTGTCCCGGACTACCCGGACTACCCGGACGATCCCGGGACCGAAGCCGAGAAGGCGTGCCAAGCGCGCTACGCCAAGCTTCTCGGCAGCGCGGTGAACCCGGTGCTGCGTCAGGGCAACTCCGATCGTCGCGCACCGGCGGCAGTCAAGGCTTATGCCCGCAAGCACCCGCATGCCATGGGCACCTGGAGCAAGGCCTCCCGCTCTCACGCTGACTACATGAACGGCGGTGACTTCTACTCCAGCGAGCAGTCCATCACCGCAGACAAGGCGCAGGAAGTGCGCCTCGAATTCGTCTCCCGCTCCGGCCGGGTCGACGTCAAAAAAAACCTGCACCTCGAGGCGGGCGAAGTGCTGGACAGCATGTTCATGAGCAGCAAGGCGCTGCGCACCTTTCTCGAGGACTCGCTGGCGGACGCCCTGGATAGCGGCGTGATGTGGTCCCTGCATATCAAGGCGACCATGATGAAGATCTCCCATCCCATCGTCTTCGGCCATGCCGTCACCGTTTTCTACAAGGATCTGTTCGATAAGCACGCCGCGCTGTTCAAGGCCATTGGCGTCAATCCCAACAACGGCCTGAGCTCCGTCTACGACAAGATCCAGTCGCTGCCGGAATACCAGCAGGAGGAGATACTGCGCGACCTGCACGCCTGCTACGTCAACCGGCCGGAGCTGGCGATGGTCGATGCCATCAAGGGCATCACCAATCTGCATATCCCGAGTGATGTCATCGTCGATGCCTCCATGCCGGCCATGATCCGCAACTCCGGCCAGATGTGGGGGCATGACGGCAAGGCGAAGGACACCAAGGCGGTCATGCCGGAGAGCACCTACGCCCGCATCTACCAGGAGGTGATCAACTTCTGCAAGACCAACGGCGCCTTCGACCCGACCACCGCGGGCTCGGTGTCGAATGTGGGCCTGATGGCGATGAAGGCGGAAGAGTATGGCTCTCACGACAAGACTTTCGAAATGAGCGAAAGCGGCACCATGCGCGTCGTGGATGCCGACGGCACCATCCTGATGCAGCATCAGGTCGAGCCGGGCGACATCTGGCGTGCCTGCCAGACCAAGGATGCCGCCGTTCGCGACTGGGTCAAGCTGGCCGTGACCCGGGCCCGCAACGCGGGCACCCTGGCCATTTTCTGGCTGGACGAGGAGCGTGCCCATGACAATGAACTGCGCAAGAAGGTCGAACGCTACCTGGGGGAGCACGATCTGAGCGGCCTGGATATCCGCATCCTCTCCTACAACGAGGCCATCCGCCTGTCGATGGAGCGCATGAAGCGCGGGCGGGACACCATCTCCGTGACCGGCAATGTACTGCGCGACTACCTGACCGACCTCTTTCCCATCATGGAGCTGGGCACCTCGGCCAAGATGTTGTCCATCGTGCCGATGCTGGCCGGCGGGGGCATGTACGAGACGGGGGCCGGCGGCTCCGCGCCCAAGCTGGTGCAGCAGCTGCTGGAGGAGAACCACCTGAGCTGGGATTCCCTTGGCGAATTCCTGGCCCTGGCGATCTCCCTGGAAGAGCTGGGCCTCAAGGAGGACAACGTCCGCGCCAGGATCCTGGGCCAGTGCCTCGACAAGGCCATCGAGAAACTGCTGGAAAACGGCAAGTCACCTTCGAACCGGACCGGCGATCTGGACAGCCGCGGCAACCACTTCTACCTCGGCCTGTACTGGGCTCAGGCTGTCGCGGCCCAGACTGAGGAGGCGTCGCTGGCTGCCGAGTTCGCACCGCTGGCCAAGGCCCTGACCGAGAACGAAGTCAGGATCACGGGGGAACTGACCGCCGTACAGGGCCGGTCGGCCGCGGCCGAATTGAATGGCTACTACCATGCCGCCCCCGAAGCGTTGCACAAGGTCATGTGCCCGAGTGCGACCCTGAACGCCATTCTGGCGGCGGCGAACGGTTGAGCGCGGATGGTCCCGTTGATCAGCGGCCTTGCGTAACGACCCAGTCCCGTCGGGAGCGCGGATGAAGATACTGATTGTTGAAGATGATGCGCTCTTGCGTCAGGGCCTGCAACGGGCCCTGGGTGGCGAGCATTACAGTTGCGATGCGGCGGCCAGCCTGGGCGAGGCCAGGCAATTGCTGGCCGTCGGTGACTATGCCCTGCTGATCCTGGATCTGGGGCTGCCGGATGGGGAGGGCCTGACGGCCCTCAGCGGATGGCGGCGCGCCGGCTTCACGCGGCCGGTGCTGATCCTGACCGCGCGGGATGCGCTGGAAGCGCGGATCGCCGGGCTGGATAGCGGTGCCGATGATTACCTCATCAAGCCGTTTGCGCTGGCAGAGTTGCTGGCGCGGGTGCGGGCGCTCATCCGTCGCGATCATGGCGTGTCGGTCAACCAGCTGGCGTGTGGCGATCTGCTGCTGGATCTGGAGCAGAAAAGCGCCCACCTGGCCGGGCAGCCGTTGCAGCTGACCCGCCGGGAGTTCGCGCTGCTGCGTCGCCTGGTGATGCAGGCGGGGCAGACGGTGGCCCGGGAGCGGCTGCTGGAGGATTTGTACGACTGGCAGGATGAGATAGGCTCCAATGCCCTGGAGGTACATATCCATCATCTGCGGCGCAAGCTGGGGGCCGAGCGCATCCGAACGGTGCGCGGCGAAGGCTACCGGCTGGAGTCGCCATGAGGCCGCCGTTCATCAGGAGCCTGCGCGGCCGCCTGATGGCGATACTGGCGCTCATCCTGGTGCTGACCCAGGGGATCACCCTCTTCTGGATCTGGCATGAAAGCCGCGAGCAGCTGGAGCAGCTGGTGCAGCTGGCCCAGACATCGCACCCGTCCCGTGCCCGTCTGGCGGCGGAAGAGCGCGAGACCATGGCCGCGTTGCTGGTTCCCTCTTTCATCCAGTGCCTGATGACCCTGGCGGTCGGCTATGTGGCCATCAGCTGGGTGGTTCAGCCGCTGCACCGCCTGACCAGGGTGTTGCAGGCGCGCTCGTCCAGCAATCTGGAGCCCATCAACCAGGCGCAGCTACCGCTGGAGGTGCAGGCCTTCACCGCTGCGCTCAATGAGCTGATGGAGCGGCTCGCCCTAGCCCTTAACCGCGAGCGCCAATTCAGTGCCGACGTAGCCCATGAGCTGCGCACCCCCCTGGCCGGCGTTCGTCTCAACCTGGAGCTGCTGGAGCGTGGCGGGAACGCGCAGGTGACGCCCCTTATCGCGCGTCTGGATGGCCTGCACCGTACCGTGGAGCAGCTGCTGGCCATGTCGCGGCTGGAGCGCAGCATCATTGCCGGCCTGGAGGTGCAGGTCGAGCTGGCCAGCCAGGTGATCCGGCCGCTGCAGGCCGACATGGAGGAGGTGCTGCGTCCCAGTAGCCAGCGGTTGCGCGTCGAGCTGCAGGACGGCTGGGTGAAGGGCGAACCGGAGCTGCTGCGGATATTGCTGCGCAACCTCGTCGAAAATGCCGGCCGCTATGCCAAGCCCGGTGGTGAGGTGCTGATCCGCCTGCAGCCGGCGGGAGAGTGGGTCGAGCTGTGGGTATCGGATGAGGGGCCTGGAGTCGCGCCGGAAAAGCTGGCGCTCTTGACCCGGGCCTTCACCCGTCTGGACAGCCGTGGCGCCGGCATTGGCCTTGGGCTCAATATCGTTGCCCGGGTCTGCGAGTTGCACAAGGCGCAGCTGCAGATAGCCAATCGGAATACGCCGAGCGGTCTTAGCGTCTGCATCCGTTTGCCACGCCTGGAGACGCACGCCTGAAGTCGATAGGCCGGATATGGGGCGGCGTACAACGAGAACAGGCCAGCCCGGGGGCTGGCCTGTTGGCAGGCGGCAGCGGCACAACCTCAGCTGTGGTATTGCTCGCAGGCCTGCAGGGTGTTCTCGATGAGAGTGGCCACCGTCATGGGACCGACCCCCCCCGGCACCGGGGTAATGAAGGCGGCGCGTTCGGCGGCGGCGGCAAATTCCACATCGCCCACCAGGCGGCCATCCTCCAGACGGTTGATGCCGACATCGATGACGATGGCGCCGGGCTTCACCCAGTCACCGGGAATGAATTCGGGCTTGCCGACCGCCACCACCAGCAGATCCGCCTGGCGCACGAAGGCGGCGAGATCCTTGGTGAAGCGGTGGGTGGTGGTGGTGGTACAACCGGCCAGCAGCAGCTCCAGGGTCATGGGACGACCGACGATGTTGGAGGCCCCCACTACCACGGCATTGAGGCCATGAGGACGCACACCGGTACTTTCGATAAGCGTCATGATGCCCTTGGGGGT
This sequence comes from Aeromonadaceae bacterium, assembly GCA_041595355.1. GTDB lineage: Bacteria > Pseudomonadota > Gammaproteobacteria > Enterobacterales > Aeromonadaceae > JBFHKO01. Next base: position 9,382 of record JBFHKO010000081.1, read on the forward strand.
ACAGGGCCGCAGTGCCGGAATGCGCTGGGCCAGGCGGCCTATGTTATAGGGGTGGAAGCCGTCCACGTCCTTGTTCGGGTGGATGCGCTCGATGACCAGAGTGGAATCGATGTGGGCGGGCAGGGGCAGTTGCACCAGTATGCCGTCCACCTCGCCATCGCCATTCAGGCGATCGATGAGTGCCAGCAGTTCATCCTGCTGGGTGGTGGCCGGCAGGTCGTAGGAGCGGGAGGCAAACCCGACCTCTTCACAGGCGCGTCGCTTGCTGCCGACATAGACCTGCGATGCGGCATCCTCACCGACCAGCACCACGGCCAGACCGGGGGCCCGCAGGCCGGCTGCAAGCCGCGCCTTGACCTGGTCGGCGACCCGTTGACGAACAGACTGGGCAATCGCCTTTCCATCGATAATTTTGGCTGTCATGCTTCCTAACTCACCTTGCATACGTCGTGGCGCGCATTGTCGCATTTTTTTTAACAGATGGTTAGCCCGGCGAAGCGGCCGACGCCCGCCCCACCGCCACGTAGAATAGGGAATGAGCAGCGCCGCCCGGCCTCTGAAAAAGTGTTGACGCTCCCGGGGCAACCCGCTAACATTCGCCCCCGTCGTTGGAGCGCCTTCGACGGATGAAAAATCGGTGATTAGCGCAGCCCGGTAGCGCATCTGGTTTGGGACCAGAGGGTCAGAGGTTCGAATCCTCTATCACCGACCATTTTTGCAAGAGCAGTGCGCCCTTAGCTCAGTTGGATAGAGCAACGGCCTTCTAAGCCGTGGGTCGCAGGTTCGAATCCTGCAGGGCGCGCCATACTCGAATTGCATGAATATGCAAATTCGAGGTGCGGAAGGCTCCGCACGGCAAGCCGGCCGCAAGGCCAAACACCAGTGGTTGCTGTAGCTCAGTTGGTAGAGTCCAGGATTGTGATTCCTGTTGTCGTGGGTTCGAGCCCCATCAGCCACCCCATCCTTTCAGGTCGAC
>JBFHKO010000082.1:0-10319 GCA_041595355.1 Aeromonadaceae bacterium
CAGCCACCGCTCAGCCGGCGAAAAGGCCCCTCGACGAGCTGCATGCGGATGCGCTCATGGGGCTCCAGGCGGTTGCAGGTGGTGAAGGTGTGCCGGATGCCGGCCTTGGCCACCTCGACCTGTGCCGTCATCTGGGTGTCGGAGGTCGCCAGCACCCGGCTGCCGACGCAGCCGGGCAGGAACTGCGGATAGGCCACCACGTCATTGACCAGTCGGTACATCTGTTCGGCACTGAACATCACCAGGGCGCTGCGGTTGATCTGGGCCATGCTCTCTCCTCCGTTGCTGCCCGGATTCTAGCACCCTGCCCCGTAAAATCACCCGAAATCTGGCCGCCGGAGCGCCGCGGAGGCCGCCCCCGGCTGCTCACATGCGCCGCATGTTGATGTTCATGATCTGGATGCGATAGGCAATCTGACGCGGTGTCATGCCCAGCAGACGGGCCGCCTTGGCCTGTACCCAGCCGCATTTTTCCAGCGCGGCGATGAGCCGCTGACGCTCGTCGAGCTCCGGATCGTTGAAGTCCACCTCGGTGTTGACCGGGCCGCTGCGCACCGGTGCCGGACCGCCGCCCGCCAACCGCTGCTCCGGATTGTTGAACAGGATGACATCCCGATCGATGAGTCCGGTTTCGGACATGATGGAGGCGCGCTCCAGGCAGTTTTCCAGCTCCCGCACGTTGCCCGGCCAGTCGTGTCCCAGCAGCATGCGAATGGCGCCCTCGCTGATCTGCAACGGCCGCCCCTGCTTGTCGCCGAGCTTCTGTACCAGAAAGTTCGCCAGCGCCGGGATATCCTCCAGCCGCTCACGCAGCGACGGCAGGTGGATGGGCATGACATTGAGGCGGTAGTAGAGATCCTCGCGAAAATCCCCCTGCCGCACCTCCTCCTCCAGGTTGCGGTTGGTCGCGGCGACGATGCGCACATCCACCGACAGGGTCTCGGTGCCGCCGACCCGCTCCATCTCCCCCTCCTGGAGGATGCGCAACAGCTTGGCCTGAAAGGTGGCGCTGATCTCGCCTATCTCGTCCAGAAACAGGGTGCCGCCATCGGCCATCTCGAAGCGCCCCTTGCGCTGCTTGACCGCACCGGTGAAGGCCCCCTTCTCGTGACCAAACAGCTCGCTCTCCAGCAGGCTGTCCGGCAGGGCGGCACAGTTGAGCTTGACGAAGGGGCCGTTGGCGCGCGCGGAGTTATAGTGGATGGCGTTGGCGATCAGCTCCTTACCGGTACCGCTCTCGCCGCGCACCAGCACTGTGGTATCCCACTTGGCCACCTGGCGGATGGAGTCGAAGATCTGGCGCATGGCGGCGGTCTGACCCACCATGTTGTCGAAGCCGTACTGATGACGCACCTTGCGCCGCAGGCTGTCACGCTCGGTGCGCAGCGCCTCGGCCTCGCTCTTGGCCCGCCCCACCAGGCGCACCGTCTGGGCCGTCAGGTTGGCCACCATCTCCATGAAACGGGTGCTGGCCGGCAGGCTGCTCTCGTCCTGGGCCAGGGGCTGGGCGGCCAGCACCCCTATGGGTTTGCTGTCCGCGCCGGGGATCGGCACGCAGATGAAGGGCAAGCCATAGTCATACAGGTTCAGGCGATCGAGAAAACGGGGATCATCGGCGACCCGGGGGATCACCAGGGAGTGTCCCTGATGCATGACGGTGCCCAGTATCCCCTCGCCCATGCGATAGCGTACCCCCTTCACATCCTTGATGACCTCGGGATCGATGCCATGCATCGCCTGGACGAACAGGGCACTGCGGTTCTGATCGAACAGCGATACCAGCCCGTACTGCATGCGTGCATGTTCGTGCAGCGCCTGCAGCATGCTGCCGAGGGTCTGCTCCAGATCCAGGGAACGACTCAGCACCACGCTGATCTGATGCAGGGCGGTCAGCTGCTGCTGCATGCTGAGCCCCTTGATGCCGGACGTCGGAACACTCTCTATCGAATTCATCAGTATCTCCTCCCATCATGCTGCATGGGCAGACGGAAGCGGATCAGGCAGCCACCCAGCTTGCTGATCCCCACCTCAATCATCCCCTTGTGATCGTTGACTATGTTCTGTACCAGGCTGAGCTCTATGCCCGCGGACAACTCGCCATGGGGCAGGCTGTTGAAGGGCTGCAGCAGGCGATGGGGCGAGAGATCCGCCGGCGGCGGGCCGTTGTCCTCCACCTCCAGGCAGATATCCTGCTCTTCGGCATGGCAGCTCAGACGAATGATGCCCTCCCCCTCGCGCACCGCGAACCAGGCACGCTCCAGCAACAGATAGAGGCAGGTCAGCAGGCGGGTACGCTGGCCATGAAATGGCGGCAGCGGCTCTACCGGCACCAGCAGCAGTTTCAATGGGCTGTGCATCAGGCGCAGGGCAAACAGATCCTGCAGATCCTCCAGCAGCGGCGGCAGCGCGAACTCGCTGGGCGCCTCCAGCGCCAGTGGCGGGCGGCAGGATTCCAGCCGCTGCAGCGAACGGGTACCGGCCTCCAGCGCCGTCTGCATGGCCATCTGGGCGCCGCCACCGGCGCCCGGATCCAGACGCAGCGCCGCCTGCAGCATGTTGAGGGGCGCCTGACTCTGCACTATGGCCGCATCCAGGGTCTCGCGGATGGCCGCCAGCATCTTCTGCTCCTCCACCTGGGCCCGCAGCCGCTCCAGACGGGATTGCTCCATCTGCCGACGTCGTTCGGTCTGATCGGTGATCAGCAACAGGGTGCAGGGACGATGGCCCTCGCCAAAGTAGTGGGTCGCTTCCTCATTCAGCTCCTGCAACGGCTGGCAGACCAGACTGAACCAGCGCTGGCGGCCGCGAATGACGAGCGGCAGCAGGGTCTCGTCATGCCCCGGCAGGCTGCAGCCCACTTCGGGGTAACCGAGTGCCTTGATGGGCTCGACGCCCCGCAGATCGGTGCGCAGGGTCTTGTAGGCCAGGTTGTCCAGCACCACATCGTGGTTTTCATCCAGCACCGTTACCGCCATGGGCGCGGCATTCAGCACCCCCTCGATCAGCGCCTTCTGGTTGTGGACCCGCTGCTCGAGGGCAAAGCGGGCGCTGATGTCGCGATGCATGCCGAGAAAATGATGCAGCTGGCCGTCGTCGCCCACCACGGGGGTGACGGTCACCTCGGCCAGGTAGAGGCTGCCATCCTTGCGCCGGTTCACCAGCCGGCCATTCCAGGGCTGCTGGCTGCCGAGATGTTGCCACATCTCCTGATAGCGCTCCTTGGGGGTCTGCCGGCTGGCCAGCAGGTTGTGATTGCGCCCCTGCAGTTCGCTGCGCTGATAGCCGGTCAGGCTGCAGAAGGCGGCGTTGCAATACTGTATCCGGGCATCGATATCGGTGATGGAGATGGCCACCGACGATTGTTCCACCACTTCGAGAAACAGCGCCAGCGGCAGCTGCTGCAGGGCGTTGTGCAACGCCTGGGTATCCAGGCCATCCGCAGGAGAGGACGGCGCAGGCGGGGTGGGGGTCAGGCTCATAGTGGCTCCTTGGCAATCGGGCTCTGTGATGGCATTGCGGCGTGCCGTGGCACAGGCGGCCGGCTGTCTGCAAGCTGACAATTTGTGTGGTCAGCGAGGCGATGTCACAGCGCTTTGTCATTGATGCTGCCAATGATGCAATCAGCATTCCAGACTCAAAACATTCCGCCCATTTGTTGATCTGGATGTGGCTTTTGCCACAATGACGCGACAGAGGGATCCATATCAGCCCCACGCTTGCCGCACTTTGTCGCAAATCCTCCCGTCAATATCCATAAAGATGCAAGGGTTGTTCTATCTTGGTGCACTCTGACATTTCGTGACCCAGCCCACAGTTTGATGGCACAGCTTTCGCATTTTGTTGAGCAATGATCTTCCACCAAGCTGAGGGGCGTCGTCGCCATGAAAGAATTATTGCTGATGGTCCTGGCCAACGGACTGGTGAATAACGTGGTGTTATCCCGGTTCCTGGGGCTCTGTCCGTTCATGGGGGTCTCCAACAAGGTGGAATCCGCCATGGGCATGGCCATGGCCACCACCTTTGTCCTCACCATGTCCACCTGCGTCGGCTGGCTCATCGAGCACCTGCTGCTGCAACCCCTGGGTCTCGATTACCTGCGCCTGCTCGCCTTCATCATGGTGATCGCCTCCCTGGTCCAGCTCACCGAGCTGTTTGTGGCCAAGCAGAGCCCCGAACTGCACCGTACCCTGGGCATCTTCCTGCCCCTCATCACCACCAACTGCGCCGTGCTGGGTATCACCCTGCTCACCATCCAGGAGAAGCTCAGCTTTCTGGAAGCGCTGGTCTACGGCCTCAGCTCGGCGCTGGGTTTTTCGCTGGTGATCGTCATGTTTGCCGGCCTGCGTGAACGGTTGGAGCGCGCCGAACTGCCGGCACTGTTTTCGGGTGCCCCAGTGAGCTTCGTCACCGCCGGCATCCTGGCCATGGCCTTTGCCGGCTTTGCCGGCCTGGCCGGATGATAGGAGGTCCCATGCTGTCGATTCTTGCCCTGTTAGCCATTCCCCTGCTGGCCGCCGCCATCGGTTACGCCCTGGGCTATGCCGCCATCCACCTGAAGGTGGAAGGCGATCCGCTGGTGGAACAGATCAGCGAGCTGCTGCCCAACGGCCAGTGCGGCCAGTGCGGCTATCCCGGTTGCGCCCAGGCCGCCGTGGCCATGGCCAAGGGCGAAGCGGCACCCGACTGCTGCCCTCCCGGCGGTTCCGGTCTGGCCCAGAAACTGGCGGCCCTGCTCGGCGTCAGCCTCAAGGGCGGCGACATGCGCGGCCCCATGCTGGCCGCCATCGATCCCAGCGCCTGTGACGGTTGCGGCCGCTGCTTCAAGCAGTGTCCCTTCGATGCCATCGTCGGCGCCACCCGCCAGCTGCATGGCGTGATCGCCGATGCCTGCACCGGTTGCGGTCAGTGCGTGCCGGTCTGCCCCCATGGCGGCGTCACCCTGTATCCGGATCCGGTCTATGCCGCCGGCTCCACCAAACCCGCAGCGAGAGGTCCGCAACATGCTTAAAGCGCGAATCAAGCCCCAGGGCGGCATTCATCCCGACAGCCACAAGCAACTGACCAGCGAGGCCGCCATCCGAACGCTGACCGCTCCCTGGCGGCTGGTGCTGCCGCTCAAGCAGCATGCCGGCGCCCCCGCCATCCCGGTGGTGGCCGAGGGCGACAGCGTGCTGGCCGATCAGCTGCTGGCCAAGGCCAACGGCCGCTTTTCGGTCCCCATCCATGCGCCCCTTGCCGGCGTGGTGACCGCCATAGCGCCGGGTGCCAGCCTCACTCTCAAGGTGGACCCGGAGCAGCAGAGCGCGGCGCCGCTGGATCGCGAGGCCGCACTGAAGGATCGGGCCGCCATGATCGATCTGGTGGAAGCCGCCGGCATCGTCGGCATGGGCGGCGCCATGTTCCCCACCGCCGACAAGCTGCGCCTGAGCCTGCGCCACAAGATTGACACCCTGATCATCAATGGCAGCGAATGCGAGCCCTACCTGACCTGCGACGATCGGCTGATGCGCGAGCAGGGCGAACTGATCCTAGGCGGCATCCACTACCTGATGCAGATGACCCAGGCGACCCAGGCCTTCATCGGCATCGAGGAGAACAAGCCCCAATCCATCGCCGCCATGGACGCCATCTGCGCCGAAGCGGACAACATCCACGTGGTGCAGCTGCCGGCCCTCTACCCCATGGGCTCGGAGAAACAGCTCATTGAGGCGGTGACCGGCAAGCAGGTCCCGAGCGGAAAACTCTCCGCCGAGCTCGGCATACTGGTGCAGAACGTCGCGACCGCCATCGCCATCTTCTCGGCGGTGCGCTTCGGCCGTCCGCTGACCCACAGAGTGCTGACGGTGAGCGGCGATGCGGTGGAGCAGCCGGTCAATGTGTTGGCCCCCATCGGCATGCCCATCGCCGAGATCATCACCCAGTGCGGTGGTCTGCGCAGCACTCCGGCGCGCATCGTGCTGGGCGGCCCCATGATGGGACGGGCGATCACCGATCTGCAGACCCCCATCACCAAGGGGACCAGCGGCGTGCTGCTGCTCACCGAAGATGAACTGCCCGCCCCGCGCGCCAATGCCTGTGTGCGCTGCGGCCGCTGCGTGGCCGCCTGCCCCATGAGCCTGACGCCGCTCGACATGGTGGCCGAGCTCAAGGTGGACAAGCTGGACAAGGCCGCCGGCCTTGGCCTGCCCGATTGCCTGCTGTGCGGCTCCTGTGCCTATGTCTGCCCGGCCGCCATTCCCCTGACCCAATACTTCGACTGGGGCAAACAGGCGCTGGGGCGCCAACGGCTGGCCGAACAGAAATCGGAACGCACCCGCGCCGCCAGCGAGGCGCGCCGCGCCCGCCTGGAGCGCGAGGCTGCCGAACGCGAAGCTGCCAAGGCCGCCAAGGCCGCGGCCAAAAAAGCCGCGCCCCGCCGGGCGCCCCGTCGTACCACCCAGGAGGAGGCATCATGATGCTGCGTGCCCCGCATGCCCACGAGGGTCTTTCGGTCAAGACCCTGATGTTCAAGGTTAATCTGGCACTGGCACCCGCCGCGCTGCTCGGCGTGCTGCAGTTCGGCGTGCCGGCCTTGCTGCTGCTGCTCACCTGTCTGGTGAGTGCGCTCGCCTGCGAGGCGTTGTGCCTGCGCCTCAACCCGCATGCCAATGGCGAACTCAACGACGGCTCGGCGCTGCTGACCGCCCTGCTGCTGGCCATGAGCATGCCGCCCCATGCGCCCCTGTGGCTGGGTGCCTTCGGCAGCGCCATCGCCGTACTGTTCGGCAAACAGCTGTATGGCGGGCTGGGGCAGAATCCGTTCAATCCGGCCATGCTCGCACGGGTGGTGCTGCTTATCTCCTTCCCCGTGGAGATGACCCACTGGATCACCCCCAGCGCCTTCTATGATGGCGTCTGGTACAAGCTCGGCGTGGACGGCCTCTCCGGCGCCACCACCCTGGGCGCGCTCAAGGAAGGGGCGGCCAGCTTCGATCTGTTGCAGCATGTGCTGGGCAACAGTCGCGGCAGCCTGGGCGAAACCGCCGGCCTGCTGCTGGCCCTGGGCGGCCTGTGGCTTATCCAGCAACAGGTGTTCACCTGGCATGTACCGGCAGCGACCCTGCTGGGCTGCCTGGTACCGGGTAGCCTGATGTGGCTGCTCGCCCCCGAGTCCATCGCCACGCCCCTGGCGCAACTGACCAGCGGCGGCCTGATCCTGGGCGCCTTCTTCATCGCCACCGATCCGGTCACCACGCCGACCAGTCGCCTGGGCAAGCTGCTGTTCGGCGCCGGTCTTGGCTTTCTCATCTTCGTCATCCGCAGCTTCGGCAACTTCCCGGAAGGGGTCGCCTTCGCGGTGCTGATCATGAACGCCATCACCCCGCTCATCGACAACTTCACCCGTCCCAGTGTCTATGGCTACGGCGCCAAGCCGGAGGAGAAATCATGACCACCCTCTCCGTTCCCTTCCGGGACAAACCCCTGTATCCAAGCCTGGTATTGGGCGGCTTCGCCCTGCTGGTCTGCAGCGCCGTCGCCCTCAGCTCCCGCCTCACCAGCCCCAGCATCGCCCTGCGCCAGCAGGAAGATACCCAGCGCATGCTGGTGCAGGTGATACCGAGCGAGCTCTACGACAACAACCCCAGCCAGGAGGAGATCAGCCTGGTACTGGATGGCCAGCCGGTACACTTCTTTCGCGCCCGCAAAGACGGCGCCGTCAGCGGCGTGGCGCTGTTTGCCGAGACCATCGGCTACGCCGGCCCCATCCGCCTGCTGCTGGGGCTGGATGCCAAGGGCGTGCTGACCGGCGTGCGGGTGCTGAGCCACACCGAAACGCCGGGCCTCGGCGACAAGATAGAACTCAGCAAGGGCGAGTGGATTTTAGGCTTCAATGGTCTCTCTCTCAGCCAGCCGGATGCACGAGGCTGGCATGTGAAGAAGGATGGCGGCCAGTTTGACGGCTTCACCGGGGCCACCATCACCCCCCGGGCCGTGGTCAAGGGCGTGTATGAGAGCCTGCAACTGTTCGCCCGTCACCAGGACGCATTTTTGGGAACCACCAAGGAGTCGCAACCATGAAAGCCCGTGACTATCTCGACCTGATGGCCGACGGCCTCTGGCGCAACAACCCCATTTTCACCCAGCTGCTGGCCCTCTGTCCGCTGATGGCGGTCACCACCACCGCCACCAATGGCCTGGGCATGGGGCTGGTGACCACCTGCGTGGTGACCAGCTCCAACCTGCTGGTGTCGCTCATCCGTCGCCATGTGCCGAATCAGATCCGCATCCCCATTTTCACCCTGCTCATCGCCTCCCTGGTGACCCTGGTGGATCAGGCCATGAACGCCTGGCTGCACGATCTGCACCGGGTGCTGGGGCTGTTCATCTCCCTCATCGTGGTGAACTGCGCCATTCTCGGGCGCGCCGAATCCTTCGCGGTCAAGAACCCGCCGCTGGCCTCCCTGGTGGATGGGCTGGCCACCGGCCTCGGCTTTACCCTGGGCATGGTCATCGTCGGCGGCTGCCGGGAGATCCTCGGCAGCGGTACCCTCTTCTCGGGCGCCTCGCTGCTGCTGGGCCCCCAGTTCACCTTCATGGAGCTGACAGTGCTGCCCGACTATCACGGCTTCCTGCTGATGCTGTTGCCACCGGGCGGCTTCGTGATGCTGGGGCTGCTGCTGGCCGGCCAGCGGCTGCTGCAGCGGGCCTTTCGCAAACAACCCGTGGTCATCGAGCAAGCGAGTGGAGGATGTCACGTATGAAACTGAGTGTCGCACATGCCCGCGGGGCCAAGGGCAGCTGGTATCAGCTGGACCTGCCTGAACCGGTCACCGCCAGGGAGGCCCTGCTCGCCTCCCCCCTGCTGGCCCAGTACCCGGAGCTGGATCCGGAGACCCACCGCATCGGCATCTTCGGCAAGTTCTGCACGCCGGATACCGAACTCAAGGAAGGCGATCGGGTGGAGATCTACCTGCCCCTGGAACGTCAGCTGGGTGGTGATGACGAGGATGACGAGGAGTGACGTTGCTGCAAACCAGCGGCAACTGACAGCAGATCAACGGGCCCCGCAGGGTCCGTTTCTGTTTTCGGCGCCGGCCTCGCCTGCCGAGCAGCTCCCGCGCCATTCCGCCAGGCTTAGCGGCCATGGCCGACTTCGATGGTTCAGTGGGCGGGCTGTACAGCGGCTCGACCTGTTTCCCCGGAGTGCGGGGGCATGCGCAATGAGGTGCCGCCTATCGTTGACCAGAGCTACGCCTCCGGCCCCGCCTTCACGCTGGGCAGCACCTGGCGCTGATAGAACCAGCCCAATCCCACCATGCACAGCCCCAGGCCGAGGAAGGAGGCCACCCGGTAGAGCCCCTCCAGCTCCGCCATGTCCCAGAGGAAGATCTTGAGCACCGCCAGCGCCACACTCAGCAACGCCGCCTGCCGCACCCGGGCCAGCTTGAGCCAGCCGCCCAGCAGCATCAGCAGCACGGCGGCGCCCAGCCAGACCGCCGAATAGGCATACTGCTCGGCGCTGAAGACCCGGTGGGCATTGAGCAGGTTGCCATGCCAGAACTGACGCACTGCCAGGCTCAGCCAGGCCCAGCCCATCAGCAGGGCATAGCCCCCCAGCAGCGGGCGCATGTTCCGCGGCAGCACCAGGCCGGGCAGTGCCAAAGCCAGTGCCGCCAGCAGCGTTGGTACCCCCCAACCGAGCAGCGTCAGATTGAGCAGGGGCCACTCGCCCACCGCCACCGCCGAGCGCAGCGGATTGAACCACAACGACGAGCCCAGCAGGCTGAGCACCATCATCAGCCCCAGCAGCAGCGGTGCGGCAATCCGGTAGACGCTGGCCAGGCGGCCGCCAAGGCGCGCCTTCCAGGCATAGATGAGCCCCAGGGCGCCCCAGCTGGCGGCATAGAGGGCGGTATCGGCCAGCGCCAGCGGCCCCTGCCAGGGATCGCCATCCGACAGCCAGTAGCGTTGCTCAATGGTGAGCCAGAGGGTCAGCAGATGCAGGCAGCCGGCCTCCAGCCAACGCGGCGTGTTGTCGCCGGCGCGCTCCGGCAGCCAGCGCGCCGCCAGCGCGCAAGCCAGCACCGGAATGCCGTAGCCGTACAGGCTCCAGTGCAGACCCAGTACCCCTTGCAGCGGATAGTTCAGCAACCAGGGATTGGCAGACAGGCGCAGTATCACCAGCATGGCCAGTCCCTTTATCAGCCAGCGCGGCACCAGATCGCCCTGATCACGCGCCAGCCGGGCCAGCAGCGCCAACTGGATGGCCAGGGCCACCGTGAGACTGGTTTCGGCGAAAAACATCCAGCAGGCCAGGGTCAGGCCGGCATTGGCACCCG
>JBFHKO010000083.1:0-10318 GCA_041595355.1 Aeromonadaceae bacterium
GGCCGAGCCGGTGCTGGTATATGGCAACTATGAGCTCATCCTCGCGGAAGACCCGCAGATCTACGCCTACACCCGGACCCTGGAGGGGCAGGCGCTGGTGGTGATCTGCAACCTGACTGACCACGATGCCCTCTACCATGAGCTGGAATGGCCGCTGCGCCATGAGCACCTGCTGCTGGCCAACCAGGAGGTGCTGCCTCATGGTGTGCTGATGCAGTGTGTGCTGCGCCCCTATGAGGTGCGGGTCTACCGGGTCGCCTGATGGCGGGGCCGCTCCGGGGCGGCCCCACAGTTCGGACCGGGGCGGCTTGTTCTTGGCGTGAGCCTTGGCGACAATGCGCGCACACGATCAAGGAGAACCATTCATGTTTGCAAAGCTGTTGCGTTCACTGTTCGCCGGCGGCAAGGCGGCCCAGCCCGTCGCCGAGCCGGTGAGCTACAAGGGATATCAGATCTACGCCGAGCCCCAGGCCGAGGGAGGCCAGTATCGTCTGGCCGGGCGCATCTGCAGGGAAATCGACGGCGAGCTGAAGACCTACCGCTTCATCCGCTCGGATCTGTTCAGCAGTCGCGAGGATGCCGAGCAGTGGATGCTGAAAAAGGCGGAGCTGTTCATCGATCAGACCGGCGTGCAGATGTTCGATTAACCCGGCTGGCTGCGTCTCTGTTGTTGGCATGGGGCCTATCCCCACCCCTTGGGCATCACCGAATCGGCGATGCCCTTTTTCTTGTTTGCGTGTCTGTGCCGCCTCCCGGCCGGGGGGCAACATTTCGGCAACAATGCGGAATTGCTCATACACTGATAGGTGGATGGCGCGGATATTGTCGTCGTGGTGGTGACCGGAAACAGCGGAGACGTGATGGATCACAGGCTGGATGGATGCGATGAGTTGCTCGAATGTCTGGTGTTCCTGGCCAAATTTCACGGCATCCCCAACAGTCGGGATGCGTTGGTGGCCGGACTGCCGCTGCCCGATGGGCGGCTGACGCCGCTGCTGTTTTCGCGCGCCGCCGAGCGTGCCGGTTTTTCGGCCCGCGCTCAGGTCCAGCCGCTGGCCGGCATCTCGCCGCTGTTGCTGCCCTGTGTGCTGTTGCTCAAGGAGGGGGGGGCCTGTGTGCTGCTGGCCATGGATGTGCAGCAGCAGGAGGTCACCGTCATGCTGCCGCAGAGCGGGGCCGGTGAGCAGAGCCTGCCGCTCGCCGAGCTGGATGCCCAATACAGCGGCCGCACCCTGTTTGTCAAAAAGCAGTTTCGCTATGACGAGCGCTCTCCCAAGGTGCTGGAAACCCGGCATGGCCACTGGTTCTGGGGCACCCTGCTGGAGTCCATGCCCATTTACCGCGACGTGCTGCTGGCCTCCATCCTCATCAATCTGTTTGCCATTGCCAGCCCGCTGTTCGTCATGAATGTGTATGACAAGGTGGTGCCCAATCTGGCCTTCGACTCCCTGTGGGTACTGGCCGTGGGGGTGGTCATCATCTTCCTGTTCGATCTGGTGATGCGGCAGCTGCGCAGTTATTTCATCGATATCGCGGCCAAGAAGTCCGACATCCTGCTGTCGGCCAAGATCTTCGCCAAGGTGATGGGCATTCGCCTGGAGGCCCGTCCGCCGTCCACCGGCGCCTTCGCCCGCCACCTGCAGGAGTTCGAGTCCATTCGTGATTTTTTCACCTCGGCGACGGTCTCGACGCTCATCGATTTGCCCTTCGCGCTGCTGTTCACCTTCATCATCTGGATATTTGCCGGACCACTGGTGGTGGTGCCGCTGGTGGCCATAGTGCTGCTGGCCCTCTACAGCGTCTATATCCAGGCGGCATTGCGACGCAGCATAGAGGAGGGCTCGCGGCTGGCATCGCAGAAATATGCCAATCTCATCGAGGGCATCGTCAGCCTGGAGGCGGTCAAGATCTTCGGCGCCGCGGGCAATTTTCAGCACAAGTGGGAGCAGGCGGTCAGCCACATGTCCAACTGGGGCATCGAGACCCGCAAGCTGACCAACAGCGTCTCTTCGCTGGCCGCTTTCGCCCAGCAGATCTGCACCGTCGGCATCGTGGTCACCGGCGTCTACCAGATTTCCAAGGGCGAGCTGAGCATGGGCGGCATGATTGCCGCCGTCATGTTGTCCAGCCGCGCCATCGCGCCCCTGATCCAGCTCTCGGTGCTGTCAACCCGCTACAACCAGGCCAAGTCGGCGCTGGAGATCCTGGGGCGCATCATGGAGAGCCCCGACGAGCAGGAGGAGGGGCGGCAATACATTCAGCATTCGCTGCTCTCCGGGCGCATCGAGTTCGAGCATGTCACCTTTCATTATCCCGAGTCCCAGCAGGACTCCCTGCGTGACATCAACCTGCAGATCCGGCCGGGCGAAAAACTGGCCATCATCGGCCGGGTCGGCGCTGGCAAGACCACCCTGGAGAAGCTGCTGCTGGGGCTTTACCGGCCGCAAGCCGGCGCGGTGCGGGTCGATGGGTACGATCTGGCGCAGATCCATCCGGCGGTGCTGCGCCGCAACATTGGCTGCGTCCCCCAGGATATCACCCTCTTCTTCGGCTCGGTGCGCGACAACATCATCGTCGGCAATCCGCTGGTGGATGATGAGCAGGTGCTGCGCGCCGCCCGCCGGGGCGGGGTGACCCAGTTTACCAACCGCGATGCCAACGGCCTGGAGCGCCAGATCGGTGAGGGGGGGCGTCTGCTTTCCGGCGGCCAGCGGCAGGCCATTGCTCTGGCGCGGGCCCTGCTCACCGATCCGCCCCTTCTGATCCTGGATGAGCCCACCTCCAACATGGACAACCGCTCCGAGAGCCTGGTCAAGCAGGAGCTGGGACGCCTGAGCCCCAATACCACCCTCATCCTGGTGACCCACAGGACCACCATGCTGGATGTCGTCGAGCGCATCGTGGTGATGGAGCAGGGCAGCATAGTGGCAGACGGGCCGCGGGAACAGGTACTGGAACTGTTGCGCAGCGGCAAGATCCGCGTACGGGAGTCAGAGCATGAACCAGCCCAAGCTTCCTGATCCCTCCCAGCTGGACATGGTGGATGACGCTTCGGCGGCGGTGCTGCTGAACACCCCGGTGCGGGCTCGCATTCTGCTCTGGTGCTGCGTGCTGTTCGTGCTGGTGGCCATCGTCTGGGCGGCCTGGGCCCGTCTCGATGAGGTGGCGGTGGGACAGGGCAAGGTGATTCCCTCCCGCCAGCTGCAGGTGGTGCAGAATCTGGAGGGGGGCATCGTCAAGGAGATCTACATCCGCGAGGGCCAGCAGGTCGAGGAGGGACAGGAGCTGCTGCGCATCGATGACACCCGTTTTCGCTCCGATTTTCGCGAGCGCGAGCAGGAGCTGGTGGGGTTGCAGGGCGATGTGGCGCGTCTGCGGGCCGAGTTGGCCAGCATCCGGGTACGCAGCGAAGCCAAGCTGGGCTGGCGCGATCAGGTCAGCATCGAGGCTCAACCGGTGGTCTACCCCGAGGGTTATGCGCAGCAGTTTCCCGATTATGTCCGCCGGCAGGATAACGCCCTGCAGGAGCGGGTGAACAACCTGCGCAATCAAGTGTTCATCATGGCCCAGCAGATCGAGCAGAAAGAGAACGAGATCATCGAAATCAACTCCAAGGTGCGCACCCTGGGCCGCAGTGTCGATCTGGCGCGCCAGGAGCTCAACATCAGCCGTCCGCTGGCCAAGGAGGGCATTGTCTCCCAGGTGGATATCATCAAGTTGCAGCGCCAGGTCAACGAGATGCAGGGCGAGCTGGAAAACACCCGCCTGCTGTTGCCCAAACAGAACTCCCAGTTGCGCGAGGCGATCCTCAAGCGCAAGGACGTGGCCTTCAAGTTCCGCATCGAGGCCCAGAGTGAGCTGGAGGGCAAGCAGAACCGCCTGGCCCAGCTCTCCGAGGGGCAGGTGGGATTGCAGGACCGGGTCTCCCGTACCGCCGTGGTCTCGCCGGTCAAGGGCACCATCAAGACATTGCATGTCAACACCGTCGGCGGCGTGGTACAGCCTGGAATGGAGCTGGTTGAGGTGGTTCCAAGTGAAGATAATTTGCTGGTGGAGGCCCGGGTGTTGCCGAAAGATATCGCATTTTTACGGCCCGGATTGGATGCGGTGGTCAAATTTACTGCCTATGATTTTGCTATATATGGCGGCCTGAAGGGCAAATTGGAGCACATCAGTGCCGATACCATTCAGGACGACAAGGGTAATGCTTTCTATCTGGTGAGGGTGCGCACGGACAGGAATTTTCTCGGGGATGCCAGGGTGCCATTGCCCATCATTCCCGGGATGTTGGCCAATGTGGACATACTCACCGGCAAGAAGAGTGTCCTCGAGTATCTGTTGAAGCCCATCTTGCGGGCAAAGCAGTCGGCGTTACGAGAGAGATAAAACGAGCAATAACAGGGAGCGGCTATGAAGAAGTCACTAATCGCAGTAGCAATGAGCGGAATGCTGGTTTTTCCCGCCTCGAGTTTTGCGCAGAGCCTTGAGCAGTCTGTCGCGCAAGCGTTGTTAACCCACCCCAAGATCAAGGAGTCCTTCGACAACTACCAGGCTCGGCAATATCAGGTTGACGAAGCCAAGGCCGGCTATCTCCCCAAGGTGGATGCCCTGGCTGGCATCGGCTACGAGCGTACCAGCAACCAGATTGAGCGGGGCATCGATCTGACCCGGCGAGAGGCCAGCCTTACCCTGAGCCAGATGTTGTTTGATGGTTTCGACACCAGCAGCAATGTTAACCGTACCAAAGCCGAAGCCATGGCGCAGAAATATGCGCTGGAAGCCGATGCGGAGAATACGGCCCTGCGGGTCGCCGAGGTGTATCTGAATGTATTGCGTCAGCAGGAGATCTTCGAGTTGTCCAAGAAAAATCTGGCAACTCATGAGTCCGTGATGGCCGATATCGAGAAACGCACCAGCTCGGGGTTGGGATCCTCAGCCGATCTCTCCCAGGCTCAGGGGCGGGTGGCTCGAGCCTACTCCAACCTGACCGCGGCCGAGAACAACCTGCGCGATGCCGAGGCCGAATACATGCGGGTGGTGAATGATCAGCCCAGGGACCTGGTGCAGCCGGTACCGGATGCCGACATGCTGCCTGCCGATCTGCCCGCTGCGCTGACGCTGGCGACCAGCAACCATGCCACCCTGAAGATGGCCGAAGAGGATGTGCAGGCGGCCCTCTATCAGCATGAGGGCGCCAAGTCGGGGCTCTATCCCAAGTTCACGGTCGAAGTCGGCCAGAACTGGTATGAGGATGCAGATGGCATCGAGGCCAATACCAACGACTTCCAGGCCATGCTGCGCATGCGTTACAACCTCTTCAATGGCGGTGCCGACGTGGCCCGCAGCCGCAGTACCTCGGCACTCTATGCCCAGGCCAAGGACATTCACCAGAATGCCTATCGGCAGGTGGAAGAAGGCACCCGTCTGGCCTGGAATGCACGCGAAGGACTCAACCAGCAGAAGGTTTTCCTGCGCAAGCATGTCGAGTCCGGTTATGACACCGTTCAGGCCTACAACAAGCAATTCATGCTGGGGCGTCGCACCCTGCTGGATCTGCTGAACACCGAAAACGAGTTGTTCGAGGCCCGCCGTACCTACATCAACGCCGATTACGATCAGCTGTTGGCGGACTACCGGATCATGAACGCGACAGGACGTCTGCTGGACGCACTGCGTATCACTCGCCCTGAACAGTGGAAGTGACAAGGAGAAGGCACTATGACTCTCAAACTATTAGCCCTGGCCATGCTGTTGCCCCTGGCCGGCTGCAGCCTGACCGCTGCGCCCCTGGTCGATGTGAAGCAGGCCCAGGACCTGACGGATCCGGATACCGACGGTGTGGTCAACGCGCGTGAAAAATGCCCCGAAACGCTGCTCGGCAGCCTGGTCGACAACTATGGTTG
Organism: Aeromonadaceae bacterium; assembly: GCA_041595355.1. Taxonomy (GTDB): domain Bacteria; phylum Pseudomonadota; class Gammaproteobacteria; order Enterobacterales; family Aeromonadaceae; genus JBFHKO01. Next base: position 5,904 of record JBFHKO010000083.1, read on the forward strand.
CCCCAATACCATGACCGGACAGGGCTTCGAGGAGCTGCATGTCCTGTTCGAGCATGACAAGTCGGTGGTGCGGCCCGAGTATCTGCCCAGCATCGAGAAAACCGCCCAATTCCTGATGGACAATCCCGATCAGAGCCTGGTGATAGAAGGCCATGCCAGCTCGCCCGGCTCCGATGCCTATAACATCGCCCTGACCCAGCGCCGCAATGCGGCGGTGAAGAAGGTACTGGTCGAGCAATATGGGGTACCGGCGGACAAAATCGAGACAGTGGCCTACGGTGAGCGCACCCCCGCCATCGGCAGGGAAGATGATCAGGCCTATGCCGTCAACCGTCGTGTCGTTGGCATGCTGAAGAATGCGACCCAGGGCGTCGAGAAGAAATGGAATGTGTATAGCGTTGAGCAGACGTTCTGAGTGGGATGCGTGGCTGGTCTGGTGGGGAATATTGGGGATGCTGTTTATCCCCAATTTTTTGAGGGCCAGCGACCTGAGCGTCGAGGAGCAACAGAGCATATCCGCTGTCCGCCACGTCTATGGACACCGTGCAGCCGAGCGTGCCGAGGGCTGGCGCGAGCTGGTCCGGCTAGGCCAGCGTCAGCGCTGGGAAGAGGCGCAGAGCCTGCGGACGGTGAATGATTTTTTCAATCGGTTGTTGTTCATCGATGATGTGAAGTTATGGGGACAGACCGATTACTGGGCCATACCCTTGGAGTTTCTCGGCGCCGCCGGTGGCGACTGCGAAGACTACAGCATCGCCAAGTACTTTACTCTGAGGGAGCTTGGTATTCCCGAGGAAAAACTGCGCATGGTCTATGTCAAAGCCTTGAGGTATCAGCAATTCCATATGGTGGTGGCTTATTACGCCGCCCCGTCTGCCGTGCCGCTGATACTGGACAACATAGATGGCAGCATCAAGCTGGCGACCCAGCGGCCGGATTTGGTGCCCATATTCAGCTTCAACGGTACCAACCTGTGGTTGATGAAGGAGCGCGGCCAGGGGCAATTGGCCGGCAGTTCGTCTCGATTGAAGTTATGGAGTGACTTGCGCGGACGCTTCAGTAAAGAACAGCTGAGGCGGCCCATTCTGAATCTGGATGATTAGCTCATGACCCTATACAAAGAACTCCTGGCCAGCATGTTAGCCCTGTTCCTGCTGCTGTTCTCCGCAGCCTATCTGGTGCAGTTCAACTCGACCCGCACCTTCCTGGCGGAGCAGCAGCGCACCACCCTGGTCAACACAGCCAACTCGGTGGGGCTGGCGCTGACGCCTTACCTTGAGACCGGTGATCGGGTGGGGGCCGACTCCGTGCTCAATGCCGCCTTCGATGGTGGTTATTACCGCAAGATGCGCCTGGAGTTGCTGGCCAGCGGCGAGGTGATCAACAAGGAAAATCCCGTGTTCATTCAGGGCGTGCCCAACTGGTTTGTGAGCCTGGGGCTGTTTCAAAGCGACAGCTACGAGACCATTCTCACCTCCGGCTGGTTGCAGCTGGGCAAGCTGCAGGTCGAGGGGCACCCCGGTCAGGCCTATTTCGAGCTCTGGAAGGGGATGAGCCGCCTGCTGCTCACGTTTCTGTTCGCGTTTCTCATCACCACACTGTTGCTTATCCAGGCGCTCAAATATGTGCTGACGCCCCTGGAGCAGATCCGGACCCAGGCTCTGGAGATAGAGCAGCACCATTTCGGTAAACCCATCCCCTTGCCGCGCACGCTGGAGCTGCGTCAGGTGGTGCAATCCATCAACACCCTGAGTGCCAAACTGGCGCAGCAGTTCCGGGAGGCGGCCGATGCGGCCGAGCACCTGCGGGAGCGGGCCTTCCTGGATGTGGTTTCGGGCCTGGGCAACCGGGCCTACTTCATCGGGCAGGTCAATGCCTGGATAGCCGAAGGCGGGCGTGGTGGCATCATGCTGGTGGCGGTGGACATGCTGGAGGATATCTACCGGGAGGAAGGCTTCGCGGCCCGGGATCGCATGGTGAAAGCGGTAGCCGTCAGTCTGAAGGATTCGCTCAAGGGGTATGACGGTATGGCGTTGGCGCGCATCTCGGCCAATGAATATGCCGTCCTGTTGCCCGGGCTGTCCATCAATGGCTTGCGGGAGGTGGGCGAGCAGCTCAATGGCGCCATTGCCGAACTGGTGATCAATCCCATTTCCCAGAATCAGAGCATCTCGGTGGTCGGAATTGGTTATCGTGAACCGAATGACGATCTGCCGTTGCTGCTGACCAAGGCCGATAATGCCCTGCGTCAGGCCCGCACCGAACGCCAGGGCGCTGTGGTCCTGGATGCCGTCGAGCAGCAGGACAACCTGGGGCAGGTTGCCTGGAAGGATTTGATCATCACGGCACTGCGCGAACACCAGTTGCAATTCATGGCCCAGCCGGCGTTGCTGTTGTCCGGTGCGGCGCCCCATCACGCCGAGTTATTGATCCAGATTGACCGTGAAGAGACCATCTTCCATGCCGGTCAGTTCATGCCGGCGGTAGAGCAGTTCAAGCTGGGTGAGGAGCTCGACAAGTATGTTCTGCAGCAAGTCAGCGAACGATTGAAGCGTACTCCGGCGCTGCGCCTGGCGGTGAATCTGACGCTGGGCTCCATTACTTCGACGGCTTTTCTGGGCTGGCTGCAGACGTTCCTGGCCCGGCAGGAGTCCATTCGCTCCCGTTTGCTGTTCGAAATTCCCGAAAAGGCCATCGTCACAGCCCGGGCCCGGGTCGACGAGCTGGTGACTCAACTGCGTGAACAGGGTTTTCAGTGGGGCGTGGATCAATATGGCCGCTACTTCCAGTCCCTCGGTTATCTGCCGGAGTTGCGCCCCGACTATGTGAAGGTCGATTATGGCTATACCAGCATGGTGTTGAAGGAAGAGGGAGATCAATCCTTCCTCTCCGCCATCTGCCGTGCGGCGCACCAGGCCGGCGTCATCACCATCGCCACCCGGGTGGAGGATGAGGCCCAGGCTCAGGCGTTAACCCGCCTCTTTTTCGATGGCTATCAGGGATATGTGTCGCCCCCGACACCGCTGGCCTGAGTGCATGCTTATGCCAAGCCGCCTGCGGGCGGCTTTGTTGTTGCCGCCTATCCCTTGCCGGCCCGATATGTCTGCAGGCCCCGTCAATGTTCGATGCTGTTCACATGATGGCCCCCGATCAGGGTTGGAAACGATACTTTTTTGTAACGGACGTCCGGCCGATCCCTGCCTAGGCTTTTATAAGCACATATGGAGAAGCGGAGGCTATTATGCGCTATCAGATGATCCAGACCCCCATGCTGGTGGTCGATGTATCAGGTGAAGCCCGTATCGTGGGCAAGGATGGACTACCGAGGCTGCTGCGTGTAGGCGAAGTATTGCCACCCGGCACTCTGCTGCTCCAGGATGTGAATGCGAAGGTGGTGCTGGAGCCCGATGACCAGTTGCCGCGCGATCAGGGACAGCAGGTCAGCGATCAGGAGATCGCCGCCTTGCAACAGGCCATCATAGAGGGGGCTGACCCGACGGAACTCTTTGCCGCTCCTGCCGCCGGTGGCCCCGGCATCGTCGCGGGCGTCGGTGGTATTGCCGGCGCGAGTGGTAACGGTGGCTTTGTCGTCGTGGATCGCATCGGTGACGCCACCATCGCCCAGGCCGGGTTTGATACCAGTTATCAGGCAGTAGCGCCGCTGGCTGCACCCGAGGCGCCGGAGCTGTTGCTGGAAACGCCCACCATAGCATTCAGACAAAACAGTATTTCGATTCCGGAGGGTGAATTTGCCGTATTTACCATTGATATCGAGAATGCGGCACCCGGCAGTCTGTTGAATCTGAGTCTGGTGCCTGGTACGGCGCTGGCAGGGACGGATTATGCCTCTGTCTTTGAATACAGCCTGGATGGGGGGGCTACCTGGCTGCCCTATAACGGCGCCGTCGGTCTGCCGGGCGGTGACAGCACCGTCCTGGTGCGCACGCAAACCATCGACGACAGTCTGGATGAGGCCGACGAGCTGTTCACACTGAATGCTAACCTGACCAGCAGTGGCAGCAGCTATGGCGCCAGCGGCACGGCCACCATTACTGACAATGATGTGCCGACGGTTATCGTCAATCCGCCCGATCCGGAGCAGGAGCCTGATCCCGATGTGATCGCCAATAACGTCAATGTCAACGAGGGTGACAAGGCGGTGTTCACGGTCGAGGTCAAGGATGCAGCCGCCGGCAGCACGCTGGCGCTGGCTTTGCTGCCGGGCACGGCCACGGCGGGGGATGATTACGCCACCGCCTTCGAGTACAGCCTGAATGGCGGCGCCACCTGGCTGGCCTACAGCGGGCCCATTTCCCTGAACGAGGGCGACAGCAGCCTGCTGGTGCGCACCGATACTGTGAATGACAGTCTGGACGAGGCGAACGAGCAGTTCAGCCTGCAGGCTACCCTGACCA
>JBFHKO010000084.1:0-10214 GCA_041595355.1 Aeromonadaceae bacterium
CGTTGCAGATGTCGGTGATTAGCGCAGCCCGGTAGCGCATCTGGTTTGGGACCAGAGGGTCAAAGGTTCGAATCCTTTATCACCGACCACCTTTCAAACCCTCGCCTCGGCGGGGGTTTCTGCGTTTATGGCGCCTCTCCCTGCTTTTTTTCTCTTCTTTCTCTCTTTCTCCGGCACACCGTGCTTGTCGGCGCGTCGCCGGTCTCAGATCTCGTAATCCGGCTGCGCCTCGGTGCCGAACACCCGGGCCTGGATGTCGACCAGTGACAGGGCCGGGTTGCACAGCTGGATGAAGCGCCAGGCGAAGTTGTGCTGAAAATGGCCCTTGTTGAGGCCAATCCAGGCGGTGTTGGCCGCGAACAGGTGGCTGGCATCCAGCAGCAGCAGGCCGGCGTCGCGGCGGGCATCGAAGGCCATGTCCGCCAGTATGCCGATGCCCATGTCGAGCTCCACATAGGTTTTTATGACATCCGAGTCCTGGGCGGTGAGCCGTATATCCGGCTTCAGGCCGGCCCCGGCGAAGGCCTCGTCCACCCGCCCGCGACCGGTCAGGCCGCTCTGGTAGGTGATGATGGGCCATTCGGCCAATGCCGCCAGCGTCAGCGCCGGCAGGCGGGTCAGGGGGTGCTGGTCCGGCACCACTATGCCGTGATGCCAGCGGTAGTAGGGGAAGGCCACCACGCCATCGCTGTGGTCGAGGCGCTCGCTGCTGATGCCGATGTCGATGTCGCCGATCTGCAGCAGGCGCACTATCTCGTCGGGGCTGCCCTGGCACAGCTCCAGCTCCACCAGGGGGAAGAGCTGGCGAAACTCCTTCACCACCCGCGGCAGGGCATAGCGTGCCTGGGTGTGGGTGGTGGCGACATGCAGGCGCCCATGCTGGCGGTTGGCGAAGGTTTCCGCCAGCTTGCGGATGTTGCCGGCATCGTTCAGCATCCGCTCCACCAGAATGAGCATCTCCTTGCCCGGGGCCGTCATGCCCAGCAACCGTTTGCCGTGGCGGATGAACAGCGCTATGCCCAGCTCCTCTTCCAGCTCGCGGATATGGCGACTGACGCCCGACTGGGACGTATAGAGGGCGTTGGCCACCTCGGTGAGGTTGTAGTCCCGGCGCGCCGCTTCGCGGATGATGCGCAGTTGTTGAAAGTTCACGCTGTCGGCTCCTGCTGAGAGTCAGATGTCATAGTCGGGATAGCACTGGGCCTGACGGGCGCTTAGCCGCACCACCTCGCCCTGCCGATGCGCCTGCAGCGCGGCCCTGGGCAATTCCGCCTCGAATAGTGTCCCATCCAGGCCGCCGATGCCACGCAACTCGACCCGGGTATGGGGCCCCATGGGCAGCAGCCGCTCTATGATGGCGCTCACTCCGGAGTCGGCATCGGCGGGCAACAGCTGCAGTTCGTGGGGGCGCACATAGGCCACCGCCTGGCTGCCCTGGCGCAGGGTGGCGTGATGCACGGCGGTCAGGGTCTGGTTGCCGATATCGAGCCGGCCGTCGTGGACGCGGCCCCGGAACAGGTTGACGCTGCCGAGGAAGCGATGCACGAAGGGCGAGGCCGGTTGATCATAGACCTCGGCCGGCGTACCCACCTGTTCGACACGGCCGGCATTCATCAGCACCACCCGATCCGCCACCTCCAGCGCCTCCTCCTGATCATGGGTGACGAACAGGCTGGTGACGTGCAGCTCGTCATGCAGGGTGCGCAGCCAGCGGCGCAGCTCCTTGCGCACCTGGGCATCCAGGGCTCCGAAGGGCTCGTCCAGCAGCAGCACCCGCGGCTCCACCGCCAGGGCCCGGGCCAGCGCCACCCGTTGGCGCTGGCCGCCGGAGAGCTGCGCCGGGTGGCGGGCGGCGAGATGCCCCAGTTGCACCAGCTCCAGCAGCGTTTTGACCCTGGCCTGGATCTGGGCTTCCCGTGGTCGCTCCCGACGCGGCTTGACGCGCAGGCCGAAGGCCACGTTCTCGAAGACCGTCAGGTGGCGGAACAGGGCGTAATGCTGGAACACGAAGCCGACGTTGCGTTCGCGCACCGGCAGCCTGGAGGCATCCTCGCCCTGAATGAGGATACGCCCCTGGTCGGCCTGCTCCAGGCCGGCGATGATGCGCAGCAGGGTGGTCTTGCCGCACCCCGAGGGGCCGAGCAGGGCCACCAGCTCGCCATGGCGAAAGTCGAGATTGATGTCGTGCAGGGCGGCAAGCTGATGGAATTGCTTGCTCAACCGTTGAACCTGAATAGTCATGGTGCATCTTCCTTCAGTGGTGGCCGGAGCCGCGCAGGCGGGCAATGAGGCTTTCGCCGATCAGCAGCAGTATGCCGAACAGGGCCAGCAGGCTGGCCACGGCGAAGGCCGCAGCCGACTGGTATTCGTTGTAGAGGATCTCGATATGCAGGGGCAGGGTGTTGGTCTGGCCGCGAATGTGGCCCGAGACCACGCTGACGGCGCCGAACTCACCCACCGCGCGGGCGGTGCTGAGCAGCAGGCCGTATAGCAGGCTCCAGCGAATGCCGGGCAGGGTGACCCGCCAGAAGGTTTGCCAGCCACTGGCGCCCAGCACCGGGGCGGCCTCCTCCTCTTCGGCGCCCCGGGCCTCCATCTGCGGCAGCAACTCGCGCACCACGAAGGGCACCGTGATGAAGGTGGTGGCCAGCACGATGCCCGGGGTGGCGAAGATGATCTTCAGATCATGGGCGCTCAACCACTCGCCGAACCAGCCGCGACTGCCGAACAGCAGCACGAACATCAGGCCGGCGATCACCGGCGACACCGAAAAGGGCAGGTCGATGAGGGTGATGAGCCACTGGCGGCCCGGGAAACGGAAGCGGGCGATGGCCCAGGCGGCAGCGAGACCGAAGAGCAGGTTGAAGGGCACCGACAGCAGGGTCACCAGCGCCGTCAGGCCCAGTGCCTTGAGGGCGTCGCTCTCGCTGATCGCCAGCCAGAAGATGGCCACGCCCTGGCGGAATGCCTCGATGAAGACGGTGGCCAGCGGCAGCAGCAGCAGGGCCAGGAACCAGCTGACGCCCAGGGTGATGAGCAGGCCGCGCACCCAGAGGGGCTCGCGGGCAGCGGCTTGGGGATGGGGGTTCATGGGCGCAGCCCTCCGATACGCTGCCAGCTCCAGGCTTGCAGCTGGTTGATGACAAGCAGCAGTACGAAGGAGAGACCGAGCATCACCACGGCGATGGCCGAGGCGCCCGCATAATCGTATTGCTCCAGATGACTCATGATCATCAGCGGGGCGATCTCCGAGACCATGGGCAGGTTGCCGGCGATGAAGATGACCGAGCCGTATTCACCTATGCCGCGGGCAAAGGCGAGGGCGAAGCCGGTGAGCAGGGCCGGCAGCAGGGTTGGCCAGATGACGCGTATCCAGGTCTGCAGGCGGTTGGCCCCCAGGCTGGCGGCGGCTTCCTCCAGCTCCGGCTCCGCTTCCTTGAGCACGGGCTGCAGGGTCCGGACCACGAACGGCAGGCCGATGAAGGTCAGGGCGATGACCACGCCGGCGGGGTTGTAGGCCAACTGGATGCCGGCGGGGGCCAGCAGCTGTCCGAGCCAGCCATTGCCGGCAAAGATGGCGCACAGGGCGATGCCGGAGACAGCGGTGGGCATGGCGAAGGGGAGATCAATCAGCGCATCCACCAGTCGGCGACCGGGGAAGCGATAGCGCACCAGTATCCAGGCCAGTATCAAACCGAACAGGGTGTTGAGCAGGGCGGCGATCGCGGCGGAGACGAAACTCAGGCGAAAAGAGGCCAGCACCCGCGGACGGCTGATGATCTGCCAGAAGTCGGCGGCACTCAGGTGGGTGACGCTGTAGAGCACCAGGGCTGCCAGCGGCAACAGCACCACCAGCCCCAGATAGAGGAGCGTGAAGCTCAGCGTGGGCATGAAGCCCGGTATGACCGAGGGGGAACGCAGGCGCATGGCCACTCCTTGTCTTGTCGTGTTGATGGGGGGCTGATGCGAGGGGGGGCGCGACGTGGCGCCCACCCGGGCGCCCGGTTACTGCGGCGGCAGGTAGAGCTGGTCGAACAGACCGCCAGTGTCGAAATGTTTCTTCTGGGCCTGCTCCCAGCTGCCCTCCAGATCCCGTACCGTAAACAATGCCAGCCGGGGGAACTGGCTGGCGTAGCGGGCGGCCACTGCCGGATCGGTGGGGCGGTAGTGGTGCCGGGCCACCAGGTTTTGTCCCGTCTCGGAGTAGAGGTAGGCCAGGTAGGCCTTGGCCTGGGCCTCGGTGCCATGCTTGCGCACGTTCTTGTCCACCACCGCCACCGGGAGCTCGGCCAGGATGGAAACCGAGGGGGTGATGAGCTCGAATCGATCCTTGCCCAGTTGCTGCAGCACCAGGTGGGCCTCGCTCTCCCAGGTCAGCAGCACATCGCCCAGGCCGCGCTCCACGAAGCTGGTGGTGGCGCCCCGGGCCCCGGAGTCCAGCACCTTGACGTTGTGGTAAAGCTGGCTTACGAAGGCCCGGGCTCCCGCCTCGCTGCCGCTGGCTTTCAGTGCATAGCCCCAGGCGGCCAGGTAGTTCCAGCGCGCCCCGCCGGAGGTCTTGGGATTGGGGGTGATGACGGCGACATCCGGGCGGATCAGATCGCCCCAGTCGTGGATCTGCTTGGGGTTGCCCTTGCGCACCAGAAAGACGATGGTGGAGGCATAGGGGGTGGCATGGCCCGGCAGGCGCGCCTGCCAGTCGGGGGCTATCAGTCCCTGCTTGGCAATGGCGTCCACATCATAGGCCAGCGCCAGGGTGACCACGTCGGCCTCCAGGCCATCGATGACCCCCCGGGCCTGTTTGCCGGAGCCGCCATGGGACTGATTGACCCGCACCTGCTCACCGGTCTGAGCCTGCCAATGGCGGGCAAAGGCGCTGTTGAACTCCTGATAGAGCTCGCGGGTGGGATCGTAGGAGACATTCAGCAGGGTGACCTCGGCAGCCAGGGATGGGCCTGCCGTCAGGGCGGCGAATAACGCCAGGGCGGTGGGACGACTCAGCATGGTGATACTCCTTCATTCGGGATGAAGGAGAGCATGCCTGAGCCGATGTCCGGGGCTAACCAAGAAAAAACGCTTTCGTTATCTCAATGTTGTATATGCACGGGTGGGGGCGGCGCTATCTTATCGCCCCGCCAAAAAGCCACCCACTGCGAGTGCGACGTGGGTGGCTGCGCTGGGGCCGTTCTGACCGGGTTATTTTCCGCCTTTGCTGGAGGCCTGGAAGGAGAGGCTACCTTGTTTGAGCGCGGCTCCCCCGCTGGAGGGGCTGATGGCATCGCTGGCCGGCGAGTCTTCTACTCCCTGGCTCTGCACCGAGATATCGACATCGTAGGTACCTTCTTTCGGTATGGTGTAGTTGGTGATGTAGTGGAGCACATTGCCATTCTCGTCTAGTTCCCAACGGATGTTGTTGGCACTGTCGACCGTCCTGACGTCGCCATTGATGCTCAGGCTCACGCTGTCATAGGGAGGCAGGAGGTGGCCGGCGCAATCGGTGAAGGTCCATTTGATGGGTAGCGTCGAGCCGACCTTGAACTGGCGACCGGCCACGCTCATGGGCGGCAGGGCATTGACCGTCAAGGCCACGTTGAAATCCGTCTGATCCCTCCCGGTGTGATCGGCCCCATCCTCCGCAGCTGTCGCGAGGGTGAATTGACCGATGCCGATGTCAGCGGTGGACAGAATGGTACTGGCATTGACATTCACACCGGCCTTGACCGACAAACTGGGCGTGGTCGCCGGTGTGGCGAGTTCGACAAGTTTGGCGCCTCTGCGGTCGGTGATCTCGGCCCGAATGGCCGTGATGCCGGTGCCGGCTCCCCCTTCTTCAGGATCAATGGCCTGCAGACTGACCGGGTAGTCGCCGTTCAGGCACAGACTCGGCGCTTCGGGCACGGATGCGGCAACCGTGCTGCTGTCGCCCAGTTTCTCGAGGTTGACGTCGGGCGGCAAGGTATCCACGGCCGTGGGTGGGGTAACAACGACGCTGAAGGTCCTGTTTGCCGGGGAGTCAACACCGCTGGCGTCTGATGGATTCACCTTGATGATGATATCGTACTCACCCACCGGGACCTCATCCGTATTGGTATAGGTCAAAATGACATCGATGTTGCCGGTGACGGGAGGGGTCAGTTGCGTGCTGGATGGAGTCAGGTCAATGGCACGCCGCAGGGCCGCCTCTTGAGCATCAGTCAGGGGGCTGCCCCCGGCAGATGCCACCGTGATGCTGCCCAGGCTTACGTCTACCGCAATGCTATCGCCGCTCCTGCCGTTACCAAAGACATAGGGCAGTGAGCTGTCGCAGCTGGCATTGATTTTGGCCGGGGGTGACAAAACCTTGAAGCTGGCGGTGCCTGAACCCAGGGCGGTGCGTACATAGGTATACGTGCCGGGCTGTGGCGTCGTTACCTGCAGTGCGCCATGGGTGCCGCAGGCCGGTTTGGCGGGCGCGGCCTCTGCCGTGACACTCAATGCCATCCCCAGCAGCAGCGTGCTCATGCTGATGAGGGACACGGATTTTGACGGTAATCCTTTATGCGTCATGATGTTTCTCCAGACCTTGATTGCGAGAAAAAGCGTTTCATCCATTGATCCATTTCGGTGCTCTTTGGTGCGCTCTGCCGGCGACCCTGTTGCGGTCGTTATACCTCCCATCCTGTTTTCAATCGTCATCAGGGCGCCAGCAGCCTGGCCTGCCGGATCCGCATCCCCAGGCCGAACAGGCCATGGGAGCGTTTTTCCACTCGCAGCACGCTGATTCGCACCGCCATCAACAAGGTCGGCTCCACCTGCACGAGGGCGAACAGGGAGGCTCCTCTGGCCAGCGACAGCGGCAGCTGCAGATACAGCCCCTCGGCGCCGATATTGTCAGCCAGCGTGCGCATCTCGACGGCGTGGCCGGCGGCGCTCCTGGTACGCAGCCGTATCGGAAAAATGCCGCGCAAACGGCCTGTGCGTCGATGCTCCATGGTGGCGGCCTCGCTCACGTTGGTGTGTGGTTGCCCCGTCTTAAGGCTAGGTGCTGGTGCAAGGCGCACCATGGGTCAAGGTGGTCATTTTTTCATGGGCGAGATGACCCAGGACGGGAGGTGGCCCTGGGTCAGATGACCCGGAGCCGGGAGCGGCTGAGGCGCAGGATCTGGCCAGGGGCTCAGGGGGCGGGCTGGTTCAGGCCGTGCTTGATGGCGTACAGCGCGAGCTCTACCCGATCGGAGACCTTGAGCTTGTCGTAGATGGAGGCGAGGTGATTGCGGACCGTTTTGTCGCTGATGTGCAATTGTTCGGCGAGCTTGCGGGTGCCGAGGCCATGGGCCACCAAGGCAACGATTTCCCGCTCCCGGCGCGACAGGCTGGATGAGCCGTTCGGCTTGGTGGTCTGGTGATCCGGATGATGTTGCTGGCGAAACTCCTGCAAGACGAGGGCCGTCATGCTCCGATCCAGCCACAGCTCGCCCCGGTGCACGCAGCGCAGGGCTTTGCACAGCACGGCGCCGGATTCCGCCTTGTGCAGCACACCGGCCGCACCCAGGCGGATGGCCAGCCGCAGTGGCTCGCCTTGGTTGATGGACGTGAGGAGCAGCAGTCGCGGGTTGTGCTCCAGCAGCGTGAGCGCCGGGATCAGTGCGAGGGTCGCGCTATCGTCCAGCGGCAGATCCAGCAGCACCACATGGGGGCGGACGCTGCGGGCCAGGGTGAGGGCGTCGCTACTGCCGGCGGCTTCGCCCATCACCCGCAGATCCGGGCAGGCATCGATGAGGCAGCGCAGGGCGTCCCTGAACAGGCGGTGCTTGTGGACCAGCAGAATGCGGATACAGTTCGGGGCGTCGTCCATGGCAGCTCTCTGGATGGCGGCATGTTCGTTGCCGCTGCCCATCAACTCTAGCCCAGCCGGGGGCGACTGTCTCAGGCCCCGGTGGCGTGCAGCAGACCCTGGCGCTGTTGCCAGTCGAGCAGCCAGGCGGGCAGCTGTTCGGCGGCCATGGGGGGGGCGATGAAATAGCCCTGGGCCAGATCGCAGCCCGAGCGCTGCAGATAGTGCCAGTCATCCAGCTCCTCCACGCCTTCGGCCACGCTGCGGATCCCCAGCTGGCGGGCGATGGCCAGGCTGGCCTCGACGATGGCGCTATTGTCGGCATCGCAGTGGGCGCCCTGAATGAAGCTGCGATCCACCTTGAGCTGGGTGAAGGGCAGATTGCGCAGCTGGGCCAGGGTCGAGTGACCGGTGCCGAAGTCGTCGATGGAAAGGCCGACCCGCTTGAGGCGCAGCCGGGTCAGGATATCCAGCACCATCAACGGGTCGCGCATCAGGCGGCTCTCGGTGATCTCCAGTTCCAGACGCTCCAGCGGCAGCCCCTGTTCGGCGGCCATGCGCTCGAGGCAGTCGGGCAGCTTGAGATGGGTCAGGTTGTCCATGGAGATGTTGATCGCGATCTTCAGCTGCAGCCCCTCATCCTGCCAGCGGACGCCCTGCCGCAACGCCTTGCCCAGCACCAGCCGGGTCAGATCGTCGATGCAGCCCTGCTCCTCGGCGATGGGGATGAACGCATCCGGGAACACCACCCCATCCTCGGGGTGCTGCCAGCGGACCAGAGTCTCCACGCCGACGAGGGCGCCACTGGCGATCTCGACCTGGGGCTGATAAACGGTGAACAGTTCATCCTCGCGGATGGCGCGCAGCACCTCCTCCGGGGCGTAGTGCTTGGGCGCCGCGCAGGGCTGCATGGCCGACGATGGCAGGGGGCGGGCCAGCAACTGGCCCAGGCGTTCGGGGTGGACCGGTTTTTCCAGGGTGCCCAGCACTCGCAGCCGATGGGCCAGGGCCAGTTGCTGAGAGCCATGCAGGATGTGCCGGCCCCGGCCGCTCAGCAGCACCAGGCCGCCGCGAAAGTTGAGTCGGGCCAGGTGGCGCACGAACTCCACCCCATCCATCTCGGGCATCTGCAGATCGCAGATCACCACATCGACGGGATTGGCGGGACCGGCGAGGGTCACCAAGGCATCGAGGGCGCGTTGATGGGTCAATACATCGGCATGCCCCAGGTTGGCCAGCTGGCGGGTCAGCAGCTTGAGCATGAAGGGCTCATCATCAATGACCAGTATGCGCATGGGTATTCCTTGGTTTAGCGGTCAGGCCTTCTCCGGCCTGGTAGGCGTGGATGGCGGCCAGTGCCTCGGCCAGTCTGGGCTCGAGTTGTGGCAGGGCGGCGGCGAGGGCCGGGTGGTCGAAGTGAGCGCCGGCGCGCTCCAGCTCGCCGCACAGCCGGGCCAGTGCCAGTGCGCCCACCGAGCCGGAGGCCGACTTGAGCTTGTGGGCGATGGCATCCACCTGGCGGGGATCCTCATCGGCCCCTGCCTGGCGCAGCTCGGCGGCGAGCTCCTGCGCCGAGGCCTGATAGTCGGCCAACAATTCGCTGATCGTATCTCTATCATCGCCGACCATGGCGGTCAACACGGCCGGATCGAATACCCCGGGTGGGATCTCATTCATGCTGGCCGGTGCCGGTTGTTCGACCTGCGGCAGCCACAGCGACAGGGCGGTGGCCAGCTGCTTCAGCGGCAGGGGCTTGATCAGGTATTCATCCATGCCAAGGCCCAGGGCCCGGTCGGCCTCGCCGCGCAGGGCATTGGCGCTCAGGGCCAGTATGGGCATGCGCTGGCTGCCCCGCTCCTCGCGGCGGATGGTCTCGGCGAGCTGGTAGCCATCCAGGCGCGGCATGTGCAGGTCGGTGAGCAGCAGGGCGTAATGACCGCGACGCCACAGTTGCAGTGCCTCCATGCCATCCCGGGCGAGTTCGCCGGCATAGCCGAGCAGCGCCAGCTGCTTCAGGATCACCTGCTGGTTGGTCTTGTCATCCTCGGCCACCAGGATGAGGCGCCCCTGGGCACGCGCCTCCTCGATGCTGGGGGCCGGTCGGCCGGTGCCCGGCAGCGGAGTCTGCTCCTGGCGGGCCAGGATCTCGGGTGAGGCGCGGCCGGCCAGGACCGCCAGGGTGCGCAGCAGCACCCGCCGGCGCAGGGGGGTGCCATCCAGGGTGGCGATGTCGAGCCCCGCCACGACCAGCGGCGGTTGAGGGATTGCCGAGATCAGCAGGTGACGGGCCTGGGGGGCGGCGGCGAAGAGCGCCGGCAGCGTCTCCCGGACATGGGCGTCGGGTCCTGCCCCCTGGATCACCACCGGGGCCGTCATGCCGGCGGCCAGCCTGGCCGCGGTC
>JBFHKO010000085.1:0-10171 GCA_041595355.1 Aeromonadaceae bacterium
CTTTCCCATGGTGCCGGGCATCGATCTGGCCGGCACGGTCGAGGAGAGCCATCACCCCGACTTCAAGGTCGGCGATGCCGTACTGCTCAACGGCTGGGGGGTGGGCGAGGGGCACTGGGGCGGACTGGCCCAGCGGGCGCGCCTCGATGGTCGCTGGCTGATCCCGTTGCCGGCGGGGCTGTCGGCCCGCCAGGCGATGGCGATCGGCACGGCCGGTTACACGGCCATGCTGGCGGTGATGGCCCTGGAGCGCCATGGCGTGACGCCCGAACAGGGCGAGGTGCTGGTCACCGGCGCCAATGGCGGCGTCGGCAGCATCGCCATTGCCCTGCTGGCTCGCCTGGGCTACAGCGTGGTCGCCGCCACCGGACGTCCTGAGGAGAGCGCCTACCTCGAGAAACTGGGTGCCGCCAGTGTCATCGACCGGGGCACGCTCAGCGAGCCGGGACGGCCGCTGGCCAAGGAGCGCTGGGCCGCCGCCATCGACAGCGTCGGCAGCCACACCCTGGCCAACGTCTGCGCGGCCATGCGTTACGGCGGCGTCGTGGCCGCCTGCGGTCTGGCCCAGGGGATGGATTTCCCCGCCACGGTGGCGCCCTTCATCCTGCGCGGCGTGACCCTGGCGGGCATCGACAGCGTGATGCGTCCGCGGGCCGATCGTCTGGCGGCCTGGGAGCGCCTGGCGCAGATACTGGACGTGAGCCTGCTCGACGACATCAGCCGTGAGATCCCCCTCGGTGAAGCCATCCAGAGCGCGGCCGATCTGCTGGCCGGCAAGGTGCGCGGACGGGTCATCGTGGATGTGAACCGCTAACCGGCACCTGGCGCTGCCGCCTTCTGTCGGCTGACCAAAAGGCCCCGGCTGCAGAGCGCAGCCGGGGCCTTTGCACGTCGAGCCCGGGGCGATCAGCCGAGCTGGCTGTCGGCGATGTGGTAGTGGGGATCTTCGTATTCGTTTACCTCCACCATGCTCTTGGCCTTCACCAGCAGCTCGAGGCAATCGGGGCTCAGGTGGCGCAGGTGCAGGCGCTTGCCCAGTTGCTGGTAACGGCCGGCGAGGGCATCGATGGCCTCGATGGCGGAGTGGTCGGCCACCCGGGCATCGCGAAACTCGATCACCACATGCTCGGGATCCTCCTTGGGCGTGAA
Source organism: Aeromonadaceae bacterium (assembly GCA_041595355.1). Taxonomy (GTDB): domain Bacteria; phylum Pseudomonadota; class Gammaproteobacteria; order Enterobacterales; family Aeromonadaceae; genus JBFHKO01. The sequence continues at coordinate 1,150 of JBFHKO010000085.1, forward strand.
CAGGCCGGCAAAGTTGGCCGTCGAGGCGAAGAAGAGGGTGCCCTCGAGGGTGTAGATCTTCCAGCCCTTGTCGTCGCTGCTGATGTGGGCGCGGATCTGCTTGGCATGCTGCCAGGCAAAGACCAGGGCGGCAAAGACGACGCCGGCCAGCACCGCTATGGCCAGATCGGTGAAGACGGTGATGATGGTGACGCCGATGACGATGATGGCATCCTGGCGCGGTATCTTGCGCAGCGCCCGCAGGCTGCCCCACTCGAAGGTCTTGGCGGCGACCACGAACATCAGGCCGATCAGGGCGGCGAGGGGGATCATCTCTATCCAGCGCGACAGGAACAGGATGAAGCCGAGCAGGAACAGGGCGGCAACGATGGCGGAGAGGCGATGACGGGCGCCGTTGCCGATGTTGATCATGCTCTGGCCTATCATGGCGCAGCCGCCCATGGAGGCGAAGAAGCCACTGACGACGTTGGCCACCCCCTGCATCAGGCTCTCGCGGTTGGGCTTGCCGCGGCTATCGGTCATCTCGTCGATGAGGTTCAGGGTCAGCAGCGTCTCGATGAGGCCGATGGCGGCCAGGATCAGCGCATAGGGGAAGATGATGTAGAGGGTCTCCAGCGTCAGCGGCACCTGCGGCAGATGGAACTGCGGCAAGCCACCGGCAATCGAGCCCATGTCGCCGACCGTCTTGGTCTCGATGCCGAGCAGCGCCACCAGTGCCGCCACGATGAGAATGGCGGCCAGCGAGGAGGGGATCAGGTTGGTGAGCCGCGGCAGCAGGTAGATGATGGCCATGGTCAACGCCACCAGTCCCAGCATCACATAGAGCATGGCGCCGCTCATCCAGGTGGCCACGCCGTCGGGCCCCGCCACCTTGAAGTGGCCGAACTGGGCCATGAAGATGACGATGGCCAGGCCGTTGACGAAGCCCAGCATCACCGAGTGCGGCACCAGGCGAATGAACTTGCCCAGCCGGCAGACGGCGAACAGTATCTGCAGCAGCCCCATCAGCACCACGGTGGCGAACAGGTATTCGACGCCGTGGCGCACCACCAGTCCCACCATCACCACGGCCAGGGCGCCGGTGGCGCCGGAAATCATGCCCGGGCGGCCCCCCAGGGCGCCGGTGATGAGGCAGACGATGAAGGCGGCATAGAGGCCGGTCAGCGGGCTGACATGGGCCACCAGGGCAAAGGCGATGGCCTCGGGCACCAGGGCCAGCGAGACGGTGAGGCCGCTCAGGATATTGGTCCTGAGTTGCGTCGGGTTGAGAGCGGGCATGCATGTTCTCCTTGACGAGGGATGGGCCAGCCGGGCCGCAGGCGATCTCGGCGGGTGATCTGGGGGGCACTACAGCGGTGGTGTGTCCGTGGCCAGGCGCGGGCAGCCACCGATAACGGCCAGGGCGCTCGGGGCAGATCCGAGCTGGACTGGCCGAGTCGACATGGGTGTCATAATGGGCGCGATTATTGCACAATTGCGCCTGCCGGCCAAGTTGTGACCCGGCTCACGTTTGGCGCGCGGCCCGACTCGCCATCGGCCAGGTCGACAGGGCCGGGACGCGCCCGGCTGGCGCCAGTACAATCCGGGCCTGCCATGTCGTCCACCGCTGACCGGAAACACTGCCCAGGATGAGCGCATGAATCGCCTTTCGCACCCTACTTTTTGTCTTAGTCTCAGCCTCTGCCTGTGGTGGGGGCTGATGCTCTGCGCGCCGGCGCTGGCCGCCCGCCATGACGGTGTGGTGCGGGTTGGCGGCGACCACAACTACCCGCCCTATGAATTTCTCAATGCCGAGGGGCAGCCGGACGGCTACAACACCGAGCTGACCCGGGCCATCGCCGATGTCATGGGCATCAAGGTCGAGATCCAGTTGGGGGACTGGGACAGCATGCGCAAGCGCCTGGAGACCGGCGAGCTGGATGTCCTGCAGGGGCTCTCCTTTTCCGCCGGCCGCCGTCACCACTACGATTTTTCGCCTCCCCACGCCCTGGTGCACCAGTCCATCTTTGCCCGCCGGCATGGCGGCCAGTTCATGGCCCATCGCGGCACGCCCCAGGTCATGGCGCTGGCGCAACTGGCCGGCAAGGAGGTCATAGTCCAGCGCGGTGGGGTCATGCACGATTACCTGCTGGCCCACGATGTGGGGGCCCGGCTCGTTCTGGTGGATACCCATGCCAATGCCCTGCGGCTGCTGGCGTCGGGACAACATGACTATGCCCTCATCGCCAACCTGCCCGGTCTCTATCTGGGGCGCGAGCTGGCGCTGTCCAACCTGGTGGCCCTGGGGCAGCCCATCAGCCCGCAGCGCTATGGCTATGCGGTCAACAAGGGGCAGGCGGAGCTGCTGGCGCAGTTCAGCGAGGGGCTGGCGATCCTCAAGAATACCGGCCGCCAGCAGGCCATCTACGACAAGTGGCTGGGGCCTCTGGAGGGGGCGGGACGCTCCTGGAAGCAGCTTGGGCTGGTGGCCGCCGTCATAGCGACGCTGCTGCTGCTGGTGACGGGCTGCATCGTGGTCTGGAACCGGATGCTGAGTCGCGAGGTGGCCAGCCGCACCCGGGAGCTGGCGCTGCGCCAGCAGCAGCTCATCCAGGCCGACAAGATGACGTCGCTGGGCATTCTGGTCTCCGGCGTCGCCCACGAGATCAACAACCCCAGCAGCCTGCTGCTGCTGAACCTGCCGCTGCTGAAGGAAGCCTACCAGGACATCGAGGAGATACTGGAGCAGCATTACCAAGAGCAGGGCGACTTCTACCTGGCCGGTCTGGCCTACAGCCGCATGCGCGACGAGCTCCCCGCCATGCTGGACGACATGCTGGCCGGCAGCCAGCGCATCCGGCGCATCGTCGAGGATCTGCGGGATTTTGCGCGCCAGAAACCGGCCGATCTGAGCGAGATAGTCTCCCTCAACGCCGTGCTGGCCACCGCCATCCGGCTGACCGACAACAGCATTCGCAGCGCCTGCCATCACTTTCAGGTCAGTTACGGCGAGGATCTGCCGCCGCTGCGCGGCAACGCCCAGCGCATCGAGCAGGTGATCATCAACCTGATCGTCAACGCCTGCCAGTCCCTGGACTCGCCCGACCGCCCTATCAGCGTCAGGACCGGCTATGAGCCGAAAACGGGGATGCTGCATCTCGATGTTCAGGATCAGGGCTGCGGCATCGCCCCCGAGAACCTGGCGCGGCTGAGCGATCCCTTCTTCACCACCAAGCGCGAGCAGGGCGGCACCGGCCTGGGGCTCTCCATCTCCACCACCATTGTCCAGGAGCATGGCGGCCACTTGCGGTTTGCCTCCGCACCCGGCAAGGGTACCTGCGCCACCCTGTCTCTGCCTGCCCTGCAAGGAGATCCGAGTTCATGACCATTGCCCTCTACCCCAGCTTTGGCGTCCTGCTGGTGGATGACGAAGCCCCTTTTCTGCGCAGCCTCGGCATCGCCCTGGAGCGCCTTGGCGGCATCAACCATGTCTATCGCTGCCAGGATAGCCGCGAGGTGATGGATCTCATCGCCCGGGAGCCCATCGGCCTGGTGCTGCTGGATCTCACCATGCCGCATCTTGGCGGTGAAACCCTGCTGCAGCAGATCGTCGAAGAGTATCCCGACGTCGGGGTCATCATCATCAGTGGTCTGAACCAGCTGGAGACGGCGGTGCAGTGCATTCGTCTCGGCGCCTACGACTACTTCGTCAAGACCACCGAGGAGGGGCGGCTCATCGAGGGGATCCGGCGTGCCATCCGCTTGCAGGAGATGCGCCAGGAAAACCAGGAGATGCGGCGGCGCTTTCTGACCGATACCCTGGAGCGGCCGGAGGTATTTGCCCCCATCATCACCCAGGACAAGGGCATGCGCTCGCTGTTCCAGTACCTGGAGGCGGTGGCGGTCAGCCACCAGCCGGTGCTGATCTGCGGCGAGAGCGGCGTCGGCAAGGAGCAGATCGCCCAGTCCATCCATACCCTGAGCAACCGCTCCGGTCCGCTGGTGAGCGTCAATGTGGCGGGGCTGGATGACAACGTCTTTGCCGACACCCTGTTCGGGCACCTGCGCGGCGCCTTCACCGGCGCCGACAAGGCGCGTGCCGGCATGGTAGAGCAGGCAGCCGGTGGCACCCTGTTTCTGGACGAGATAGGCGATCTGAGCCTGGTGTCCCAGGTCAAGCTGCTGCGCCTGCTCCAGGAGGGGGAGTACTACCCCCTGGGGGCGGACAGGCCCAAGCGCATGCGGGCCCGGGTGGTGGTGGCCACCCATCAGGATCTGGCCAGAAAGCAGCAGGCGGGCGCGTTTCGCAAGGACCTTTATTACCGGCTGCGCACGCACCAGGTGGAGATACCGCCGCTGCGCAGGCGCCCGGGCGATATCCCGCTGCTGCTGGAGCATTTTCTCGCCGAGGCGGCCAACGAGCTAGGCAAGCCCAAGCCGAGCGTACCCAAGGAACTGGTGCCGCTGCTGAGCAACTATCCCTTCCCCGGCAATGTGCGCGAGTTGCGGGCGCTGGTGTTCGACGCCATGAGCCGGCACAAATCCAGGATGCTCTCCATGGAGGTGTTCCGCCAGGCGCTGGGGCAGGGGCTCGCCGAGGAGATGCTCCCCGCCGGCGGCGAGAGCGGCCCGCTGTTGTTCGATCCCGAGCAGCCGCTGCCCAGCCTGCAGGAGGTGGGGGAACTGCTGGTCATGGAGGCGATGCGCCGCGCCCGGGGCAATCAGTCGCTGGCCTGCCGCCTGCTCGGCATCTCCCAGCCGGCGCTGAGCAAACGGCTGAAGAAAAAGGGCGCCGCAGCGGACTCGTAAAAAGCCCCATAACCGCCGGCCGCGGCCATAACCGGGGTGTTTTTCGCAACCTGTTGATAAAAATGATATTTCGTCCAGATGCGCCCGCCGGTCATGACCATGGTTATACCCCTTTTGGGAGGCGATTGACGGCAAAAAACGCCTTTTTATAATTAAAAACATAACCTTAAGTTATGTGATTCAATCTGGCATTTTCCTTGCTGTTGATCCGGGCATTACTTCGTCTGCCCGGCAACGGGTCAACGCACACTTCGACATGAGGAAACCGCCATGAAACTGACAACGTCGCAGTCCGGCTGCCGCGGCATTTGGGGCCGTATGGCGCTCTGGAAAAAGATCCTGATCGGCATGCTGCTGGGCGTGACCGTCGGCGCCATCATGGGCCCCGAGGCCGAGCTGTTCAGCCCCCTTGGCACCCTGTTCATCAATGCCATCAAGATGCTGATCGTGCCGCTGGTGTTCTGCTCGCTGGTGGTGGGGGTGACCTCGATGCAGGATAGCCGTCAGATGGGCCGGGTTGGCATCAAGGCGGTGCTGCTGTACATGTGCACCACGGCGGTGGCGGTCAGCATTGGCCTGCTGCTGGCCAATCTGCTCACCCCCGGTGCCGGCATCAACATGGCCGTGACCGAGGGGGCCGCCGCGGCCAAGGATGCTCCGTCGCTGGTGCAGACCCTGCTGGCCATGATTCCCCAGAATCCCGTCACGGCGATGGCCGAAGGCAACATACTGCAAATCATCGTCTTCGCACTGGGACTGGGGGTGGCTCTGACACTCTGTGGCGACAAGGCGCAGCCCGCCATCCGGGTGTTCGAAAGCCTGGCCGAAGCCATGTACAAGCTTACCGAGCTGGTGATGAAGCTGGCCCCCTACGGCGTATTCGGCCTCATGGCCTGGGTGGCCGGCAAATTCGGCCTGGAGATACTGCTGCCGCTGGCCAAGGTGATCGCCGCCGTCTTCATCGGCAGCCTCATCCATGTGCTGGTCCTCTACAGCGGGCTGATCCGCCTTCTGGGGCGTCTGAACCCCATGGGCTACCTGAGAGGGATCATCAACCCGGCGGCCGTGGCCTTCACCACCACCAGCAGCTCCGGCACCCTGCCGGCCACCATCAAGGCTGCCCGCGACGAGATGGGCGTCTCCAAGGGCATCGCCAGCTTCGTGCTGCCGCTGGGCGCCACCATCAACATGGACGGCACCGCCATCTATCAGGGTGTCTGCGCGCTCTTCATTGCCCAGGCGTTCGGTGTGGATCTGGCGCTCTCCGACTACATGCTCATAGTGACCACCGCGACCCTGGCCTCCATCGGCACCGCCGGTGTGCCCGGCGCCGGTCTCATCATGCTCTCCCTGGTGCTGACCACAGTGGGGCTGCCCATGGAGGGGCTGGCCATCATCGCCGGTATCGACCGCATCCTGGACATGGCCCGCACCACGGTCAACATCTGCGGCGACCTGATGGTCGCGGTGCTGGTGGCCAAGAGCGAAAATGAGCTGGACGAGTCGGTTTACAACGGCTCTGATGCCGAAACCCTTCCTGTCACGGCCTGACACGCCGGGCAAACCGCAATGAAAAGGCGCCTATCGGCGCCTTTATTTTGTCGATCTCGGTCACCGCAGGCGCCTGCGCACCCGAGCCACGAAGCGCGACGGTCAAATCGGGCCCCATATCCGCTCCCGGTTACATACACTCAGGGGTGAACACCTGAGCGGCGAGGCCGGCTCAGGCCCGCCCGCCGCATTCGTGCGAACCCATTCCCGGAGGCCCATCATGCAGCTGCGGCTCGGTTACGAACTCATCTACGACTGCCCCCAGCCGACGCCCATGATACTGACGCTGAATATTCACTACAGCCGTATCTCCGATATTCTGGTGCCCGACCACCTGATCATCAGCCCCTCCATTCCCATCACCGCCTACCGCGATGCCTTCGGCAACTGGTGCAGCCGCATCGTCGCGCCCCGGGGCGAAACCCGCCTGTTCGCCGATGCGCTGGTGAGGGATTCGGGGCTGGCGGAGGTGCCGGTCATGTCGGCGGCCCAGACCCCGGTGCCGGAGCTGCCCGAGGAGACGCTGGTGTTTCTGCTCGGCAGCCGTTACTGCGAAACCGATCTGCTCTCCCAGACTGCCTGGGGGTTGTTCAACGCCTCGCCTCCCGGCTGGGGACGGGTGCAGGCCATCTGCGATTTCGTGCATCAGCATATTGCCTTCGGTTATCAGCATGCGCGCGCCACCAAGACCGCCTGGCAGGTCTTCAATGAGCAGACCGGCGTCTGCCGCGACTATACCCACCTGGCCATCGCCTTCTGCCGCTGCATGAACATACCGGCCCGTTACTGCACCGGCTATCTGAGCGACATCGGCCTCTCCCAGGCGGAGATGCCCATGGATTTCTCCGCCTGGTTCGAGGCCTATCTGGATGGCCACTGGTACACCTTCGATGCCCGCAACAATGCGCCGCGCATCGGCCGCGTGCTCATCGCCCGCGGTCGCGATGCCGCCGATGTCGCCATCAGCAACACCTTCGGCCCCAATACCTTGAAACGCTTCCAGGTCTGGACCTATGAGGTGAATGCCGGTGTGCCCTGAGCGCAGAGTCCTGCCGGGCAGGGATAAAGGGGAAGGGCTCTATCGGCCAGCGCGCAAAAAAATCCGAAACCCGGTGTCGGGTTTCGGATAGGCGGGCCGTCATGGTTTCGCATCGCCTTCAGCGGGCCATGCATGAGCGGGGGGTTACCGGTTCGCGCAGCGTTCGGCGACAGCGGCAAACACGCGGGCGATGGCGACGGCTCCCGGATCCTGCACGCCATTGAGGCTGTCGCTGTTCAGGTAGGATGAACGGCCAGCGTTGGCCTTCTGCATGCTGGCGGTCAGGGAGGCGCCCTGGATGGCCGCCTGGGCAGCGCCCGGGATCCCCTCGGTGGCCCAGGCGGCCAGCGCCGGCTCCAAAGCATCGATCATGGTTCTGTCGCCCGGCTTGGCGCCACCGAAGAACTTCATCTGTGCCAGGCCATGTTGCAGGGCCGCTACCCACTGCCCGTGTTCGGCATAGTGGCTGCCGGCGGCGGTGAAGAAGATGGAGAGCAGTACGCCACTGGAGCCGCCCATCACCACAGCCAGGTGTTCGCCTATCACTTCACACAGCACACCGGGCTCGGCCAGCGGCAACTGCGCCTGTTGCTGGGCCGCCAGCACCTTGCGGGCACCGCCGGCAAAGGTGGTGCCGGTATCGCCATCGCCTACCAGTGCATCCAGCTGGTTCAGCTCGGATTCGGCATCCAGCAGGGTCTGGCAGACGGTGGTCACCATCTCGCCTGCCAGTGTCGATGCCGATGGGGTATAGACGACGTTGACAGAGGCCTTCTCGACCTGCTGCCTGTCCAGCGGACGCTTGGGTATGGCCTGGGGCCAGGCATCGACCTCGACGGGTGACTGCAGTGCCGCCTCCAGCTCCGGGGTCAGGGCCAGGCAGGAGAGCGAGAAGCCCTTCATGTCGATGGCGGTGACATAGGTGCCCGGGCCCAGCAGGTAGACGGCCTGCTCACCCAGAGGCGATTCGCACAGATCCTTGGCCAGCAGGCTCATCTCCAGGGGCGAGGTTCCACCGAGGTTGTTGAGCAGCACGGCCAGGCGTGCCTCTGGCCCCGCGGCGGTCAGCAGCTTGTCGGCCATCATGGTGACCAGGGAACGGCATTTGGATACATCTATGGTGCTGATCCCCGGCTCACCGTGGATGCCCAGACCCAGCTCAGCCTTGCCATGGGCGATACGATTGCTGTTCTGCTCGCCGGGAATGGTACAGCTGGTCAATGCCACTCCCAGGCTGTACAGCCGGCTGTTGCATGCTTGGGCCGCCGCGACCACGTCGCCCAGCGAGCCGCCCTGTTCGGCGACATGACCGGCCACCTTGTGTACCAGTATGGTACCGGCGATGCCGCGTGGTTTTTTGGCATCCGGGATGGCGATGTCATCATCGACGATCACCATCTCGACCTTGAGCCCCAGCTTCTTGGCCTTTTCTGCCGCCAGGCCGAAGTTCAGTCGATCCCCGGTGTAGTTTTTCACAATCACCAGGCAGCCGGCCTCGCCGGTGACCTGCAAGATGGCGTTGAGCACGGCCTCGACGCTGGGGGAGGCGAACAAATCGCCGCAGACGGCGGCGGTCAGCATGCCCTTGCCGACAAAGCCGGCATGGGCCGGTTCATGGCCGGCACCACCACCGGAAATAATGGC
>JBFHKO010000086.1:0-10091 GCA_041595355.1 Aeromonadaceae bacterium
GTCATAACCCGCCAGGGTTGCTCCTGGTCATTCATCAGAAAACCCGGCGTTATGCCGGGTTTTCTGTTGTTATTCCGTTGCAGCCCGCCATCCGGCAGTGACCCTGTCAGGCCTTGGGCTGATGCAGCCCGGCGATATCCAGTGAGGAGCGGTACACATCCGGGATCTGCTCCACCGAGCTCACCGTCACGCCCAGATCCGCCAACCGTCCATCCTTGAGCCCGTAGATCCAGCCATGCACCGCCAGCTCCTGCCCGCGCCGCCAGGCATTCTGCACCGTGGTGGTGTAGCAGACGTTGGCTACCTGCTCCAGCACGTTGAGCTCGCAGAGAAAATCCTGGCGCGCCTCCAGATCCGTGATGGCCTCGATCTGGGTGCGGTGCTTGAAGTAGATATCCTTGATGTTGCGCAGCCAGTTGTCGATGAGGCCATGCTCGGCATTGTCCATGGCCGCCAGCACCCCGCCGCAGCGGTAGTGGCCGCAGACGATGACGTGCTTCACCTTAAGGACCTCGATGGCGTACTGGATGACCGACAGGCAGTTGAAGTCGGTATGGATCACCAGGTTGGCGACGTTGCGATGCACGAACACATCGCCCGGCAGCAGTCCCAGCAGCTCATTGGCCGGCACCCGGCTGTCGGAGCAGCCAATCCACAGGTACTCCGGGGCCTGCTGGGCCGACAGCTTCTCGAAAAAATGCGGATCCTCGGCCTTGATGCGCTCCGCCCACTGGCGATTGTTCACGAACAGATGATTCAGTAACTTCACGCTATGCTCTCCTTCATGGGCCAGCCATACTGTCCTGGCTGGCCCGCACGCAAAAAAAAGGTCCCTGACCAGAGACCTTTTTCCGACTGCATCCCGGGCACTCAGGCCACCAGGACGTCCTTGAGTTTTTTCAATGCATTCTTTTCCAACTGCCGCACCCGCTCCGCCGACACGCCATACTGGTCGGCCAGCTCCTGCAGGGTGAGCTTGTTGTCGTCATCCAGCCAGCGGGCGCGGACGATGTGCTGGCTGCGCTCGTCCAGCCCGGCCAGGGCATGCGACAGGCGATGGGTGGCGTGCTGCTCCCAGTTGTCGCTCTCTATCTGCGCCGCCAGGTCGGATGACTTGTCATCCAGGTAATGCACCGGAGCGAAGCCGCTATCGCCGGCGTCATCATCCTGCAGGCCATCAAAGGCCTGATCCTGGCCGCTCATGCGCGACTCCATCTCGACGACGTCCTGAGGCGTGACGCCCAGCTCGTCGGCGACCGTCTGGATCTCCTGCTGGCTGAACCAGCCAAGGCGCTTCTTGGCCTTGCGCAGGTTGAAGAACAGCTTGCGCTGCGCCTTGGTGGTGGCGATCTTGACCATGCGCCAGTTGCGCAGCACGAACTCGTGAATTTCGGCCTTGATCCAGTGCACGGCAAAGGAGACCAGCCGCACGCCCACGCTGGGGTCGAAGCGCTTGACCGCCTTCATCAGGCCGATGTTGCCTTCCTGGACCAGATCCGCCTGGGGCAGACCATAACCGGCATAGCTGCGGGCGATATGGACGACAAAGCGCAGATGCGACAGTACCAGCTGGCGAGCCGCCTCCAGATCACCCTGCTGCTGCAAGCGTTCAGCCAGCTCGCGCTCTTCATCGGCGGACAGCATGGGAATGCTGTTCACGTTCTGAATATAGCCCTCCAGGCTACCCTGGGGAACCAGAACCAAGTTTCGCTGCATTGCGGTAGACATCGATATCCTCTTTGCTAAGACCCGGAAAGTCTAACATGCCCCGGGTCAACCACGCACTTCGATTGCCATAAACGGGAGCCTTGCGGGCCCATACTGCATGGATTCAGGCAGTTTGGGCTAAATTATATACATAAAAAAGGGGGGAACCTTCAAGTCCCCCCCGGAAAAAAGCATGCATCTGACAATGCAAACAGCATGACGCAACATGCCGCCAAGCCGTCAGGAGACCAAGGCTCCCGGGGCTTGGAACTAACCCTCGGTAAATGAGAGTCTGGTTATTTCAAAAAGTTCCCGGGATTTTTCGATAAAATCGAATCCAGCGGCAAAATGGCATCAGCTGGGCTCGATATCGCGGATATGCCGCCGCACCGAGAACCAGGCCGCCAGCATGCCCAGACACACACTGAAGCCGATGAGCAGCAGGCTGTCCGTCAGCCCCAGACCGTGCAGGCGGAACGGGCTGTCATACAGCGCCGCCAGCTCCACCACCAACCCCTCGCTCCACAGTATCAGCACGGCACACAACCACCAGGCGAGCATGCCGCCCAGCAGACCGAACCAGAAACCGAAATAGAGGTAGGGCCGCTGGATGAAACCATCGGTGGCGCCCACCAGCTTCATCACTTCAATTTCGGCGCGCCGGTTGAGGATATGCAGGCGCAGGGTGTTGGCCACGGTCAGCAACAGGCCGAACAGCAGCAGAACCGCGATGCCCTCAATGCTGTGACGCACCAGATTGACGATGCCATCCAGACGCGCCAGCCACTGCAGATCCAGGCGTCCCTGCTCCACCTCCGGCGCCCGGCTCAGCTCCGCCAGCAGGGCGTTGGCCGCCTCGGGGGTGCGGGCTTCCGGGCTGGGGGTCACCACCAGCACCGGCGGCAACGGATTATCACTCAGGTGTTGCATGACGCCGGCAAACCCGGAGAGCTGATTGAACTCCTCCAGTGCCTGCTCCGGCGAGAGGTAATGCACCTCGGCCACCCCGGGCAGGCTACGCACCCGTTCGCTCAGCCCCGCGACGGCCTCCTGGTTCACCTGCTTGTGCAGATAGAGGCTGATCTGGCTGCCACTCTGCCACTGGCTGGTCACCGCCTCGGCATTGTGCAACAACAGCTGGAAGGTCGCCGGCAGGGCCAGGCTGACACCAATCACCGCTATGGTCATCAGGGAGGTCAGCGGAGTGTGCCAGATGTCGGCCAGGCTGCGGCGGGCCTGATGCCAGTGATGATAGACATAGAGCGCCAGGCGCCGATGTCCGCTCAGGTGGCTGCGCTTACGATTCATGGGCCGCTCCCAACGGGGCGTCGCTGAGCAGACGCCCCTCCTGCAATCTCAGGGTCCGGCAACCACTGCGGGCAATGAGCCCCTGATCGTGGCTGGCAATGAGCACGGTGACGCCCACATCGTTGAGTTGCGCGAACAGGCGCATGATGTCGGCCGCCAGCTCCGCATCCAGGTTGCCGGTCGGCTCATCCGCCAGCAACAGGGCCGGCTTGTTGACGATGGCACGCGCAATGCCCACCCGCTGCTGCTCGCCACCGGAGAGCATGCGTGGCTGGTAGGCCGCCTTGTCGTGCAGCCCCACCCTGTCCAGGGCCGCCAGCACCCGCTTGTGGATATCCTGAGGCGCCTGGCCGGCGATGATGAGCGGCAGGGCGACATTGTCGAACACGCTGCGATCCAGCAGCAGCCGGTGATCCTGGAAGATGATGCCAATCTGGCGACGCACGAAGGGGATCTCGCGGCGGGGCAAACGGGTAACATCCTGCCCATGCAGGCTGATGCGGCCATCGCTGGGACGCTCCATCACCGCGATAAGCTTGAGCAGGGTGCTCTTGCCGGCGCCCGAGTGACCGGTTAGGAAGGCCATCTCCCCCTTGTGCAGATGAAAGCTGATCTTCTGCAGCGCCTGGTGGCCGCCGGAATAGACCTTGCTGACCTGTTCGAATCGGATCATGGATTAGACCTGGTCCCTGCCAAACAGCGCCTCGATGAAATCGTCGGCCTGGAAGGGGCGCAGGTCGTCGATGCCCTCGCCCACGCCGATGTAACGGATGGGAATACCGAATTTGTCCGCCAGCGCGAAGATGATGCCGCCCTTGGCGGTGCCGTCCAGCTTGGTGAGCGTGATGCCGGTCAACCCCACAGCCTCGTCGAACAACCTGGCCTGACTGATGGCATTCTGGCCGGTACCGGCATCCAGAGTCAGCATGACCTCGTGAGGCGCGTGCTCATCCAGTTTTTTCATCACCCGCACTATCTTCTTCAGCTCATCCATCAGGTGGTTCTTGTTCTGCAGGCGGCCGGCGGTATCGGCGATCAGCACATCGATGCGCCGTGCCCGCGCCGCCTCCAGGGCATCGAAGATCACCGAGGCGGAGTCGGCCCCGGTATGCTGGGCAATCACCGGAATATGATTGCGCTGCCCCCACACCTGCAACTGCTCGACGGCGGCGGCGCGGAAGGTATCCCCGGCTGCCAGCATGACCGACTTGCCCTGGGCCTGCAGCTGCTTGGCCAGCTTGCCGATGGTGGTGGTCTTGCCGACGCCGTTGACCCCCACCATGAGGATGACGAAGGGGCCTCGCCGGGGCGCCTCGATGACCAGCGGCTGATTGACCGGGGTGAGAATGGCCGCCATCTCCTGGCGCAGCAGCTCGTAGAGCGCCTCGGCATCCTTCAGCTGGCGGAAGTTGGCCTGCTCGGTCAGGTGGCGGATGATGCGCGCCGTGGTCTCCACCCCGAGATCCGCCGACAGCAGCTGGGTCTCGAGATCCTCGAACAGCTCGTCGTCCAGCTTCTTGCCGCGGAACAGGGCCAGGAAGCCGGCGCCGATGTTTTCCCGGGTGCGCAGCAGCCCCTTGACCAAGCGCCCGAACAGGCCGGCCCGCTTGGGCTTGTCGCGAGTATCATCGGCGATCTCGACCGTCAGCTCGGATGCCACCGGGCGAACCTCGGGTTCGGCATCGGTCGGCAACGTCGCCGTTTCAGGCTCCGGCTCGGCCGTCGCAGGGGCATCAGCCACGGCTAGATCCGCGTCGGTCCGGGGCGCTTCGGCGGGTATGGATTCCTCTGCAGAGGGGGCTGGCGGATGCGCCGGTTCGGGCTGCGGCGCCTCCTCGGGGCGACCCAATCCCAACCAGGAAAAGAGACCTTTCTTAGCCATTAAAACGTACTCACTCGATGTAGGGGCTGCTAGAATGACCGCCGCTTGGCGGTCTGGAATGCAGGTTAACCGCCTTATACTATCACTATTTCGACGAAGAAACGCGATGGCCCAACGCAAACCCGCCCGTCCACCGACCGACCGCCGCCCCGTCGGTGGCAGCGGCTTCATCCGCCTGATCGCCGGCCAGTGGCGGGGCCGCAAGCTGCCGGTCCGGGATGTGCTCGGCCTGCGCCCCACCACGGACCGGGTCAAAGAGACGCTGTTCAACTGGCTGGCTCCCCACTTGGCGGGCAGCCGCTGTCTGGATCTGTTCGCCGGCAGTGGCAGTCTGGGATTTGAAGCCCTGTCCCGCCACGCCAGCCATGTGACAATGGTCGAACGGGACAAGGGCGCGGCCGGGCAACTGCTGGCCAACCTGCAACTGCTGCAGTGTCAGCAGGCCCGGGTGCTGCAGCAGGATGCCCTGCAGCTGCTGGCGGGCGCCGCCGAGACAGTCGACCGCGCGCCCTTCGACATCGTGTTTCTCGATCCGCCCTTCCGCCAGGATCTGCTCACCCCGGCCTGCACCCTGCTGGAAGCGGGGGGCTGGCTAGCCGAGGGCGCGCTCATCTATGTAGAGCGGGAGCAGGAGGCCCAGCCACCGCGCCTGCCAGGCAACTGGCACCTGCTGAAAGACAAGCAGGCCGGCCAGGTCACCTATCAACTCTATGTCCGCGAACCGGGCCCAACCCAAGAGGAAGCCTCCACATGAAACGCCTGTTGTTGCTACTGGCCAAGCTGATCATCCTGGGATTCTGGGTCGGCTCCCTCTATTTCACTGTCAATCCGCTGCCGGGCAAGCTGCACATGCTCGTTCCACTCGTTGCGGCGCTGGTGCTGATGCTACATGGCATCCAGGCCGCCATCATGCGGCTGGTGGCCGGCGATGTGATGACGCTGCGAGCGCGCCATTATGTGTCGCTGCTGCTGTTCGGCGTTTTCGCCATGCTGGAGCTGCGCGAACAGCTGCTGCAGACTGCCGGGCAGCGGGACCGCCATCCCTGAGCCGGCGCCCGGCACCTCAGACGAAGTACTGCCGGGCGCCATCCAGCAACATCTGTACCGCCACCATCACCAGCAACATGCCCATCAGCCGCTCCAGGGCGATCAGCACCCGCTCGCCAAGCAAGCGGTGCAACTGCTCATGAACCATCAGTATGACGGCGCTCGCCGCCCAGGCCAGCAGCAGGGCCAGGGTCCAGTCCAGCATGCGCGCGGGGTACTGGTTGGCCAGCAGCAGCAATGCCGCCAGGGTGGAGGGGCCGGCAATCATGGGGATGGCCATGGGCACGATGAAGGGCTCTTCGCCCTCCGGCAGACCACTCACAGTGCCGCGCAGGGGAAAGATCATGCGCAGGGCAATGAGAAACAGCACTATGCCACCGGCGATGCTGACCGCCTCCTGACGCAGATTGAGTACATTCAGCAGCTGCTGGCCGGTGAACAGAAACAGCAGCAGCACGCAAAGGGAGATCAGCAGCTCGCGCACCATCACCCGGCGCCGTCGGGCGGCCGGCAGGGAACGCAGCATGCAGAGAAATACCGGAAGATTTCCTATCGGATCCATGATGAGGAACAGCATGACGGCGGCGGAGAGCGTATCCATGGGCGAGCATCCCTGGCCCCGGGAACGGGCCTTGTCGCATCAAGGATAGCAGGCAGGGGATGCGGAGGGAGACGAGCCTGGCCCTCTCCCCCGGCGCATCAATGCTGGCAGATGTGCTCTTCGCGGGTATTGAACCCCTGCTCCCCCTCGACAAACTTGCCCTTGGCCTGCAGAAAATCGATCAGCTGCTCGGCATCCATGTCTTCGGCACTGCAGGTGTGAAAGCGGCACTGTTCGCCGAAACGGGCGGCGATGGCCTGCTTCAGACTCGCCCGGCTGAACTCTCCGCCCAGCTCCAGCATGAGGTGCATCACCTCATGACCATGTACAGATTGACTCATTGGCTTGCTCCGGTTTGATGGCATTGATGCAGCAGTAAAGCATCTTTTGTGCGACCGGATCCGGAGCCAGATCAACTCTGCGGCGCAATCATGGCGGCCATTCGGCCAAACAGGCCGCGAAAGCAGGCCGCGGGCCGGAGAGGCAAACGCGAAAAACGCAAATAAAAGAAAGGGGGCGACTCTCGTCGCCCCCACAGGTCTTAGTCGTTCAGTTCCCTGAACCGTCTTGCATCCTGCAATCCCTGACTAAGCGCATTCCCTTGGCATGCCGCTTCCCGATCCATTGGGGTGTCCCTGCGCCATCCTGGCCTGGCGGTCATCCTGTCCGCCGTTCTCCGCTCCTGGAGCTGTCCTCACCACCTCCGGTGGTGTGTCCTGATGCCGTACCTGGCAGCCCATCGTCCTGATGTGCTTGCGTTGCGTCCTTGCTCTACAATCATAAGCCCCCTCACCAGCGCAGCAAGTCGCCCGCCTCGCTGCCCGATACGGCACTCGAGCCACACCAAAAACAAAAATATTTATATATCAAAATCTTAACATGACATGTCAGCCAGACCACCCCCCACAGCACAGGCTTTACGCACAGCAAGCATGGTCAATGTCTCACAGCGACAGGGGAACTCGAGAGCCAACGCAGGGTCGGCAGCGGACCCGCAGGCGCGATTTTACGGCTCGGTCACCCCCGCCGCAGGCTCCGCCCCCCGGGCCAGCAACCGCAATTGCCCTATCATCCGCTCGGCCAGCGCCCGCCGCTCCTCGGCCTTCATGTCCAGGGCATCGGCCCCGCCGCTGAAGACGATGGTCACCATGGCCTCGGCCAGCAGGGCAGCGTTCTCATCGCTGTACCCCGATTTCTGCTGCAAATAGTCGCTCAGCTCGACGATGAAATGGCGGATCTCCCGTGCTACCGCCTGGCGGAAAGCCACTGAGGTGCCGGAACGCTCCCGCAACAGCAATCGGAACACGTTCGGCTCCCGCTCCACGAACTCCATGAACGTCAATACCGAGGTGCGTATGACGCTACCTCCGGCGGCGATACGCTGCCGGGCCTGGCGCATCAGCTGGCGCAGGGTCAGGCCGCCCTCGTCCACCAGGGTCAGGCCCAGCTCCTCCATGTCGCGAAAGTGGCGATAGAAGGAGGTGGGCGCGATGCCGGCCTCTCGCGCCACTTCCCGCAAGCTCAAGCCGGAGAAGCTGCGCTCGGCAGAAAGCTGGTTGAAGGCGGCCTCGATGAGGCTGCGCCGGGTTTTCTCTTTTTGTTGTGCTCGAATACCCACGGTTGCGGTTCATCCTCGGGCCGGGAATCTCGGCATCATACCTGCTTTCGGCGCCTCACAGCAGATGCCGCAGCGGCAGATAGGCCAGCAGGCGGATCCACAGCCGTTGCCACCAACGGGTCTGGGGCTCCACCCTGCCGGTGGGCCAGCGCACCCCCACCCCATCCGCCTGCAGCTGCCAGCTCGCGTCGGGACTCAACAGTCGGGTCAACCAGGGCTGCAAGGCCGCCACCAGCGCCGGACTCTCCAGCAACAGGGCCATCTCGGTATTCAGGTAGAAGGAGCGCGGATCCAGGTTCAGGCTGCCGATCAACAGGCTGTGCTCATCCAGCAGCGCCAGCTTGGCATGCAGGCTGTCACCGGCATGGGGTTGCAGCTCATGCAGTGCGGCCCTGAAACGCAGCAGGTGGCGGCGCCGGCGTCGGTAGCCGGCATAGGTCGCGGGCACATCGGTACTGGCCAGGGAGTTGGTCAGCACGATCAGGCGCCGCTGCTGCCGGGAGAGTCGGCGCAGGGCGCGGTAGAGGGCGCGTGTCAGCACCAGATAGGGCGAAACCACGGTGAGGCTGTGCTGCAGACGCCAGAACTCGGCCAGCAGCGCCTGCACGGCATGCCGGGGACGTCGCCCCAGATGCAGGATCTTGCGCGGCGGGTCGAGCAGCAAGCGCGCGCGGGCCGGATACCACGCCAGTGCGGCGAGCTCGAACGCCGGCAGCGCCTGTCGTGTGGCCATCTCGGGCAGGCCACATTGCAGCAATTGCGCCTGCAGCTGCTGCAGTTGCCGCTCGGCGGGCCGCAGCCAGTGCAGTCGGCGCCAGTGATGGCTCCAGCGACTGCGCCAGTAAAAGAGAAAACCACGCGCCAGGATGGGACAGATGGCTCCCCGGCACAGCACATCCACATCGATGAAGTGCCGCTGCGGATCCAGATCGAAATAGGCATCGCCAATGTTGCGGCCGCCCAGAATGGCCCATTCACCATCCACCAGCAGCAGCTTGTTGTGCATGCGGTGATTGAGGCGCCGGAAGCTGTAGAGGATTTCCAGCCAACCGAAATAACGGCGCCCGAAACGGAGCCAGAAGGGATTGAACATGCGCAGCTGTATGCGTGTATCCGCGGTCAGGGACTCCAAATAGCGATGTTCACCCGCATGCAGATCATCGATGAGCAGCCGCACGCTAACCCCGCGACGCGCCGCCCGCAGCAGCGCCGCCAGCAGCAGCCGGCCGCTGACATCCTCCTGCCAGCTGTAATACTGGGCCAGCACACTGCGCCGCGCCCCGTCGATGAGGGCCAGCCGGGCCGCCAGGGCCTGCCCGCCCTCGGTCAGCAGGGCGACCTCAGCCGCCACCGGCCTGCCCCGGCCGGCACGGCCTGTCGCCTGACGTACCGCCATCTGGACTCTCCATGCGCAATCGACTGCCCCAGCTGAGCATAGCGATCCCGCACCAGAATACCCAAGCTACGCCATTATCGAAGCCTGATGTCAGCGCGTCAGCGCCAGATTTTTTTCCTGATACAGCGCCAGTGTACGGCGATAGGCGAAATAGCGCTGGGCGATGCTGTTGACGTAGCGCACCGTCTCCTGGCCGATACGGCGGGCCGCCACCTTCTCCACATTATCGCTCCAGACATTGGGATCCAGTCCCAGGCGGGCGGCCTCGCGTCGCAGGCGGGCGATGCGGTTGGGACCGGCGTTGTAGGCCGCGAAGGTGAACAGATAGCGATTGGTTTCGTCGAGCCCGGCATCGTCGAAATAGTGATCCAGCATGTAACGCATGTACTTGGTGCCGGCATGGATATTGTTTTCCACCTGGCCGATATTGCGCACATTGATGTAGGGCTCCCGGGCCGTGCTCGGCAGTACCTGCATGATACCCATGGCACCGCGGTGGGAGCGCGCGTGGGGGTTGAGGGTCGACTCCTGA
>JBFHKO010000087.1:0-9907 GCA_041595355.1 Aeromonadaceae bacterium
CAGGCGACGGTGTTCATCTTCCCGGATCTGAACACCGGCAACACCACCTACAAGGCGGTGCAGCGCTCGGCGGATCTGGTCTCCATTGGCCCCATGCTGCAGGGCATGCGCAAGCCGGTGAACGACCTCTCCCGCGGCGCCCTGGTGGATGACATCGTCTACACCATTGCCCTGACCGCCATCCAGTCCAAGCAGGCGGAAGCGCTGGCCTGATGCGCAAAGGGGCCACCCGCAATCGCGCGGATGGCCCCCCTTTTCACCTACCGGCGGCCCAGCCGGCCGCTCAGTAGAGCTCGCTCACGATCTCCTTGGTGAACGACTTCTCGCAATATTTGCACTTCATGCGGACGTCGCCTTTGACCCGGCGCACGCTGAAGCGGCTGCGTACCGGCTCCCGGTGGCTGATGCAGTTGGAGTTGGGGCAGGCAAACATGCCCTCGATGAACTCCGGCAGCTGCAGCAGATGCTTCTTCACCACCTTGAAATCCTGGATCAGGTTCACCGTCGCCTGAGGGGCAAACAGCGCCAGCTGGTTGGCCTGGGCCTCGGTCAGGGCGATATTCTCCACCTTGATGAGATCCTTGGCTCCCAGCGCCGCCGAGGGCAGGTTGAGACCCACTGTGATGCGCTGCTGGGTATCCAGCAGGTGAAACAGTTTCAGGATCTTGATGCCCTGGCCGGCCGGAATGTGGTCGATCACCGAGCCGTGGCAGATGGCCTCGACCTGCAGTTTCTTTTTCTTCTCTGGCATGGGGCCTCCTTAAACCTGTTCGTTCAGTACCAGGGCCAGCAGCGCCTGGCGGGCATAGACGCCATTGCCGGCCTGCTGGAAGTAGTAGGCGTGGGCGGTGGCGTCCACGGCGATGTCGATCTCGTCGATGCGGGGCAGGGGGTGCAATATCTTCAGGTTCGGCTTGGCGCTGGCCAGCTGCTCTTCCTCCAGCACGAACTTGGCGGCGATGTGCTTGTACTCGGTCTCCTCGAAGCGCTCCTTCTGCACCCGGGTCATGTAGAGGATGTCGAGCTCCGGCATCACCTCCTCCAGGCTGTCATGCACGCTGAATGCGATGCCGCGCTCTTCCAGTTCTTCGCAGATGTAGTCCGGCATGGCCAGCGCCTCGGGGGAGATGAAGTAAAAGCGGGCGCCGAACAGGCTGAGGGCCTGGGCCAGGGAGTGCACGGTGCGGCCATACTTGAGATCGCCGACGAAGGCCACCTTGAGCCCGTCGAGAGTGCCCTGGGTCTCGTAGATGCTGAACAGATCCAGCAGTGTCTGGGTGGGGTGCTGGTTGGAGCCGTCGCCGGCATTGATGACCGGCACCAGAGAAAACTCGGCCGCCAGCCGGGCGGCCCCCTCCTGGGGATGACGGATCACGAAGGCATCGGTATAGGAGGTGATGACCCGCACCGAATCGGCCAGGGTTTCCCCCTTCTTGGCCAGCGAGGTGTTGCCGGCATCGTCGAAGCCGATCACGGCACCGCCGAGGCGCTGCACCGCGGTTTCGAAGGAGAGACGGGTGCGGGTCGAGGCTTCGAAGAAGCAGCTGGCGACCAGCTTGTTGCACAGCAGATCATGGCGGGGCTCGGCCTTCAGGCGGCTGGCGGTCTCGACCACCAGCTCCAGATCGGCGCGGCTGAGATCGGAGATGGAGATGATATGCTTCTGGTACAGTGGGTTGGCCATCGTCGGGGTTCCCTTCAACGTCGGGGTGGGCGCTCAGAAAAAAGCCCCTGGCGGCAGGGGCTTGATCCACGAAAGCAGCAGGGCGGAGCGCTGGGCCGGCGGTCTTCGCTGCCCTGGGGCGGCGTGCCGGCGCTCCTGCATCCAAAGCGCATCGATTATAGAGCATAGTCGGGCGCCTGTTAACGAGGGGGGCCTCTCGGCGGCGGGAAACTGGGCGCCGGCTGACGATTTTGCTGCCGCGGGACGCGGCCGGTGATTTGTTGCGCAGTCGGTGTGCCGGCGGTTAAAAAGGGCTTTACCTTTGGCGACCAGCTCGTATAATTCGCCTCGTCTAATGCAGGGGCGTAGTTCCAATTGGTAGAACAGCGGTCTCCAAAACCGATGGTTGGGGGTTCGAATCCCTCCGCCCCTGCCAGATCCTGAAGACCCGCCTTTACGGCGGGTTTTTGCTTTCCGGCTTTCTGCCGCCGGTGCGGTTGCATTTGCGCCGATCGCGGGCTAAGGTCTGCCGTTCGAGCCTCCCGCCGTACCGGATCCCGACACCCCATGAGCCTGCGCATTCAACGCCGTTCCCCCGTCGATGACCAGCATTTGCCTGCCGAGCTGCCGGCCCGCCTGCGCCAGATCTACGCCAGTCGCGGCGTGAGCTCGGCCGCCGAACTCAACCGTACCACGGCGGCGCTGCTGGCGCCGGCGAGCCTCAAGGGGCTGAGGGCGGCGCTGGATCTGCTGGTGAGCGCCCTGGCGCGGCAACAGAGGATCCTGGTGATTGGCGACTTCGACGCCGACGGGGCCACCAGCTCGGCGCTGACGCTGCTGGCGCTGCGCGCCATGGGCGGCCGGCAGGTGGACTTCCTGGTCCCCAACCGTTTCGAATATGGCTACGGCCTGTCGCCCGAGATAGTGGCGCTGGCGGCGGCGCGAGGCGCCGAGCTGCTCATCACCGTCGACAATGGCATCTCGAGCCTGGCTGGCGTGGCGGCGGCCAATGCCCTCGGCATGCAGGTGCTCATCACCGACCATCATCTGCCGGGGCCCGAGCTGCCGGCCGCTGCCGCCATCGTCAATCCCAATCAGCCGGGCTGCGGCTTTGGCTCCGGCAACCTGGCCGGGGTCGGCGTGGCCTTCTACCTGATGGCGGCGCTGCGCTCCCGCTTGCAGAGCGAGGGCTGGTTCGCCCGTCAGGGGCTGAGCGCGCCCAATGTGGCCGACTACCTGGATCTGGTGGCGCTCGGCACGGTCGCCGATGTGGTGGCGCTGGATGCCAACAACCGGGTGCTGGTGCATCAGGGGCTGCAACGCATCCGCGCCGGCCGCTGTCGGCCCGGTATCCGCGCCCTGTGCGAGGTGGCGGGGCGCGATCTCTCCCGGCTGACGGCCAGCGATCTGGGCTTCTTCCTTGGCCCGCGGTTGAATGCGGTGGGGCGGCTGGATGACATGACCCTGGGGGTGGCCTGCCTGCTGAGCGACGATGTCGCCCAGGCGCGCCAGCTGGCCAGCACCATGGACAGCCTCAACCAGGAGCGCAAGGAGATCGAGCAGGGCATGCAGCGCGAGGCGCTGGCGAGCCTCGACTCCCTGCAGCTTGAGGCCGGCCAGCTGCCCGCCGGTCTGGTGCTCTTTCGGCCCGACTGGCACCAGGGGGTGGTGGGCCTGGTGGCCTCGCGCATCAAGGAGCGCTACTACCGGCCGGTCATCGCCTTTGCCGAGGCGGGCGAGGGGCTGCTCAAGGGCTCGGGGCGTTCCATCCCCGGCCTGCATCTGCGCGATGCCCTGGAGCGGCTGGACAGCCAGAGCCCCGGCCTCATCGACAAGTTCGGCGGCCATGCCATGGCCGCCGGCCTCTCCCTGCCCCGTGCCCATCTGGATACGTTCCAGGATCAGTTTGCTGCCTTGGTGGATGAATGGCTCAGCCCCGAATTGCGCGAGGGGGTGCTGCTCAGCGACGGCGAGCTGGCGCCGGCGGAATTGACCCTTGAGCTGGCCGAGCTGCTGCGCGCCGGCGGCCCCTGGGGCCAGGCCTTTCCCGAGCCCTGCTTCGATGGTCACTTCCGCCTGCTCAGTCAGCGGCTGGTGGGGGGCAAGCACCTCAAGCTGCAGGTACAGGCCGAAGCCGGTGGCCCCAGCCTGGATGCCATCGCCTTCAACGTGGATCTCGACTGTTGGCCGGATGCCGCCATCCAGCGGGCCGAGCTGGCCTACCGGCTGGATGTCAACGAGTGGCGCGGCCAGCGCAGCCTGCAGCTGCTGGTGACGCAGCTGCAACCGCGCTGAGCCCCGGCAGCCGCCGGGAAAATCCCGGCTTTTTGCTGTCTATTCCGCGTTCGATTGGGTAAAATGCTGCGCTTTTTCATCCCATCCAACCTAGAGAGTCCTTCATGTTCGAAGTGAATCCCGTATTGAATACACTCAAGGAGCTGTCTGAGCGGACAGAGCTCCTGAGGGGGTACCTTTGACTACGATGCCAAGAAAGAGCGTCTAGAAGAGGTCAGTGCCGAGCTGGAACAGCCGGATGTCTGGAACGATCCCGAGCGCGCCCAGTCCCTGGGCAAGGAACGCGCGGCGCTGGAGGCCGTGGTCGCCACCATCGACGATCTGACCCAGGGGGCCGATGATGTGGCCATGCTGGTCGATCTGGCCGTCGAGGGCGAGGACGAGCAGACCTTCCAGGAGGCGCAGGCCGAGCTGGCCGCCCTCGAGAAGAAACTTGCCGATCTTGAATTCCGGCGCATGTTCGCCGGTCCCCATGACGCCTCCGACTGCTACATGGACATCCAGTCCGGCTCCGGTGGTACCGAGGCCCAGGACTGGGCCAACATGCTGCTGCGCATGTTCCTGCGCTGGGGTGATGCCCACGGCTTCAAGCCCGAGCTCATCGAATGCTCCGAGGGGGAAGTGGCCGGCATCAAGTCCGCCACCATCAAGTTCACCGGTGAATACGCCTTCGGCTGGCTGCGTACCGAAACCGGCGTGCATCGCCTGGTGCGCAAGTCGCCCTTCGACTCCGGTGGCCGTCGTCATACCTCCTTCTGCTCCGCCTTCGTCTATCCAGAGATCGACGACGACATCGAGATCGAGATCAACCCGGCGGATCTGCGCATCGACGTCTACCGCGCCTCGGGTGCCGGTGGTCAGCACGTCAACCGGACCGAGTCCGCGGTGCGGATCACCCACATCCCCACCAACACCGTGGTCCAGTGCCAGAACGACCGTTCCCAGCACAAGAACAAGGACCAGGCGATGAAGCAGCTGAAGGCCAAGCTCTACGAGCTGGAAATTCAGAAGCAGAACGCCGAGAAACAGGCCCTGGAAAGCACCAAGTCCGATATCGGCTGGGGCAGTCAGATCCGCTCCTATGTGCTGGACGATGCCCGCATCAAGGATCTGCGTACCGGTGTGGAAACCCGCAACACCCAGGCGGTGCTGGACGGGGATCTGGACAAGTTTATCGAAGCCAGCCTGAAGTCTGGCCTGTAAGGAAGCGAGAACATCATGTCAGAACACATCCCAACCCCGGAGCTGGATGTCGCCGAGCTCAACAACGAGATGACCCAGCGGCGCGCCAAGCTGGCGGCCCTGCGCGAGCAGGGCAATCCGTTCCCCAACGATTTCCGCCGTGACACGCTCTCTTGCGACATCCATGCCCAATACGGCGACAAGAGCGCCGACGAGCTGGCCGACCTGAATGCGAAGGTGAGCATCGCCGGGCGCATCATGACCCGCCGCATCATGGGCAAGGCCTCCTTTGCCACCCTGCAGGACATGGGCGGCAAGGTGCAGATCTACGTGACCCGGGATGATCTGCCGGAAGGCTTTTACAACGAGCAGTTCAAGAAGTGGGATCTGGGCGACATCGTCGGCGTGGAAGGGACCGTCTTTCGTACCAACACCGGCGAGCTGTCGGTGCATGTGGGTGGCATCCGTCTGCTGACCAAGGCGCTGCGGCCGTTGCCGGAGAAGCACAAGGGGCTGACCGATCAGGAAGCCCGTTGCCGTCAGCGTTATCTGGATCTGATTGCCAACGAGGAGTCCCGCAAGACCTTCGTCACCCGTATCCAGGTGATTAACGGTATCCGCAACTTCCTGAATGCCAAGCGCTTCATGGAAGTGGAAACCCCCATGATGCAGGTCATTCCCGGCGGCGCTTCCGCCCGTCCCTTCGTCACTCACCACAATGCGCTGGATATCGACATGTACCTGCGCATCGCCCCCGAGCTCTATCTGAAGCGGCTGGTGGTGGGTGGCTTCGAACGGGTGTACGAGATCAACCGCAACTTCCGCAACGAAGGTATCTCGGTGCGCCATAATCCCGAGTTCACCATGCTCGAGTTCTACATGGCCTATGCGGACTTCAATGATCTGATGGATCTGACCGAGGAGATGTTGCGCACCCTGGCCCAGGATATCCTGGGGACCACCAAGATCCGCTACGCCAAGGAAGGGGAAGAGGGCTTCGAGCTCGACTTCGGCCAGCCGTTCCAGCGCCTCTCCATGACCGATGCCATCCTCAAGTACGGTCCGGACATCGAGCCCGAGGATCTGCTGGATCTGGAGCGCGCTCTGGAGATCTGCCGCACCCTCGAGATCCAGACCCACTCCAGCTGGGGCCTGGGCCACGCCATCACCGCCATCTTCGAGGAGACCGCCGAAGCCCAGCTGCTGCAGCCGACCTTCATCACCGAGTATCCGGCCGAGGTGTCCCCGCTGGCGCGCCGCAACGACAAGAACCCGGCCATCACCGATCGCTTCGAGTTCTTCATCGGCGGCCGCGAGATAGCCAACGGCTTCTCCGAGCTCAATGATGCCGAGGATCAGGCCGAGCGCTTCATGGAGCAGGTTCGCCACAAGGAAGCCGGTGACGACGAGGCCATGTTCTATGATGCCGACTTCGTCACGGCGCTGGAGCACGGCCTGCCCCCCACCGCCGGCCAGGGCATCGGCATCGACCGGCTGGTGATGCTGTTCACCAACAGCCACACCATCCGCGACGTCATCCTGTTCCCGGCGCTGCGGCCCCAGGTGCAGAAGTAACGGCGCCCGAAAGCTGGCCGGCCCGCCGCCGGCATCGGTGCGGGAGATCCCGCCGCCGTTTCATCAGGCCACCCCCTGCCAGCCGGCTCGGGGTGGCCTGATGTTTTGGAGTGGTTACACTTAAACCTTGGGTGTGACGGTCTGGCTGCCCCTCACGCGCCGCCAGCCATAACGACTAAGGATACCCTGACGTGACCACGACAGAATGCCCGACGCCGCCGGATGCCCGGCCTGGTGATGATTCCCGCTCCGGTCTGGCGGCGCCGACCCGCACCCCCTGGCTGGAGGGGGACTCGGCGGAGGTCAAGCGTCAGGAGCTGCTGGCGTATTGTCTGCAGACCCAGGATCTCTACGAGCGGCTGTTCGATTGCCTGGCCTGCGAGGAGGCCTGGTTCGAGAAGGCCATTCCCCTGCGCCACCCGCTCATCTTCTATTACGGCCACACGGTGGTTTTCTTCATCAACAAGCTGCTGGCGGCCGGGCTGATCACCGAGCGGCTGGATGCCGATATCGAGGCCATGCTGGCCATCGGCGTCGACGAGATGAGCTGGGACGATCTGGATGAGCGCCACTACGCCTGGCCGTCGGTGGCGCAGTTGAAGGATTATCGCGCCCGAGTCCGGGAGCGGGTGGCCGACTTCATTTGCAGCATGCCACTGGAGTTGCCCATCAGCTGGGAAAGCCCCGCCTGGGTGATCCTGATGGGCGTCGAGCATGAGCGCATCCATCTTGAGACCTCGTCGGTGCTCATCCGCCAGCTGCCGCTGGCATGGGTGCGGTCGCTGCCGGCGTGGCCTGTCTGTCCGCTGGCGCGCTGGCTGCGGGCCGAGGTGCCGGCCAACGAGCTGGTGGCCGTGCCCGGTGGCGAGGTGCGGCTCGGCAAGCCGGACAGCGACGCCACCTACGGCTGGGACAACGAGTATGGCCAGCGGCGCGTGCAGTTGGCGCCCTTCCAGGCTAGCCGGATGCTGGTCAGCCATGCCGAGTACCTGGACTTCGTGCTGGCCGGCGGCTACCGGGAGCGGCGCTGGTGGAGCGAGGAGGGGTGGCACTGGCGCGAGTTTTCTGCGGCGCTGATGCCGAGCTTCTGGGTCGGTTCACCCGATGAACCGGATCAGCTGCGGCTGCGCCTGATGTGCGACGAGGTTCCCATGCCCTGGGACTGGCCGGTGGAGGTGAACCAGCTCGAGGCCTCGGCCTTCTGCCGCTGGAAGGCGGCGCAGACCGGGCTGCCGGTGCAGCTGCCAAGCGAGGCCGAGTGGCTGGCCCTGCGCGCCCGGGTACCCGGTGATCAGCCAAAATGGCCCACCACAGTGGGCGATCCGGCCACCCCGGGCAACATCAATCTGGCCTGGTGGGCCTCGCCCTGTCCGGTGGACCATTTTCGCCACGGCGAGTTCTACGATCTGCTGGGCAACGTCTGGCAGTGGACCCGCACCGCCATCGACGGTTTCGAGGGCTTCCGGGTGCATCCGCTCTACGATGATTTCTCGGTGCCGACCTTCGATGGCCGCCACACCCTCATCAAGGGGGGCAGCTGGATCTCGACCGGTAACCTGGCCCTGCGCGCCGCCCGCTACGCCTTCCGGCGCCACTTCTTCCAGCATGCCGGTTTTCGCTATCTGGTGTCACGGCACCGGGAGCCGGAGTACGTCAACCCCTATGAAACCGACACCCTGGTGGCCCAGTATCTGGAGTGCCACTACGGCCCCGAGCATTTCGGGGTGGCCAACTATGCCCGTACTCTGGCCAGTATCGCCGCCGAGCTGTGCCCGGCCGGCGGCAAGGCACTGGATATCGGTTGTGCCGTGGGGCGGGCCAGTTTTGAGCTGGCTGCCCACTTTGCCGAGGTCGACGGGGTGGATTACTCGGCCCGTTTCATCGACGTGGCGCTGGCGCTGGCGGCGCGGGAGCACTTCCGCTATGCGCTGCCGGTGGAGGGCGAGCTGCTGGCGTACCGCGAGGCCAGCCTGAGTGACTGCGGTATCTCGGCCGGGCAGGCGGCCCGGGTCCACTTCAGCCAGGGCGATGCCTGCAATCTCAAGCCCGGCTACCGGGACTACGATCTGGTGCTGGCCGCCAATCTCATCGATCGGCTGCGCGAGCCTGCGCGCTTCCTGGCGGAGATCGCCCGGCGGCTGAAGCCGGGCGGCATCCTGATGCTGAGCTCGCCCTATACCTGGCTGGAGGCGTTCACGCCCCGGAGCAACTGGCTCGGCGGGGTACGGGAAAACGGCGAGGCGCTCGGCAGCCATCAGGCGCTGCAGCGGTTGTTGGCCGTTGATTTCGAGGAGCTGGCCCCGCCCCGGGATATCCCTTTCGTCATCCGCGAGACGGCGCGCAAATACCAGCACAGCCTGGCGCAGCTGACCCTGTGGCGCAGGCGGGGCTGATACGGGCGCGGTCCCGGGCGCGCTCAGCCGCCGAAGGCGGCACTCTCCAGCCAGAGCATGGTCACTATGCTGGCGGCGTAGCCCAGGGCGATCACCGGGGTCCATTTGAGGTGCCCGAAGAAGGTATACTTGCCGTGCGCCATCCCCATCAGCGCCACCCCGGCGGCCGAGCCGATGGAGAGCAGGCTGCCGCCGACGCCGGCGGTCAGGGTCACCAGCAGCCAGTTGCCCAGCGACATCTGCGGCTCCATGACCAGCACGGCGTACATGATGGGAATATTGTCTATGACGGCCGATAGCAGCCCTATCAGTATGTTGGCGATGATGGGATTGCCCTGGGCATAGATCGTCTCGGAGGCCAGGTTCAGGTAGCCGAGCAGGCTCAGGCCGCCGACGCACATCACCACACCGTAGAAAAAGAGCAGGGTGTCCCATTCGGCATCGGAAATTCGTTTGAAGACGTCGAAGGGGACCACCAGCCCCAGGCGGCGCAGCGCCTCTTCGTCATGGTTGCTGAGGGCGCGGGCGCGCTTTTTTTCCAGGGACCGGGGCAGGGTCTTGCGCAGGAAATAGCCGAAAAATTGCAGATAGGCCAGGCCCATCATCATGCCCACCACCGGCGGCAGGTGCAGCACGCCGTGAAAGGTGACCGCCGAGGCGATGGTCAGCAGGAACAGCAGCAAAATGCGCCGGGCCCCCCGCTTCAGCTCGACAACTTCATCTCTGGGCTGGGGCTGGCTGAGGGGGACATAGTGGCTGAGGATGAGCGCGGGCAGCAGGTAGTTCACCAGCGAGGGCA
>JBFHKO010000088.1:0-9840 GCA_041595355.1 Aeromonadaceae bacterium
GCGGCGTGCTGACCCTGCTGCTCGCCCCGGGGCAGGGGCACAACCCCCACCTTGCCCCGGAGCAGGCTGTTGGCCTCCTGGGTCTGCAGGTAGGCGTCCGGCCAGTGGCGCATGAACAGGGCGTCGCCCTTCTGGAACAGCGCCAGGGCGGACTCTTCTGTGTATTCCAGCGCGCTGGTGGGCGTGATGCTGCCAATCCAGCCGGCGGCGGTGTCCAGGGCCTTGGCGGCCCGGGGGTTGTTGGCGCTGATGCGACCGTCATCTTCCACCAGGCTGCCCCCCTGGTGGGAGGCCACCCACTCCAGGGCATTGCAGGTCAGCGCCTCGCTCAATTTTCCCTGGATCAGCAGGCCCCAGAATTGCGGGTGGCCGCTGGCGCGTTCGGCCGCCTGTATGCGGCGGGCGATGCGTTCCAGCTCAGTCCAGGTTTGCGGCGGCTGTTCGTCGTACTTTTCCAGCAGATCCTGGCGGTAGTAGAGCATGCCGGCGGTCACGGAGTCCGGTATCGCCTTGATGCGGCCGTGGACGATGTTGCTCTGCCAGGCGGAGGGGATGAAGTCGGGGGCCATATCCCGGACCTGTGCGGTGAGATCCAGCAGATGTGGATCCAGCAGCCCCAGCCAGATGGTATCCACCAGCAGCAGATCCAGGGCATAGCCATCCCGGGCGATGAACACCTGCTGCAGCAGCGGCCACTTCTCGGTGGTGCTGGTGGGCAAGCTCACGAACTGCAGCTGGTGGGGCGTCTCGGCTTCGAAGCGCTGCTTGATGTATTCGCAGTAGGCGCTGTTGGGTCCGCGGGTGTCGCACTCCATCTTCAGGGTATCGGCCCTGGCCATGCCCAGTGTGCCGGTCAGCAGGACGCTCAGCAGCGTCAGTGCCTCTCTTGTCATCATCATCTGATGCCTTCTGTTGAGTGGTGCCGGGCGAGGTAGTCCTGGGGCTCGGCGTGGTTGAATGAAGTCGGTATGCGGCTGGACATCAGGTCAGTCCCAGTCGCCGGGCCAGGCGCGTCAGGTTGGCCCGGTCCACTTGCAAGCTGCGGGCGGCGGCGCTCCAGTTGTCATGGTGTGCCGCCAGTGCCTGCTGGATAAGTTGCCGCTGGCAGCTATCCACGGCCTCTCGCAGGCCGCCGGCGGGCAGGGGGGGCTCGTCCTCCGCAGGCCGGGGCTCAGCGGCCTGGCTGGCGGAGGTGATCGCCGGGGCCGGCAGCTCGCTGAGATCCAGGTGCTCGGCGCGGATCAGCGGCCGCGCTTCGCCGCCGCGGGTGGCCTTGAGGCTGGCACGCATCAGCAGATGCTCCAGTTCGCGCACGTTGCCGGGCCAGTCATACTGCTTCAGGG
The DNA here is from genome assembly GCA_041595355.1 of Aeromonadaceae bacterium. GTDB lineage: Bacteria > Pseudomonadota > Gammaproteobacteria > Enterobacterales > Aeromonadaceae > JBFHKO01. Next base: position 1,344 of record JBFHKO010000088.1, read on the forward strand.
CCAGCAGCGCCAGGGGATGCAGGCCAATCTGCTTGAGACCCAGCTTGCCCCGCGCCTGATCGAGGAAGTAACCGCAGAGCACGTCCAGATCGTCGCGGTGCTCCCGCAGCGGCGGCACGTTCAGGGGGTAGACCTTGAGGCGGTGGTAGAGATCGGCGCGAAAACGCCCTTCGGCCACCTCCTGCTCCAGATCCCGGTTGGTGGCGGCGATGAGGCGCACATCCACCCGCAGTGCCCGATCGGCGCCGACACGCTGGATTTCACCTTGTTGCAGGGCGCGCAGCAGCTTGGCCTGCAGGCCGAGCGGCAGTTCGCCGATCTCGTCCAGAAACAGGGTGCCGCCATCGGCCAGTTCGAACTTGCCGGGCCGATCGCCGATGGCGCCGGTAAAGGCCCCCTTGACGTGACCGAAGAGTTCGCTTTCGGCGATGGACTCGGGCAGGGCCGCACAGTTGACATGCACCAGCGCCTGTTCGGCCCGGCGCGACTGGGCGTGCAGGGTGCGCGCCACCAGCTCCTTGCCGGTGCCGGTCTCGCCCATGATGAGCACCGCCAGATCGGTGGCGGCTACCAGGCGGATCTCCTGGCGCAGCGCCTGCAGGGCCGGGCTGCGGCCAATCAGTTCGCCCTCGCGCCGACGCGCCTCCTGCACCAGCTCCCGGGCCAGGGCGCGTTGCTGCTCGCTGGTGGCCTCCAGGGTGCGGATCAGGGCCACGTTGCGCAGGGTGGCGGCCGCCAGGGCGCCGAAGGCGGCCACCGTCATGTCGTCCACCTCGTCGAAGGCGCCGGGCTGGAGGGCATCCAGGGTCAGCACCCCCACCAGCTGGCGCTCCACATAAAGGCTGCAGCCCATGCAGGCATGCACATCGGCGATGCGCTCGCTGTCGGCGGCCAGCCAGCCGTCGAAGGGGTCGGGCAGCGGGGCATCCGCCGGAAAGCGGACCGGCTCCCGGGAGGCAAGAATGGCCTGCAGCCGCGGATGCTCGGCAGGGCGAAAATGCTGGCCGATGAGCTCGGGGGCCAGGCCGCGGCTAGCCACCGGCACCAGCTCGCCTTCCCGCAGCTGCAGCAGTGCCACGGCATCGCAGGGCAGCACATCATCGATGGCCTGCACCAGGCGCTGGAATTGCAGCTCGTCGGGCATGGAGCTGGAGAGGCTGACCGCGATCTGCAGCCAGGCCTGGTCGCGCAGGGGGCGTTGAGCTGAGTTCATAAATACCGGCGTCGGGACAAGAGGCGACCATTGTAGCCAAAAGTGACGCTGTGCGTCTGCCTGCCGGAGCGCGACGGGGCCTGCTCGGCTGGCATTTAGTGGCGTCGGCATCAACACTTCAAGCAAGGCGCTCCCTCCGCTGTGCGAGAAGGGCGCGGCGGGGCAACCAGGAGGGATTGAGATGAAACAAGCCATGGGGCTCTTGTGTGGCCTGCTGTTGAGCCTGCCGTTGCCAACGCTGGCCAATGACAGCTTCAATAGCGAGCTGAGCCACGTCATCGGCGGGGCCGTCATTGGCGGCAGCGTGACGGCGCTCTCCGAACACTACTGGCCGCAGTACGATCGGTTCTGGGTCGGGTTCGGCACCTCGGCCGCGGCCGGCCTGCTGGGCGAGGGGGTGCAGTACAGCATAGATGGCAGCTTCTCGTTGCTGGATGCCGGCGCCAATGCACTCGGCGGCCTGATGGGAGCCTGGCTTGTCGATGGTCTGATGCTGGCGCCCCAGGTGCGCCAGGAGGGGCCGCGCCACGCCTACCTTGGCATCCGGGCCAGTTACCGTTTCTAGTCCTGCTTGGCCATCCGCCGCCTTTCATTTCGCGTGGCTGTGTGTTCCGACGGCCGGTTCAGGCCGGCGCCCCTGATGTGGCATGATCTTCGCCCGAGGCCGGGCGTCTCTCTTGTGCCGGCGACGGCGGATGGTGCTATCATTGGCCGCTTCGAACGCCCCGTGGGGGCGCAGGTACACGCAGACAGGATAAAGGTTGGTAACATGATGCAACACAGGGTGGAGGTGATGATCCCGGAGACCGAGCTGCAGGCGCGCATCGCCGAGCTGGGACAGGCCATCAACCGCCATTATCAGGGCAGCCAGGAGCTGGTGCTGGTGGGATTGCTGCGCGGATCCTGCATTTTTCTGGCGGATCTGTGCCGCCACATCGAGGTGCCGGTGTCGCTGGATTTCATGACCGCCTCCAGCTACGGCGACCAGATGCACAACAGCCGCGAGGTGCGCATCCTCAAGGATCTGGACGGCGAGCTCGAGGGCAAGGATGTATTGATCGTCGAAGACATCATCGATACCGGCCATACCCTGGGCAAGGTGCGCGAGATCCTGTCGCTGCGGGAGCCCCGCTCCCTGGCCATCTGCACCCTGCTGGACAAACCCTCTCGCCGCGAGGTGGCGGTGCCGGTGGAGTGGATTGGCTTCTCCATTCCCGATGAGTTCGTGGTGGGGTGCGGGCTCGACTATGCCCAGCACTACCGCAATCTGCGCTTCATCGGCAAGGTGGTCCCGCTGGCATGATGCCGGTCGGGCAGGCGGCCTGACGTCATTCAGCGGCGGACAGGTTCATGTTTTGCAGGCGCCATCCTCGGCGCCTGCTCCCCATTCAGGAGTGAGGGCTCATGCAGGCACTCGAAATCTCGGCGCTCAGCAAAACCTACAAGGGGGGCGTCGAGGCGCTCAAGGGCATCGATCTGTCGGTGCAGGAAGGTGATTTCTACGCGCTGCTCGGACCCAACGGTGCCGGCAAGTCCACCACCATCGGCATCATCAGCTCGCTGGTCAACAAGACGGCCGGCTCGGTCCGGGTGTTCGGCTATGACATCGATACCCAGCTGGAGGAGGCCAAGGCCCAGATTGGCCTGGTGCCTCAGGAGTTCAACTTCAGCCAGTTCGAGAAGGTGCAGCAGATCGTGGTCAACCAGGCGGGTTACTACGGGGTGCCACGCTCCCTGGCCGGCGAACGGGCCGAGAAATACCTGACGCTGCTGGATCTGTGGGACAAGCGCGACCAGCAGGCCCGCACCCTTTCCGGCGGCATGAAGCGGCGGCTGATGATAGCCCGCGCCCTGATGCACGAGCCGCGGCTGCTGATCCTGGATGAGCCGACCGCCGGGGTGGACATCGAGATCCGCCGCTCCATGTGGCACTTCCTGCGGGAGCTCAATGCCAGCGGCGTGACCATCATTCTCACCACTCACTACCTGGAGGAGGCGGAGATGCTGTGCCGCAATATCGGCATCATCGACAAGGGGCGCATCGTCGAAAATACCAGCATGCGCAGCTTGCTGGGCAAGCTGCATGTGGAAACCTTCGTGCTGGATCTGGCGCAGCCCGTGGAGACGCTGATCCTGGACGGTTTCGTCTGCCGGGTGCTCGGTGAGCAGAGCCTGGAGGTGGAGGTGGACAAGCGCAACGGCCTCAATTCCCTGTTCGAGCAGCTGTCGGCCCAGGGCATCGGGGTGCTCAGCATGCGCAACAAGGCCAATCGGCTGGAAGAGCTGTTTGTCAAACTGGTGGAAGAGGGACGCAAGGCATGAATCGCAGCGTATATTGGATCGCCTTCAAGAGCATAGTGACCAAGGAAATCACCCGTTTCACCCGCATCTGGGTGCAGACCCTGGTGCCGCCGGCCATCACCATGACCCTCTACTTTGTCATCTTCGGCAACCTCATCGGCAGCCGCATCGGCCAGATGCACGGCGTCAGTTACATGGAGTTCATCGTGCCCGGCCTCATCATGATGTCGGTGATCACCAACTCCTATTCCAATGTGGCCTCCTCCTTCTACAGTGCCAAGTTCCAGCGCTTCATCGAGGAGATGCTGGTGGCGCCGGTACCCAACTATGTGATTATTCTGGGCTTCGTGGCCGGCGGTGTGACCCGGGGCCTGCTGGTGGGCGGTATCGTCACCGCGGTGTCGCTCTTCTTCGTGCCCCTGCAGGTGCATTCGCCGCTCAGCATAGTGGCGACCCTGGTGCTGACCGCGACCCTCTTCTCCCTGGCCGGGTTGCTGAATGCGCTGTTTGCCAAGAGTTTCGATGACATCAGCATCATCCCGACCTTCGTGCTGACGCCGCTCACCTACCTGGGAGGCGTCTTCTACTCCATCGAGCTGTTGCCGCCCTTCTGGCAAGGGCTCTCCCAGGGCAATCCCATCCTCTACATGGTCAATGCCTTCCGCTTCGGCTTTCTTGGCGTGTCGGACGTGCCCCTGTCGTTGGCCTATGGCCTGATCCTGAGTTTCACCGCCGTGCTCTATGCCACCGCCTGGTGGTTGATCGACAGGGGCATCGGCCTGCGTAGCTGAGCCGGCGACAAAAAAGGCTCCCGCAAGGGAGCCCGACTTGAACGCCATCCGTTGGCCGCGGAGTAAGCGGTATGGCCGCTGGCTAGCGATCCCGGGGGCGGTCCGATTCGGCGCGCCGGTAGGGCAGCCGCCGTTTCTCCTCGCCGATGAGATCCCCTTTGGTGCCGTAGCGGGGGGTGGCCCGCTCGGCCTGGGGGGCTGCGTTCTGGTGTGTCCGATCCGGCTTGGCTTCGTCCCGCTGATAGAGACTCTCGCCCTGTTGTGCCTGCAGCGAACCGCTGGCCAACAACCCCAGCAGCGCCGCCGCCAGCAGTGTGGATGTATGCATGATGAGCTCCCGTGAGTCTGCCGACAAACCGGCACCGGCCGGCGCGTCGTGGTGACTGTCAGCTGGTTAGACACCCAAAGGGGAGAAAAAATCCGTTTGTCTGTTGCCAGGCCGGAAGAAGGGGCTGCGCCGTCAGGGGGGAACTGAGCACGGCCGCCCTCCGGCGCGGGGGGCCGGCGCCGAAAATGACGCGGCCCCCATGATGGGGGCCGCGCGTTAAGCCGCAGGTTCGCTTAGTGCTCGAACATGGCCGAGATGGACTCTTCGTTGCTGATGCGACGAATGGCCTCGGCCAGCATGGGGCTCAGGGTCAGCAGCTTCACCTTGCTGACGGCGCGCATGGCATCGCTCAGCGGGATGGAGTCGGTGACAATCACTTCGTCGATCATGGACTCGCTGATGTTCTTGGCCGCGGTGCCGGAGAAGACGGCGTGGGTGGCATAGGCCAGCACCTGCTTGGCGCCGCGCTCCTTGAGGGCCTCGGCCGCCTTGCACAGGGTACCGCCGGTGTCGATCATGTCGTCGACGATGATGCAGTCGCGGCCGGCAACGTCACCGATGAGATGCATCACCTGGGCCACGTTGGCACGCGGGCGGCGCTTGTCGATGATGGCGATATCGGTGTCATCCAGCAGCTTGGCGATGGCACGGGCGCGCACCACACCGCCGATGTCCGGGGAGACGATCACCGGGTCGGTCAGCTGGCGGGCCTTCATGTCTTCCAGCAGCACCGGGCTGCCGAACACGTTGTCTACCGGCACATCGAAGAAGCCCTGGATCTGCTCGGCGTGCAGATCCACGGTCAGCACGCGATCCACACCCACGCTGGAGAGGAAGTCGGCGACCACCTTGGCGGTGATGGGCACCCGGGCGGAGCGAACGCGGCGATCCTGGCGCGCATAGCCGAAGTAGGGGATCACGGCGGTGATGCGTCCGGCAGAGGCGCGGCGCATGGCGTCGACCATGACGATCAGTTCCATCAGGTTGTCGTTGGTCGGGGCACAGGTGGACTGGATGATGAAGATATCACCGCCACGTACATTCTCGTTGATCTGTACGCTGATCTCGCCGTCGCTGAAGCGACTGACGGTAGCGCTGCCCAGTTTGGTGAACAGACGATCGGCGATCTTTTGGGCGAGTTCGGGGGTGGCATTTCCAGCAAACAGCTTCATGTCAGGCACAGTATTAACCTCTGGGTTGCGTCCTGTGTGGGGGAGGCCGGCGGGCGTCATATGACAGCCGCTCGGGCCATGAACGGGTCCGTCAGCGGCACGCGGGTGTGCGCTCACAAACCTGTTGCAAAACGGTCTGGAGGGGTGATAGGGTTGCCCCTCGTGCTACAAACCCCTGTAGCCAGTTCGGCACTTGTGCCAAGACCTTCCGGGCCTCCTGCTCCTCATCAAATTCGGCGAAGACACAGGCTCCAGTGCCCGTCATTCTTGACGGCGCATATTCTAGCAACCACTCCAACGCCTTGGCAACCTCAGGGTAGGCCTTTTTGACCAGCGGTTCGCAATCGTTTTTCCGTGCGCCAGATCTCAATTCCGACCAATTCTGCTTGGGTGTATCTCGAATGAGTGCGGGATCCTGGAAGATCCGGGCGGTGGCGACGTGGCAGGGCGGCACCAGTACCAGATACCACTTCCGGGGTACCTGCACCGGCGTCAGCCGCTCACCCACCCCCTCGGCAAAGGCCGCCCGCCCGCGCACGAACACCGGCACATCGGCACCCAGCTGGCGGCCGAGCTCGGCCAGGGCCTCGTCGTCCAGCCCCAGCTGCCACAGCTGGTTGAGCGCCACCAGGGTGGTGGCGGCATCCGCGGAGCCGCCACCGATGCCGCCGCCCATGGGCAGGCGCTTGTCGAGCCGAATGCGGGCCCCCAGGGGCCGGGGGCTCAGGGCCTTGAGCAGCATGGCGGCGCGGTAGATGAGATTCTGCTCCAGGGGCACGTCCGGCATGGGCGGGGTAAGGCTGACGGCATCGCTGTCATCCACCTCGAAGGCCAGCCGGTCGCCATGCTCGAGGAAGATGAACAGCGTCTGCAGTTCATGATAGCCATCCGGGCGGCGGCCATTGATATGCAGGAACAGGTTCAGCTTGGCCGGTGCCGGCCACCAGAGGGTATTCATGGCCCCACCTGCCATTGGTTGATGGCCATGCGGATGCGGGTCTCGGGGCCATTGAGTTCCATGCGGCTGGGCAGTAACCAGCCCTGTTGGGGTTCGAAGCCCTGGTAGTCGAGGCGCCATTCGGCGGTACGCACCTGCTGCAGGCGGCCGTCATTGCCCAGCTGATAGCGGGCCTGACCCGGCAGCCCCTTGATCCAGATGGGCAGTTGCGCCACCGGCAGATGCCAGCCGGTCAGCTGATAGATGAGGGCGTCGGGATCCTTGGCCACATGCTCCTCTCCCCGGTCGTCGGTGATGGCGATGCGCGAGCCTGTCTTGTGCATGTCCATGATGCGGGTGCCGAGCAGGCTGGAGAGATTGAGCCGGTAATCGTCGCCCCGTTGCTCCCAGTAGAGGCGCGCCGACCCGTTGCCTTTGGCGCTGGTGATGGCCAGCTTGCCGGAGAGGGTCCAGTGGGTCAGCGCCTCCAGCTGTGCCCGTTGGGCGCGCCAGCGGGCATCGTCATATTGGGGTTCGGGGGGACGGGTGGCACAGGCACTGAGCAGCAGGGCCAGGCCGATGAGCATAAGGCGCGACAGGTTCACGGGACCTCCTAGGGCAGACCCCACAGTATAGGGCCAGCCCCCTTGCTTTCAAAGCCTCGCCCTTTCACATAGAATGACGCTTTGTTTCCATCCTGGTCAGTTCGTTATCTTGATGCAGCTGTTCGTACTCGGCGTGAACCACAAGACGGCCCCGCTCTCGTTGCGGGAACGGGTGGCGTTTGGTCCCGAGCGCATCGATGCGGCCCTGGTGGCGCTGGCCGGGCAACCCGGCGTCAGGGAGGGGGTGATCCTGTCCACCTGCAACCGCACCGAGCTCTATTGCTGCGTCGAACCCGGCGTCGGCGAGGCGCCCCTGCGCAGCTGGCTGCAGCACTATCAGCACCTGTCCGCCGAGGAGCTGGAAACCAGCGTCTACAGCCACAGCGACAGCGAGGCGGTGCGCCACCTGATGCGGGTGGCCTGCGGACTCGACTCCCTGGTGCTGGGGGAACCCCAGATCCTCGGCCAGCTCAAGCAGGCCTTCCAGACCGCTCAGAAGCAGGGCACGGTGCGCGCCCTGCTGGGGCGGCTGTTCCAGCGCAGCTTCGGGGTGGCCAAGCAGGTGCGTACCGAGACCGATATCGGCGCCAATGCGGTGTCGGTGGCCTTTGCCGCCGTCAGCCTGGCGCGGCAGATCTTCGCCAACCTGGCTCAGATCCGGGTGCTGCTCATCGGCGCCGGCGAAACCATCGAGCTGGCCGGCCGCCATCTGCAGAGCCAGTCCATCCAGCACATGACGGTGGCCAACCGCACCCTGGCGCGGGCCCAGGCCCTGGCCCAGGAGTGGGGGGCCGATGTCATCACCCTGGACGAGATACCGGCCATTTTGCCCGAGGTGGATCTGGTGCTCAGCTCCACCGCCAGCCCGCTGCCCATTCTCGGCAAGGGGCTGGTGGAGCGCGCCCTCAAGCAGCGGCGCCACAAGCCGATGCTGCTCATCGATCTGGCCGTGCCGCGGGACATCGAGGAGGAGGTGGGCAATCTGGCGGATGCCTACCTGTACACGGTGGACGATCTGCAGGAGGTCATCGCCGAGAACCAGAGTGCGCGCAAACAGGCGGCCCGCCAGGCCGAGCTCATCATACTGGCGGCGCGCAGCGAGTTCATGGCCTGGTATCAGGCGCTGCCCACCCTGGCGCTGATCCGCGAC
>JBFHKO010000089.1:0-9789 GCA_041595355.1 Aeromonadaceae bacterium
CCCGGCGGGGGTCGGCGAGGACGATGCCCCCATCGTCAAGTACATCAACAAGGTGCTGCTGGATGCCATCCGCCGCGGCGCCTCGGATCTGCACTTCGAGCCCTATGAGCACAAGTACCGCATCCGCTTTCGCATCGACGGCCTGCTGTATGAAATCGCCACCCCGCCGGTAAACCTGGCCAACCGCTTCTCGGCGCGCCTCAAGGTGATGGCGCGCCTGGACATCGCCGAGCGGCGCCTGCCGCAGGATGGGCGCATCAAGCTCAAGCTGGCGCGCAACAAGGCGGTGGATCTGCGGGTCAACAGCCTGCCCACCCTCTGGGGCGAGAAGATGGTGCTGCGTATTCTCGACTCCTCGGCGGCGCGGCTGGACATCACCCAGCTCGGCTTCGAGCCGGCCCAGCAGGCGCGCTACCTGGAGGCCCTCAACCGGCCCCAGGGCATGATCCTCGTCACCGGCCCCACCGGCTCGGGCAAGACGGTATCGCTCTACACCGGCCTCAACCTGCTCAACACCGACGAGCGCAACATCAGCACCGCCGAGGATCCGGTGGAGATCAACCTGCCGGGCATCAACCAGGTGCAGATCAACCCCAAGGCGGGGCTCACCTTCGCCGGCGCCCTGCGCGCCTTCCTGCGCCAGGATCCCGACGTGGTGATGGTGGGCGAAATCCGGGATCTGGAGACCGCCGAGATCGCCATCAAGGCGGCCCAGACCGGCCACCTGGTGCTCTCCACCCTGCACACCAACTCCGCCGCCGAGACCCTGACCCGGCTGCTGAACATGGGGGTGCCCGCCTTCAACATCGCCTCCTCGGTCTCCCTCATCATGGCCCAGCGGCTGGCACGCCGGCTGTGCGAGCACTGCAAGCAGCCGGAGCCGGTGCCCGCCGCCGAGTTGCTGGCCATGGGCTACAGCCCGGCCCAGGTGCAGGCAGGCATCCAGCTGTTCCGGCCCCAGGGCTGCGACAAGTGCACCGGCGGCTACAAGGGGCGGGTCGGCATCTATGAGCTGATGCCCATGAGCGAGGGCATCGCCCAGCTCATCATGGAGGGCGGCAACTCCCTGCAGATCGCCCAGCTCGCCCGCGAGCAGGGGATGCAGGCGCTGCGCCAGTCGGCGCTGGAGCGGGCGCGCCAGGGCATCACCAGCCTGGCCGAGGTGAACCGGGTCACCAGCTGAAAGATCGCTGCAGGCAGGACGGGAACGCACAAAGTCACCGTCGTTCCCGCGAAAGCGGGAACCCAGGGAAACGGCCTCGGTGCCTGACAATCCCCACCCCGATCCGCTCAGGCCACGGCGGGGAAGTCCCTGGATCCCCGCCTGCGCGGGGATGACGGAGAATTGACGGGGAGGACGGAGACTTGGCGGGGAGGACGGCTATCCTCTCGCTGCCCGCTTTCGCGGGCATGACGACTCACCTGTTGTCCGCATACCACAAGGAAGACGACGAATGGCAATGGCACCCAGCAAGGCCCGCGGCAAGACGCCGGGCAACCCCCAGGCCAAGACCTATTACCCCTTCCGCTGGCAGGGGCTGAACCGCCAGGGCGGCCGGCTTGAAGGCCAGCTGCAGGGCGAGAGCGCCGAACAGGTGCGCAGCGAACTGCGCCGCCAGGGCATCAATGTCACCAAAATTCGTCGCGAGCGCCAGTCGCTGCTGGCCAGCTGGTCCAATGCCATCAAGCCCATGGATATCGCCGTGGCCACCCGCCAGATCAGCACCATGCTGGGTGCCGGCGTGCCCCTGGTGCAGACCCTGCAGATGCTGGCCCGCAGCCACGAAAAGAGCGGCATGCGCACCCTGCTGGCCGAGATCGGCGCCGACGTGGAAACCGGCACCCCCCTGACCCAGGCGCTGCGCAAGTACCCGCGCCAGTTCGACGATCTCTACTGCGATCTGGTGGAGGCCGGCGAGCAGTCCGGCGCCCTGGAGCAGATCTTCGATCGCGTCGCCATCTACCGCGAGAAGGCCGAGGCCCTCAAGTCAAAAATCAAGAAGGCGCTCTTCTACCCCGCCGCCGTGGTGCTGGTGGCCATCGTCGTGACCGCCATACTGCTGCTGTTCGTGGTGCCCCAGTTCGAGGAGATCTTCTCCAGTTTCGGCGCCGAGCTACCGACCTTCACCCAGCTGGTCATCGGTCTGTCGCGCTTTTTGCAAAACTACTGGTACCTCATCTTCGGCGGCATCGGCGCCGGCATCTTCTTTTATGTGCGCGCCTTTCGCCGCTCCCAGGCGGTGCGCGATGCCACCGACCGCCTGCTGCTGAAGCTGCCGGTGGTGGGCATGATACTGCACAAGGCGGCCATGGCCCGCTTCGCCCGCACCCTGGCCACCACCTTCGCCGCCGGCATTCCGCTGGTGGAGGCGCTCATCTCGGCGGCGGGCGCCTCGGGCAACGTGGTCTACCGCCGCGCCATACTGGCGGTGCGCGACGAGGTGATGGCCGGCATGCAGGTGAACGTGGCCATGCGCACCCAGGCGGTGTTTCCCGACATGGTGACCCAGATGGTGATGATCGGCGAGGAGTCCGGCGCCATCGACGAGATGCTCGCCAAGGTGGCCGGCATCTACGAGCAGCAGGTGGACGATGCCGTGGATGGCCTCTCCAGCCTCATCGAGCCCATCATCATGGCGGTGCTGGGGGTGGTGGTCGGCGGCCTGGTGGTGGCCATGTACCTGCCCATCTTCAAGCTCGGCAGCGTGATCAAGTAAGCGGCGGCCCGAGGCCGCCATCTGGCCATGGCCGTCGCTCCCGCGCAGGCGGGCATGGCGAGAGCCGTGCCGCCGGCCAAGACACTACACACAACGAGGTAACGGCGTGATTGACTCCCTCTACCAGCAGCTGCCCTGGCTCTATTACGGCCTGCTGACCCTGCTCTCGCTGCTGGTAGGCAGCTTCCTGAACGTGGTGATCCACCGGCTGCCCATCATGCTGGAGCGCGGCTGGCGCCAGGAGTTTGCCGACTACTTCGGGCAGCCGCTGACGCCGGATGGCTACCCGGCGCGCTACAACCTCTGGGTGCCGCGCTCCGCCTGCCCCCACTGCGGCCATGCCCTGGGCGCCCGCGAGAACCTGCCGCTGCTGAGCTGGCTCTGGCAGCGGGGCCGCTGCCGCCACTGCCAGCAGCCCATCCCCCCCCGCTATCCGCTGGTGGAGCTGCTGAGCGGCCTGGCCGGCCTGGCGGTGGCCACCCAGTTCGCCCCCGGCGCTCCGCTGCTGGCGGCGCTGCTGCTCAGCTGGACATTGCTGGCGCTCAGCTTCATCGATCTGGACAAGCTGCTGCTGCCCGATCAGCTCACCCTGCCCCTGCTCTGGGGCGGCCTGCTCTTCAATCTGGACGGCGGCTTCGTCAGCCTGCAGGAGGCGGTACTCGGCGCCAGCATCGGCTACCTGCTGCTCTGGTCCCTCTACTGGCTGTTCAAGCTGGCCACCGGCAAGGAGGGCATGGGCTACGGCGACTTCAAGCTGCTGGCCGCCCTGGGCGCCTGGCTGGGCTGGCAGGCGCTGCCGCTCATCCTGCTGCTCTCCTCCCTGGTGGGTGCCTGTGCCGGCATCAGCCTGCTGCTGCTGCGCCGCCACCAGGCGGGCAAGCCGCTCCCCTTCGGCCCCTATCTGGCGGTCGCAGGCTGGGTGGCGCTGCTGTGGGGCCCGGCCCTCGGCCGCTGGTATCTGGCACTGCTGGCATGAGCGGCCTCATCATCGGCCTGACCGGCGGCATTGGCAGCGGCAAGAGCACGGTGGCGCGCCTGTTCGCCGAACTGGGGGTCGGGGTGGTGGACGCCGACGACATTGCCCGCGCCCTGGTGCGCCCCGGCCAGCCGGCGCTGGCCGCCATCATTGCCCACTTCGGCCGCGCCCTGCTGACGCCGCAGGGCGAGCTGGACCGCCGCCGGCTGCGCGAGCGCATCTTCGCCGATGCGCAGGCCAAGAGCTGGCTCAACGCCCTGCTGCATCCGCTCATCCGCGAGCGGATGCTGGCCGACTGCGCCGCCGCCAGCAGCCCCTACTGCCTGCTGGTGGTGCCGCTCTTGTTCGAAAATGGCCTGGAATCCCTGGTGGCCCGCACCCTGGTGGTGGATGTGAGCGAGGCGACCCAGATCGCCCGCACCTGCGCGCGGGATGGCGTGGACGAGGCCCAGGTGCGCGCCATCCTCGCCTCCCAGCTGCCGCGCGCCGAGCGCCGCCGGCGGGGCGACGACCTGCTGGACAACGAGCCGGCGGCGCCCGAGGCGCTGCGCGCCCGGGTACAGGCACTGCATGGCCGATATCTGGAACTGGCCTCTCAACATGAACGGTCAATGCCGTTACACTAGGTCCGACACATGACCGCCCAGGGTATGAGCATGATCCAGTACGAATTTCCGCTGAACGAGAAGAGCCGCACCTACCTGCGCTTCGATGCCCTGTTCCAGCAGCTCGGCGCCAATCAGGCGCTGGAAAACGAGCGCGACAGTTTCTGTTTCTTTCGGGCCCTGTTCGACTTTCTCGAGCTGGCCGAGCGCTGCGACATGCGCACCGATCTGATGAAGGATCTGGAGCGCCAGCGGCAGAAGGTGGCGGCCTGGAGCGGACTGCCCGGCGTGGATCAGGCCAAGCTGGACGCCCTGGCCAGCCAGCTGGGGCAGCTGGCCCACCAGCTGCCACGCACGCCGCGCCCCGGCAGCCGCCTCAAGGAGGATAAATTCCTGGGCGCCATTCGCCAGCGTTTCGCCATTCCCGGCGGCCTCTGCCCCTTCGACGTGCCAGTGCTGCATCACTGGCAGAGCCAGAGCCAGGCCCGGCGCCGTCAGGACGGCGACGGCTGGCTGCAGGAGCTGGCCCTGCTGCGCCAGGCCACCGGGCTGCTGCTGCAGCTGTGGCGCGACAGCGGCCACTACCAGTCCCAGGTGGCCCGCGGCGGCTTCTACCAGGACAATGCCGAGGGTGCCGAGCTCATCGGCGTGCGCCTGGATGCGAGCCTCGGTCACTACCCCACCGTCAGCGGCCACCGCAGCCGCTTTGCCATCCGCTTCCTGCCCGCCGGCGAGCACCCCGCGGGCGATATTCCCTTCGAGCTGGCCTGTTGCTGACGCTGCCGCTGGCGGCTCGACAGCTCGAAGATGAATGTCCTGGCTGCCCGCCTTCGCGGGCATGACGAGAGCCGGTGTCGTCCCCGCGCAGGCGGGGACCCAGGGAAACAGCCACCGGGCATGAGGACCGGTAGCCGGGTCGCCAGCTGCCGTCCCGGCCCGTATAATCGGCCCATTGCAGCGCCCATTCCGAGGAGAATCATGGTTTTGCACGTCACCTGCCCCACCTGCGGCAAGCCCGTGGCCTGGAGCCCGGACAGTCCCTTTCGCCCCTTCTGCAGCAAACGCTGCCAGCTCATCGATCTGGGCGAGTGGGTCAACGAAGAGAAGAGCATTCCCGGCGAGCCGACGCCGACCCAGCCCGGGGTCGATCAGCGGGACGAATGGGAGACGTGACGCGAAAAGCCAACCCGGCCATTCCCTCGCGCCCCCTCGACATACTCGCGCCCTGAGCGGCGTGTCCGAACTCCCGCCGGCGCGGGAGTGACACTCACTCCGCCAGCAACTGCGCCACTATGGCCCGGTTGCCCTCCGGAAAGTCATAGCCGGCGAGCTCGGCCCGGCTGACCCAGCGCGCCACCTGCCCTTCCCGGCCGTGGGGGTGGCCATCGAAACCGGTGACCCGCCACACATCCAGCAGCACCGCCTTGTCGGCATAGTCGTGCCGAATTTCCAGCAATGGCGCCAGCGCCGTCACCCGGATGCCGATCTCCTCGCCCAGCTCGCGGGCCAGGGCCTGCTGCACCGTCTCGCCCGCTTCCACCTTGCCGCCGGGGAATTCCCACTTGCCGCCCTGATGCTTCGCCTGGGGCCGCCGGCAGATGAAGATGCGCCCCAGGGGATCCTGGATCACCCCCACTGCCACCCAGAGTCTTGGTTTGTCCATGACGCCTCGTTTTATCCTGTCGTCGCTAACAACGAGGCGGCCTGATGGCCGCCTCGGAATGGATTCACAGCGCCCCTCAGCCGAGCTGGCCGTGGCACTGCTTGTACTTCTTGCCGGAGCCGCAGGGGCAGGGATCGTTGCGCCCCACCTTCTGTCCCGGCCGCACGAAGGGCAAGGGCTGCGCCTGACCGGCCTGGGGCTCCGCCTCGCCCGCCGCGGGCTCGTCGGCCAGGGCATTTTCCGCCGCGGCATGGGTGAAGGTATGCGGCATGGCCTCGGCACGGCGACGCTGCTCGGCCAGGACATCCACATCCTGGGCCTGGACCTGCACCCGGCCGAGTACACCCACCACATCCAGTTTCAGGGTATCCAGCATGCGGGTGAACAGCTCGAAGGACTCGCGCTTGTACTCCTGCTTGGGGTTCTTCTGGGCATAGCCGCGCAGGTGAATCCCCTGCCGCAGGTGGTCCATGGCCGCCAGGTGATCCTTCCACAGGCTGTCGAGGGTCTGCAGCATCACCGATTTTTCGAACTGGCGCAGCACCTCGGCGCCGACCAGGCTCTCCTTGTGACGGTACTGCTCCTCGGCCTGCGCTATGATGCGCTCGCGCAGCAACTCCTCGAACAGCTTGTTGTCCTCCTCCAGCCACTGGGCAATGGGCAACTCCAGGCCGAAGTCGGCCTGCAGGCGCTGCTGCAGGCCGGTGATGTCCCAGGTCTCGTCCAGGGACTGGGGCACGATGTACTGGCTGATGACATCATTGAGCACATCGGCGCGGATGAGGCTGATGGTCTCGGCGATGTCGCTGGCCTCCAGCAGCTCGTTGCGCTGCTCGTAGACCACCTTGCGCTGATCGTTGGCCACATCGTCGAACTCCAGCAGGTTCTTGCGAATATCGAAGTTGCGCGCCTCCACCTTGCGCTGGGCGTTCTCGATGGCCTTGGACACCCAGGGGTGCTCGATGGCTTCGCCATACTCCATGCCCAGCTTCTTCATCATGCCGGTGACCCGCTCCGAGGCGAAGATGCGCATCAGGCTATCTTCCATGGAGAGGTAGAAACGCGAGGAGCCCGGGTCGCCCTGACGGCCGGAACGGCCGCGCAGCTGGTTGTCGATGCGCCGCGACTCGTGACGCTCGGTGCCGATGATATGCAAGCCGCCGGCCGCGATGACCGCATCATGGCGCTGCTGCCAGTCGGCCTTGAGGGCGGCGATCTGCGCCTCGTCGGGCGCCTCCAGCTTGGCGATCTCCGCCTGCCAGTTGCCGCCCAGCACGATGTCGGTGCCGCGACCGGCCATGTTGGTGGCGATGGTCACCGCCCCCGGCTGGCCCGCCTGGGCGACGATGTCCGCCTCCATGGCGTGGAACTTGGCGTTCAGCACCTTGTGGGGGATGCCCTGGGCCGTCAGCACGGCGGCCAGCCGCTCGGAGTTCTCGATGGAGATGGTGCCCACCAGGGTCGGCCGTCCCGCCGCTACCTGATCCTGGATGTCGCGCACTATGGCGGCGTACTTCTCCTCCTCGGTCAGGTAGACCAGATCCGCCATGTCCTTGCGCACCATGGGCCTGTTGGTGGGCAGCACCACCGTATCCAGGCCATAGATCTGCTGGAATTCGAAAGCCTCGGTATCGGCGGTGCCGGTCATGCCGGCCAGCTTGTCGTAGAGGCGGAAGTAGTTCTGGAAGGTGATGGAGGCCAGGGTCTGGTTCTCGTTCTGGATCTTGACCCCCTCCTTGGCCTCGATGGCCTGGTGCAGCCCCTCGGACCAGCGGCGACCGGCCATGGTGCGCCCGGTGTGCTCGTCGACGATGACAATCTCGCCATCCTTGACGATGTAGTCGACATTGCGCTCGAACAGGGTGTGGGCCCGCAGACCGGCATTCACATGGTGCAGCAGGGTGATGCTGGCGGCCGAGAAGAGGGACTCCTCCTCGGCCAGCAGTCCCTGCTGCTTGAGCAGCGCCTCGATGTAGATCTGGCCGGTCTCGGTAAGCAGCGCCTGGCGCCCCTTTTCGTCCACCGTGTAGTGACCGTCGCCCTGATACTCGGCGCTGTCTTCCTTGTCCTGCTTCGTCAGCAGCGGGATCAGCTGGTTGATGCGGATATAGAGCTCGGAGCTGTCTTCGGCGGCGCCGGAGATGATGAGCGGGGTGCGCGCCTCGTCGATGAGCACCGAGTCCACCTCGTCCACCAGCGCGTAGTTGAGGGGCCGCTGCACCCGCTGCTCGGCACTGAAGGCCATGTTGTCACGCAGGTAGTCGAAGCCGAATTCGTTGTTGGTGCCGTAGGTGATATCGCAGGCGTAGGCGGCCTGCTTCTCGGCATGCCCCATGCCCGGCAGGTTGCTGCCTACCGACAGGCCCAGGAATTCGAACAGCGGGCGGTTCCACTCCGCATCCCGTTTGGCCAGGTAGTCGTTGACCGTCACTATGTGCACGCCGCGGCCGTCGAGGGCGTTCAGGTAGGCCGGCAGGGTCGCGGTGAGGGTCTTGCCCTCGCCGGTCTTCATCTCGGCGATGCGGTTGCTGTCCAGCACCATGCCGCCCATCAGCTGCACATCGAAGTGGCGCATGCCGAACACCCGCCGGGAAGCCTCGCGCACGGTGGCGAAGGCCTCGGGCAGCAGTTGCTCCAGGGTTTCGCCCCCGGCCAGCCGCTGGCGGTATTCCACCGTCTTGGCCTTCAGCGCCTCATCGGAGAGCGCCTCGAATTGCGGCTCCATCGCATTGATTTGTTTTACTATTTTTTTGAGTTTTTTCAGTGTGCGATCATTGCGACTGCCAATGATCCGGGTCAGCATCTGGGTAATCATTCTCAAGCAACTCTCAGGTTGTCACCCTGCTCCGGCGCATCGCGGCGGAACAGTCATCCAAAAAAAGACTCGGCCGAAGCAGAGGGCCGAATATCCCCCAGGCCGGCGCTGGTGCGCCCGGCCAGAAAACGTGCTGCCGGCATCCATGCCGCGCCTGATCAGAACAAGATGAAACAGCCGCCACATCGACGGCTTCAGGGCGCAATCGGCAGGGGCCAAGCGTATCACAAGCGGCAGGCGGCGTCCTCAGGGGACGGCAGGAAAACAGGGGCGACAGGCAGGGGAGCACAAATAGACAGGGGGCACCGGGCGGAGTGCCCCCGTGCCCCCTTGGAGAGGCAGGCTATCAGGCCAGGGAGAGCTGGGCGTCGAAGTAGGCGATGGGCGAGCGATCCCGTTGACCTTCGAAGGTGACCAGTTCCCAGGCCTCGGCATCCGCCAACAGGGAGCGCAGCAGCAGGTTGTTCACCGCATGGCCGGTCTTGAAGGCACGGAACTCGCCGAGCAGGCTGTGATTGCACATGTAGAGGTCGCCGATGGCGTCCAGCAGCTTGTGCTTCACGAACTCATCCTCGTAGCGCAGCCCTTCCTCGTTGAGCACCCGGTATTCGTCCAGCACCACGGCGTTTTCCAGGCTGCCGCCCAGCGCCAGGTTCTGGGAGTGCAGGTACTCGATGTCCTTCATGAAACCGAAGGTGCGCGCCCGGCTGATCTCCTTGACGAAGGTGCTGCCGGAGAAATCCAGTTGCAGGCGCTGATTCTGGCCGTCGAAGACCGGATGGCGGAACTCGATCTGCAAGTCCATGCGAAAACCGGCCGCACAGGGGCGCAGCTCGGCCCACTTGTCACCGTCTTCCACGCGGACCGTCTTCTTGATGCGGATGAACTTCTTCGCCGCGTTCTGCTCTTCGATACCGGCAGACTGCAGCAGGAAGACAAAGGGTCCGGCGCTGCCGTCCATGATCGGAACTTCAGGCGCTGACAAATCAACATACACATTATCGATACCCAGC
>JBFHKO010000090.1:0-9765 GCA_041595355.1 Aeromonadaceae bacterium
ATCGCGGATGAACCCCATGTCCAGCATGCGATCCGCTTCGTCCAGCACCAAAATTTCCAGCTGGTCGAACTTGACGGCATTCTGGCTGTAGAGGTCCATCAGCCGGCCCGGTGTGGCCACCAGAACATCCACGCCGCGGCGCAGTTTCATCATTTGGGGATTGATCTTCACGCCCCCGAAGACCACTTCGGAGCGCAGCGGCAGGTACTTGCCGTAGTTGACCATGCTCTCCCCGACCTGGGCAGCCAGTTCGCGGGTTGGCGTCAGCACCAGGGCGCGGACCGAATTGGGCTGTACACGCGCGCCCTGGCTCAGGCGCTGCAGCAGGGGCAGGGTGAAGCCGGCGGTCTTGCCGGTCCCTGTCTGGGCTGCAGCCATCAGGTCTCGGCCGCTCAGGACGACGGGGATGGCCTGGGCCTGGATGGGGGACGGTGTTTCGTAACCTTGTTCGCTGACGGCGCGCAGCAGCGCATCGGACAGGCCAAGAGAAGCAAAAGTCATATAGTGCGGTACTCAGTGGATGGGTAAAAAAGCGGTGCCATGTACGGCTCCGCGACCCACAGGCACACGGACACAACATGAACTAGGTCGGCAGCTTACCGCAAAGCAGGCAGCCAGACGAGACAAATGTGATCCTTATCACCCATTTTGGTGCGAAACGCGGTCAGCGACCCCGGATCTGGCGAATACCGGCCTCGTAGAAGCCCTCCCCGCCTTCCGGGCGGGTCTGGAAATATTTCAGAAACCACATGTACTGTTCACGGCGGGTATCCAGCAGCGCCTCGATCTCCTCGTTCATGCGCCGGGTGTCGGCCGGCAGATCGCCGCTCGGATAGTCGGCCATGGCCGGGCGTATGCTGAGCTCGTACTGATGACGCTCTTCGTTGTAGGCCGCCAGCACCGGGAAAATGACGGCCCCCGTCAGCCTGGCCAATTTCGGCAGCGCCGGCAAGGTGGCCTTGGGATGGCCGAACAACGGCACGAACAGGCTGGCCTCCGCGCCATGATCCTGATCCGGCAAGTAGAAGAAATGGTGTCCCTCGCGCATGGACTTGATGACCGACTTGATGCCGGCGCTGCGCTCGAAGATCTGGCCGCCGAAGCGCATGCGCTGGCGATTGATGAACCAGTCATAGACCGCATTCTTGGCACTGTGCATCATGGTGCACATCGGCAGACCCATGCCGGTAAAGTAGAGTCCCCCCGCGTCTATGGCCCAGGTGTGGGGGATCATGAAGATGATGGGCTTGCCCGCCTGCAGCGCCGTCTCGACCCGCTCCCAGCCGCGCAGATGATAACGCCGCATCAGCATGGCGCTCGGCAGAAAGGTGGGCTCGCCGTAGCCAAAAAAACACTTGAGCCCCACCTGTACGTTGTGCTTGAGCAGCGCCTCCCGGGCGGCAGCATCCAGCTCGGGAAAGCAGATCGCCAGATTGGTCCGCGCTATGTAGCACTGCTTGGCGGATAAACGGATGAGCAACCCGGCACAAGCCCCGGCGACGGCATCCCGCAGCCGCACCGGGCACCAGGCCAGCAGGGCCAGCAGCGCGATGCTGAGCCAGGTGCCCCAGTGGCGTGGATGCAGCAGGGCCGCACGGAAGCGATTATCGAAAATAGCGGAAGATTCGGACATGGCGATGGAAAAGGCAGGGCCGGTGGCTGGAATACGAGGCGATCATGATAGTGAAATACGCCGCCGGCGTCATCCCTGCTGCGGCCAGGCGACGATGACGGGCCGCCTTTACCGCCCCGCGGCCACGGCAACAGCCGGCCCGCTGAACACTCAAGTCCCGCTGCCGGTTCCAACCTAAGGGTAATGCGCGTAAAATCACGATTTCTGCTTGCACTGGCCGCTGGCCCTCTGGCAGATTGATCGTCCAGTAATAATAAGGACTTCTGGCCTAACGTGGGGCCTACATCGATTCGAGGATATAGGAAGTATGTGTTCTATCTTTGGTATTTTGGACATCAAGTCTGATCCTGTCAGCTTGCGCAAGACCGCGCTGGAGATGTCCAAGCGGCTGCGCCACCGCGGCCCGGACTGGTCCGGGATCTACAGCTCCGAGCAGGCCATTCTGGTTCACGAGCGCCTCTCCATCGTCGATCCGAGCAACGGCGCACAACCCCTGTACAATCCCGAACACACCCACGTCCTGGCCGTCAATGGCGAAATCTACAATCACAAGGCTCTGGAAGCGGCGCTGAACGTCGATTTCCAGTTCCAGACCAAGTCCGACTGCGAAGTCATACTGGCGCTGTACAAGGAAAAGGGCCCGGCCTTCCTGGATGAGATCAACGGCATTTTCGCCTTTATCCTCTACGATGCCGAGCAGGATGCCTACCTCATCGGCCGTGACCACATGGGCATCATTCCCCTGTACACGGGTCGCGACGAGCACGGTAATTTCTATGTCGCCTCCGAGATGAAGGCGCTGGTGCCGGTGTGCAAGACGGTGCAGGAATTCCCGCCAGGACATTACCTGTGGAGCAAGGATGGCGAGCTGACCCGCTACTACCAGCGCGATTGGATGACCTTCGAGCCGGTGGCCGATAACGAGACCGACAAGCTGGCCCTGCGCGATGCCCTGGAAGATGCCGTCAAACGTCAGCTGATGTGCGATGTGCCTTATGGCGTGCTGCTCTCCGGCGGCCTGGACTCCTCAATTATCTCCGCCATCACCAAGCTGCATGCCGCCCGCCGGGTGGAGGACGATGGCAAGAGCGAGGCCTGGTGGCCGCAGCTGCACTCCTTTGCCGTGGGCCTCAAGGGCTCCCCGGATCTGGCGGCTGCGCGCAAGGTGGCCGAGCACCTGGGCACCATCCACCACGACATCCATTTCACCGTGCAGGAAGGGCTGGATGCCCTGAGCGACGTCATCTATCACCTGGAAACCTACGACGTCACCACCATCCGCGCCTCGACCCCCATGTACCTGATGGCTCGCTTCATCAAGGCCATGGGCATCAAGATGGTGCTCTCCGGTGAGGGTGCAGACGAGCTGTTCGGTGGCTACCTCTACTTCCACAAGGCCCCCAATGCCAAGGAATTCCACGAAGAAACCGTGCGCAAGCTGAGCCAGCTGCACATGTACGACTGCCTGCGTGCCAACAAATCCATGGCCGCCTGGGGCGTCGAGGGCCGGGTGCCCTTCCTGGACAAGGAATTCATCGACGTGGCCATGCGCGTCAATCCCCGGGACAAGATGTGCGGCAACGGCAAAATCGAGAAGCACCTGCTGCGGGAAGCCTTCGAGCATTACCTGCCCAAGGAAGTGGCCTGGCGGCAGAAGGAGCAGTTCTCCGATGGCGTGGGTTACTCCTGGATAGACAGCCTCAAGGCCCATGTGGAGCGGGAGATCACGGATCAGATGATGGAGTCGGCGGCCTACCGCTTCCCCATCAACACCCCGCTGACCAAGGAAGCCTACTACTACCGCACCATTTTCGAGGGCCACTTCCCCCTCGACTCGGCAGCACTGTGCGTGCCCTACGGCAAGTCCGTGGCCTGCTCCACCCCGGCGGCGCTGGAGTGGGATGCCAAGTTCAAGGAGATGGCCGATCCGTCCGGTCGCGCCGTGATGGGCGTGCACAACGAAGCCATCACCAAGATTTGAGTGCGCACCACCTGAGTGCCCGCCTCCCGACCAAGGCCTGCATCAGCAGGCCTTTTTTCTTGCTCTCTCCCCGCGCCGCCGGCCGCTCCCGGTTGTGGCGCTGGCATGTTAAACTGCGACGTTGTTCGCCCTGTGGCGTTCCTGCTGTTTGAGGAGTCCTGTCATGTCCGCCCTGCCCGCCTACCTGAGGCACTGTGCCCTGCTCGTCGATTTTCTGATCATCCTGGCCTGCCTGTGGCTAGGCAAGGGAATAGCCGCCCTGCTGCCGTTCAGCTTTCCCGGCAGCATCCTCGGCATGTTGCTGTTGTTCCTGTTGCTCAATTTCCAGCTGGTCAAGCTGGGCGCCGTCGAACGCGGGGCCACCCTGCTGCTGCGCCACATGGCCCTGCTGTTCATTCCGGTGGCGGTGGGACTCATCGCCTACCTCGAGCCCTTCACCCAATCCCTTGGCGTCATCATGCTGAATGTGTTGCTGGGGATCGCCCTGATCCTGCTGGTGGTGGGGCGTCTGTTTCAGAGGCTGAACCGATGATGGAATCGATGGCAGAATCGATGATGGTATGGCTGGCCCTGCCGCTCACCCTGGCGCTCTACTGGTCGGTGCGCGCCCTCTACCGGCGCACCGGCTGGCCGATCATCAATCCGGTGCTCATTCCGGCGCTGCTGCTCATGGGGCTGTTGCTGGGCTGGGATCTGTCACTGGCCGACTATCAGCTGGGCGCCCGTCCCATCACCCTGTTGCTGGAGCCGGCCGTGGTGGCGCTGGCATTGCCCCTCTACCAGCAACTGGGTCCCATCCGCGCCAAGTTCAAACCGATAGTGCTCTGCTGTCTGGTGTCGGTGCTGATCAGCGTCGGCACCAGCCTGGTGATCTGCCATCTGCTGGATATTGATCCGCGCATCACCAGCTCCATTGCCACCCGCTCCATCACCACCCCGCTGGCCATGAGCGTCAGCCAGAGCCTGGGCGGCATTCCCGCCATCGCCGCATCCATCGTGGTGGTGGTAGGGATACTGGGGGCCGTGCTGGGCTTTCCGCTGCTCAAGCTGTTTCGGGTGCAGGATCCCCAGGCCCAGGGGCTGGCCATGGGCGCCTGTTCCCATGCGGTGGGTACGGCGGCGGCCGCCGAGAAAGGTATCCCCCAGGGGGCCTTCTCGTCACTGGCCATGGTGGTGTGCGGCATACTGACGGCACTGGTGGCGCCACTGTTGTTCGCGCTGTACGGCGGGTTGCTGTCATGAAAAAACGGGCGGCGCTGGTGGCGCCGCCCGTGTCGATTGCGTGGGGATTCAGGTGGCTTTGAATTGATTGGTCAGGGGATCGTAGTGGTAGCCGATCTCTTCCAGCTTGTGGCTGAGCTCGTCCCGCCCCATGTTGAACATGGCCAGCAGCTCCTCCAGGTTATCGCATTCCAGACGTAGCTTTTCATTGACGATGCCAAGCAGAATGTTGGCATCCATGCGCAGGTATGCACTCAAGTCCATGGGAACTCTCCTCTATTGCCTTGCCTACTTGAATACTATAACGCCCTTCTTTTCCCTTCCCCACCCGGGTGGATCACATTTATGCGCGTCGCTCAGCGCGACAGCGGCCATTCGCTGGCCGGCCTGCACTGTGACAGCACCAGATCGCGCAATAGAGAGATATGCTCCGCCTGGGCATTGAGCGCCGGCAGGTAGTGGTATTCGCTGCCCCCGGCGGCCAGGAAGCTGTTTTTGCCCTCGACGGCAATCTCCTCCAGCGTTTCCAGGCAGTCGGCGGCAAAGCCCGGACACAGCACCCCCAGACGCCGTATCCCGCGGACCGGCAGTTGCTGCAGCAGCTGATCGGTATAGGGCTGCAACCAAACCTCGCGGCCAAAGCGGGACTGGAAGGCAATCCCCCACTGCTCGGGTTGCAGCGCCAGCGCCGCGGCCAACAGACGGGCGGTCGCATGACACTGCGCCTCGTACGGATCACCACGGCGCACATAGCGCTCGGGGATGCCATGAAAAGAGAGCAGCAGAAAATCATCCTGACCATGCGCCTGCCAATGGCGGCGCACGCCGGCCGCCAGCGCCGCTATGTAGCCGGGATGGGCATGGTAGTCGGCGATGAAGTCCAGCGCCGGCACCGCCGGCTCCCGGGCCATCAGCCGGCTCCAGGCATCGAATACCGGTGCGGTACTGGTGGAGGAGTATTGGGGGAACAGCGGCAGCAGCACAACCCGGTTGACGCCCTGCGCCTTGAGCGTCTGCCAGGCCCGTGCGAGAGAGGGCTCACCGTAGGTCATGGCCAGCGCCACCGGCAGGGGGGCATCCACCTGACGCAACGCCTCGCCAAGGGCCTGTTGCTGGGCCAAGCCGAACGCCAGCAGCGGCGAACCCTCCGGGGTCCAGATGGACTGGTAGGCACGCGCCACCCGGCCGGCACGCAGCGGCAATATGATGCCGTTTAGCAGGCACCACCAGAGTGGCCGGGGCAGATCCACCACCCGCCGGTCCTGCAGAAACGCCCGCAAAAAGTGACGCACCGCCACCTGGCTGGCGGCAGTGGGCGTACCCAGGTTGACCAGCAATACGCCGGTAGTTGGCTGCATGTTCGTTTCCTCCGTGAAACAAAAAAGGCGTCCCCTGACCCCGTCAGATGGACGCCCCGAATGGAATAACCGAGCGGCTTAGCCCAGCAGGCTCGCCAGTTGCTCGCTCACGGCAGTGACCGCCTGAGTACCGTCGATACGCAGGTAACGGGTCAGCCCCTGATCGGCCGCGCTCTTGTAGTAGCCGATGAGCGGTTCGGTCTGCTGATGGTAGATATCCAGACGCTTGCGCACCGTGGTCTCTTCATCATCGGCACGGATCACCAGTTCTTCACCGGTCACGTCATCCTTGCCTTCCACCTTGGGCGGGTTGTAGATCAGATGATAGACGCGGCCCGAGCCCGGATGCACGCGGCGGCCACTCATGCGCTTGACGATCTCCTCGTCCGGCACATCGAACTCCAGAACCACATCCACTGCCACGCCGGCATCCTTCATGGCGTCGGCCTGGGGAATGGTACGCGGGAAGCCATCCAGCAGGAAGCCCTTCTGGCAGTCCGGCTGGGCGATACGCTCCTTGACCAGGCCGATGATGAGATCGTCGGAGACCAGCTGGCCCTGATCCATGACCGCCTTGGCCTGCAGCCCCAGGGGAGTACCTGCCTTGATGGCGGCGCGTAACATGTCACCGGTGGAGATCTGCGGAATGCCATAGCGGTCCATCAAAAACTGGGCTTGCGTCCCCTTACCAGCGCCGGGCGCACCGAGCAGAATAATGCGCATTTTTGGTTCCCCTTAGGTTAATGCGTGATGAGTGCTGAAACTTCGAGGCGAAAAAACTACACGCTTTCGCGGCGTTACTCAACCCCTGACCCGGCAGCATGAGTCCGGCACGACCTTCATCGCCGTTGACTGGCTCATTTTCGGCCACCCCGGGCATGGTGACGGCAGCCAGCGGCGCAAAAACAACAGCGGCCCGCCAGGTGAACCTGACGGGCCGGAGGGGGTTACAGACGCAAGATCAGCTGGCCAGCAACAGTCGGTTCAGCCGCGCCACGAAGCTGGCCGGATCACTGAGGCCGCCCTGCTCGGTGAGCTGGGCTTGCTCCAGCAGCAATTCGGCCCACTCCTTGAACAGCGTCTCATCCTGCAGATCTGCGACCCGCTGGATCAGAGCATGCGCCGGATTCAGCTCCAGAATGTATTTCTGCTCCGGTACCGGCTGACCGGCCGCCTGCATCAGCTTCATCATCTGACTGCTCATGCCGTAGTCATCGGTCACCACACAGGTCGGGCTTTCGGTCAGGCGATGGCTGATGCGCACCGTCTTGACCGTATCACCCAGTGCCGCCTTCAGACGCTCGACCAGCCCCTCGTGCTCCTTGGCCAGCGCTTCCTGCTGCTCGCGACTGGCATCATCTTCCAGCTCGCCCAGCTCCAGATCACCACGGGTCACGGAGACAAACTGCTTGCCGTCGAAGTCGGAGAGGTGGCTCATCAGCCATTCGTCGATGCGCTCCCACATGAGCAGCACTTCCACGCCCTTCTTGCGCAGCAGCTCCAGATGCGGGCTGTTGCGGGCGGCGGCATAGCTGTCGGCGATGATGTAGTAAATCTTGCTCTGGCCTTCCTTCATGCGGCCGACATACTCCTCCAGGGAGACGGTCTGGGCCTCGCTGTCACCCTGGGTCGAGGCAAAGCGCAGCAGCTTGGCGATCTCCTCCTTGTGCGCCCAATCCTCGGCCGGGCCCTCCTTCAGTACGTTACCGAATTGCTGCCAGAAGAGCTGATACTTGTCGCTGTCTTCCTTGGCGAGTTTGGCCAGCATGCTCAACACCCGCTTGCTGCACGCCTTGCGCAGCTGCGCGGTGATCTTGTTATCCTGCAGTATCTCGCGGGAGACATTAAGCGGCAGATCGTTGGAGTCCAGCACCCCCTTGACGAACCGCAGGTAGGTGGGCATGAACTGCTCGGCATCATCCATGATGAAGACCCGCTGCACGTAGAGCTTGAGGCCATGCTTCTGCTCACGGTTCCACAGATCCCAGGGCGCGGTAGAGGGCACATACAGCAGGCTGGTGTACTCCTGGCTGCCTTCGACCTTGTTGTGGCCCCAGATGAGCGGGTCGCTGCCATCGTGGGAGAGGTGCTTGTAGAACTCCTTGTACTCCTCGTCGCCGATGTCGCGCGGGGTCCGTGTCCACAGGGCCGTTGCACGGTTGACCTGCTCCCACTGCCCTTCCCGAGTCTCGGCGACCGGCTCGGCCGGCTCGCCTTCGGCAGGCTCAAGCGGTTCGGCGGCCTTCCACAACTCCACCGGCACGCCGATGTGATCGGAATACTTGCCGATCACCGAGCGCAGACGCCAGTCATCCAGAAATTCGGCTTCGTCCTCTTTCAGATGCAGTATCACATCGGTACCGCGGCCGGCCTTGGTGACATCTGCGACCGAGAAACTGCCGCTGCCATCGGACTCCCAGCAGACACCGCGCTCGGTGGGCTCGCCGGCCGCCCGGCTGAGTACCGTCACCTTGTCGGCCACGATGAAGGCGGAGTAGAAGCCGACGCCGAACTGGCCGATAAGCTGGGAATCCTTGGCCTGATCCCCGGAGAGGTGACTGAAAAACTCTGCCGTCCCGGAACGGGCGATGGTGCCCAGATGCTCGATGGCCTGATCCCGGGTCATGCCGATACCGTTATCGGAGATGGTCAGGGTGCGCTTGTCGGCATCGATGAGCAGACGAACCCGCAGCTGGCCATCATCCTCATAGAGCTCCGGGTGGGAGAGCGCCTTGAAACGCAGCTTGTCGGCCGCGTCGGCGGCATTGGAGATGAGTTCCCGCAGGAACACTTCCTTGTTGGAGTACAGGCTGTGAGCCATCAGGCCCAGCAGTTGTTTGACTTCGGTCTGAAACCCGTGGGTTTCCATATGAACGGCTTCGGTCATCCTGGTTTCCTTTGATGAGAGTGGCTTATTACGACAGAAACCAAGATGGGGACAGGCTGGCGTATTTCAAGGCCTGCCATTGCAAGAGATTGCAGGCGCCGGCTCCAGACGCTACTCCAGGGGGCGCCGCCCGCTCAGGGAGTGGGACAAGGTAGTGCCATCCACCAGTTCCAGCTCGCCCCCCACCGGCACGCCATGAGCAATACGGGTCACCCGAACACCATGCCGGCGAGCCAGATTGGCGATATAAAAGGCGGTGGCATCGCCTTCTATGGTGGGATTGGTGGCCAGGATCAGCTCCTCCAGCGCCTGAGTCTGCAGCTGCGCCTCCAGCTGGGAGAGCCCCAGCTCCTCGGGGCCGATACCATCCAGGGGTGACAGGTGGCCCATCAGCACGAAGTAGCGCCCCGAAAAGAGATGCGTCTGCTCGATGGCTACGACATCCGCCGGCGTTTCGACCACGCACAGCTGGCCCGCGACCGCGCGCTTGGGATTGGCACAGATGGCGCAACGTTCGTGTTCGGTGAAGGTCCGGCACTGACTGCAGTGGCCGATATCGACCAGTGCCCGCCCCAGGATCTTGGCCAGGCGCAGGCCGCGGCTGCGCTCACGTTCCAGCAGCTGAAAGGCCATGCGCTGGAGCCCTATGTCCAGTACTGGCAGCTGAAGCTGCGCCTCGAGGACG
>JBFHKO010000091.1:0-9719 GCA_041595355.1 Aeromonadaceae bacterium
GATGCCAAGGTGCTGGCCCAGGCGTTCTCAGAGACCCTGCGTCAGGAGAACACCAACTCCGAGCTCATCAGCCTCTCCGATTCCCAGGCGCTGGTGCTGCATGTGCTGGATTACCAGCCGGCCAGCGTGCGCCCCTTCGAGGAAGTCAAGGAACAGGTCAGCAGTGCCCTCAAGCAGGTCAAGGCCACCCAGCTGGCCCGTACCGAGGCCGAGCAGCTGCTGGCCAAGTTGCAGGCCGGGGAAACCATCGACAGCCTGCTGCAACCGTTCGCTGGCCAGGTCGAAACCCTGGCGGCGGTGCCGCGCTTTGGTGGC
This sequence comes from Aeromonadaceae bacterium, assembly GCA_041595355.1. Taxonomy (GTDB): domain Bacteria; phylum Pseudomonadota; class Gammaproteobacteria; order Enterobacterales; family Aeromonadaceae; genus JBFHKO01. The sequence continues at coordinate 316 of JBFHKO010000091.1, forward strand.
CAGCTGGAGCCGAGCCTGGTCCAGGCGCTGTTCCGCATGCCCAAACCGGTCGGCGAGCAGGCCACGCTGCAGTTGGTGGCACAGCCCGGTGGCGATCAGGTACTGTTACAGCTGCAACGGGTGCACGAGCAGGACAAGGCCTCGGACTTTCGCGAGCAGCTGCAAAGCAGCCTGTTGCGCGCCAAGAGCGAGGCCGCTTATGCCGCCCTGCTGGCCGAGCTGAAGGCCAAGGCCGACATCCGCTACCACACGCAGAATCTGCCCAGTGCCGAGTAATCCTAAAAAACCCCGTCGCGACGGGGTTTTTTATTGGACGTCGCCAAACAACGTGAAGCGCTGCGGTTTGCTCCGGCGCCGACTTTGGATATGATGCCAGGGTTTGGTAGTCGGCCTGCAGTGGCTGCAACGCAGAATTGGTCGGAGAGGCGTGTGTGATTAGCGTATTCCTGGTTGATGATCATGAACTGGTACGCACAGGGATCCGTCGTATCCTCGAAGATGTTCGCGGTCTCAAGGTGGTCGGCGAGGCGGTGAACGGCGAGACCGCGGTGCAATGGTGCCGCGAGCACTGTGCCGATGTGATACTGATGGACATGAATATGCCGGGCATCGGCGGCCTCGAGGCCACGCGCAAGATATTGCGTATCGAGCCCGAAGCCCGCATCATAGTGTTGACGGTCAACTCCGAAAGCCCGTTCCCCACCAAGGTGATGCAGGCGGGGGCTGCCGGCTATCTCACCAAGGGCTCGGCCCCGGACGAAATGATCCAGGCCATTCGTTGCGTGCATGCCGGCCAGCGTTATCTGTCGCCCGAGATCGCCCAGCAGATGGCCCTCAGCCAGTTTGGCTGTGCCAGCGGTGATGATCCCTTTAAATCACTCTCTGAGCGCGAATTGCAGATCATGCTGATGATCACCCGCGGCAGCAAGGTGAACGACATTGCCGAACAGCTCAGCCTGAGCCCCAAGACCATCAACAGCTACCGCTATCGGCTGTTCGACAAGCTGCAGATCAGCGGCGATGTCGAACTGACGCGCATGGCCATCCGTTATGGCATGGTGGATGCCGAAAAGTTGTAACGCCGGCCGACCCTGGCCGCCCGGGCGTTCATCCCATGAGTGAATCCTTCGAGTCATTCGATGCCCCTGCCTTCTTGCGCACCCTGACCCACCAGCCGGGGGTTTATCGCATGTATGATCGACGCGAGCAGGTGATCTATGTCGGCAAGGCCAAGGATCTGAAGAAGCGGCTGGCCTCCTATTTTCGCACCCAGGTGGGTAGCGAAAAGACCCGGGCGCTGGTGCGCCATATCCGGGATATTCAGGTCACGGTGACCCACACCGAGACCGAGGCCCTGATCCTGGAGCACAATCTCATCAAGGCGCATCAGCCCAGGTACAACGTGCTGCTGCGGGATGACAAGTCCTACCCCTACCTGTTGCTCACCCAGCACCGCCATCCGCGGCTGACCCTGCACCGCGGCCCCCGCAAGCACAAGGGGGAGTACTTCGGTCCCTATCCCAGTGGCGGCGCGGTGCGCGAGAGCCTGCATCTGTTGCAGAAGCTGTTTCCGGTGCGTCAGTGCGAGGACTCCGTCTATGCCAACCGCAGCCGTCCCTGTCTGCTCTACCAGCTGAAGCGTTGCGCCGGCCCCTGTGTGACGGGCCTGGTCTCGGACGAGGAATATGCGGCTCAGGTGGAGATGGCGCGTCTGTTCCTGCAGGGCAAAGATCAGCAGGTGATTGCCGGCTTGGTGACCAAGATGGACGCGGCCAGCGCGGCGTTGCGTTTCGAGGAGGCGGCCCGGCTGCGCGATCAGATCCAGGCCCTGCGCAAGGTGCAGGAGCAGCAATCGGTCAGTGGTCAGGTGCTGGACGATCTGGATGTCATCGGTCTGGCCGTGGCCAACGGCATGGCCAGTGTGCATGTGCTCTTCATCCGCCAGGGCAAGGTGCTGGGCAGCCGCGCCTATTTCCCGCGCCTGCCGGCCGATGCCGAGCGTGAGGAGATACTGTATGCCTTCCTGCTGCAGTTTTATCTTTCTGCTCTGGCAGGCCGCCAGATCCCCAGCGAGGTGCTGCTGGATACCCCTCTGGAGGATGAGGAGGCGCTGGCGCGCACTCTCAGCCAGACCGCCGGCTATGCGGTGCGCGTCAGCAGCCGCACCCGCAGCGAGCGCACGCGCTACTTGCGCCTGGCCACCACCAATGCCGAGGTGGCGCTGACCAGCAAGCTGAGCCACAAGTCCACCATGCACCAGCGCGTGGAGCAGCTGGAGGCGTTGCTGGAGCTGGACAGGCCCATAGCGCGCATGGAGTGTTTCGATATCTCCCATACCATGGGCGAGGGGACTGTGGCTTCCTGTGTGGTCTTCAATCGCGAGGGGCCGGTGAGCGGTGAATACCGGCGTTTCAATATCAGCGGTATCACCGGCGGCGACGACTATGCCGCCATGGGTCAGGCGCTGACGCGGCGCTACGGCAAACAGCAGGATGCCGACAAGGTGCCCGACATCCTCTTCATCGATGGCGGCAAGGGGCAACTCGGCCGTGCCGAGGAGATATTGGCGCTGCATCAGGACAAGCTGGCCGGCAAGCAGCCTCTGCTTATCGGCATCGCCAAGGGGGAGAGCCGCAAGCCGGGCCTGGAGACGCTGATACTGGGAGGCACCCACGAAGAGCTGCACCTGCCCGCCGACAAGCCGGCGTTGCATCTCATCCAGCATATCCGTGACGAATCACACCGCTTTGCCATCACCGGTCACAGGGCCAGACGCGCCAAGCAGCGGGTTACCAGCGCCCTGGAGGGCATTCCCGGTGTGGGCCCCAAGCGTCGCCAGGCGTTGCTGACCTATCTGGGCGGCATGCAGGAGGTGATGAAGGCGGGGGTCACTGAGCTGGCCAAGGTGCCGGGCATCAGCGCTGAACTGGCCGAGCAGATCCACGACGCGTTGCATCATTGAGGGCTTTCGGGCAACATGGAACGGCTTACCTGCTGCGGCGTCGTCCTATGATAAACATTCCCAATTTGTTGACCCTGTTCCGGATCTTCCTGATCCCGGTATTCGTGGTGCTCTTCTATCTGCCCTATTCCTGGTCCTATGCCTGGACCGCCGGCATCTTCGTACTGGCGGCGGTCACGGACTGGTTCGACGGCTATCTGGCGCGTCGCCTCAACCAATCCACCCCCTTCGGTGCCTTTCTGGATCCGGTGGCCGACAAGATCATGGTCTCCACGGCCCTGGTGCTGATAGTGGAGCACTACAACACCATTCTGGTGACCATACCGGCATTGACCATGATCGGCCGCGAGATCCTCATTTCGGCGCTGCGGGAGTGGATGGCCGAGCTGGGCAAGCGCTCCACGGTCGCCGTCGGCTGGATGGGCAAGTGGAAGACCACCATACAGATGCTGGCCTTGATTGGCCTCATCTGGCAGTACAACATCTGGATGATCTGGGTCTCCTATGTGCTGCTCTACGTGGCGGTGATCCTTACCTTCTCTTCCATGATGCAATATCTGATGGCCGCCTGGGGCGATCTCTCGGACCAGCGGCGCATCCTCTGAACCCTGCTATGACCAAAAAAACGGCGAACGGACCGGTCAAACCGGCTTGCCGGTTGACTAACGGCGCCGGCCCGCTAGAATCCCAGCTCAGGTCCGCAGTGCGGACCGCTCGGCGGGAATAGCTCAGTTGGTAGAGCACGACCTTGCCAAGGTCGGGGTCGCGAGTTCGAGTCTCGTTTCCCGCTCCAGTTTTCAGGCGCGTTAGCAAAGCGGTTATGCAGCGGATTGCAAATCCGCGTAGTCCGGTTCGACTCCGGAACGCGCCTCCATCTTCCCTGTCTCATACAGGGCTGCGGCTTGCCCGGTTGGTGAAATCGGTAGACACAAGGGATTTAAAATCCCTCGCTGGCAACGGCGTGCCGGTTCGATTCCGGCACCGGGCACCATATAAATCAAGCACTTACAGCGACCCACTTCCTGGCTTTTTGCCCCGGGGAATATCGGGGGAATATTCTTGGGGAATATCCCGGCCCCTCCCGGACGCTTTTCGCGCCGCATCCACCGTCGCTACCCGCTTCACCGAGCGGTCATAAACCGCCACCTGGCCCTCTGTTTTGTGGCCGCTGATCGCCTGCTTGTCTCTGCTCGTTCCGTCGATGTCGCTGATCGCTTTGGCCTTGAGATCGTGAAACGTGAAGTCGAGCGGCCAGCCGGTTTGCTCGCGAGCCCTTAACATGGTTTCGCGCCAGGCGGAGTTGAAACCGCTGTCCGTGTAGGGGTGCCCGTTTGGTTTTACCACCACATAAGCCCCCAGCCGGTTGGTGCTCAAACTCCCGGCCGTGGCGATGGCCTGCCGAAGCCGGTCGGAGAACAGCTTGATCTGCTTGATGCCGGTCTTGCCCTGCTGGATGAAGATCCCGTCTTCCAGCACCTGATCCCAGCGCATGGCCAGCACATCCCCTTTTCGAGCTGCACACAAATAGCTCAGCTCCATCGCCACCTTGATCGCCGGCGGGGCAATCTGATAGACCGCCTCGTACTCCTGATCGGTGACGTACCTGGTGCGGGCCACCTCTTTGTATTGCCGCACCCCCTTGCAGGGATTTACATGAACCTTGCCGCGCTCATAGCCCCAGCGATACGCGCGCGAGAAAAATGCCTTCTCCCGGTTGGCCTGCACCCGGCTTCTCTTTCCGCGCTCGTCCATGTAGGCACGAACGTGGCGCGGCTCTACCGCGTCGGCCTGCATCTTGCCGAACACCAGCAAGATGGGCTCGCTGTTCTTGCGGTAGTCGCTGCGGGTGGTTTTTGACAGCCCCATGAAGTCAGCCGAGGCAAAAAACTCCCCGATCAGCTTGCTCACCCTGTAGCCGTTGGCCTCTTCGTGGATCAGCGCCTCGTAAACCTGCCAAACCTCGGAGGGCTTGGCGGTCGCGGCGCACAGGCGAATAGATCCGCCGCCGATCGGGCGGAACACGAATGATGGTCCCTTTTTATAAACGCGCGGCGGCATCCACTCATCCGCCTTGTTTGCCCGTGTTCTGGCCATTACCGCAGTGCCCCAAGGTTGAAGTCATCATCTGCCGGCGGGGTGGCGGGCTGACTTCCTGACAGCCAGTCGCGGGTGGTACGGATATGCCCGTCGCGGCGGACCGTGTAGCGGATGCCCAGCCGATCCAGCACTTCACGTTGTTTCGTTGGCCGGATGTAGCCGGTCAGCTCTATGATTTCCTGTTCGCTAACGACAAGGTTAGTCATCTGGAGGCTCCATAAGTTCAAGCAGGCGGGCCCGTCCCGCTGCGTTGTAGTGAAAGGTCTCGATCTGCTTGCCGGAACGGGTATGCGTCAGCCGCCACTCGCCGAACGCCGCCTGCTTGAGATCGTGCTTGCTGGACAGCCGGCCAATGGCCTGGGCAGACGCGCCGAGCTCCATGGCGATGTCGCTGGCGGTCCAGGTGTGCACGGTGGAGGGTGCATCGATGAGCACGCCGTATTTGCGCAGCACGTCGGCCACCCGCTCCAGCTTGGCAGCGGCGCTCAGGGTGTCGGAATGGATGATGGCGAGCAGGACTTCAAGCTCGCGCCGGTCGTCGGCGGAGAGCAGATCGAGGGGTTGTTGTTGCATGCCGGGCCTCCTGGGTTTGACCCAAGGATGGCACAGCAGGCGAGGGGTGACAGTGCCGCTAATTTGCGCTCCCCGGATTTGGGGCGCACAAAGGTTGCTGGCGGTGGATCAGTGGTACTCGTGCTTATCGCTGCGCGGCGGCGAGGTAGACATCGCCACGATCACGACGACCGACGGCGATGACCAGCAGGGTGATGGTGTGATCGTCAACCTGGTACACCAGGCGATAGCCGGCGGCGCGCAGCTTGATCTTGTAGCGGTTCTGGCTGCCGTGCAGCCTGGCGGCCGGTACATGGGGGTTTTCCAGCCGCTGTTGCAGTTTGGCCTTGAATTGCGCCTTGATGGGGGGCGCCAGTTTTTGCCACTCTTTGAGCGCCCGGCGCTCGAACAGCAGGGCGTAACTCACAGCTCGTCCAGCGAGACGGCGACCACCTCGGGCTGGCGCATCCGCTCATCGGCGATGCGGTTCAGCTCGGCGTCCTCGGCCAGCTCCAGCAGGTGAGCATAGAGCGCCGGAGGCACGCAGTAAAAGGCCGGCTCGTTGCGGTTGAGGATGGCCACCGCATCGCCTTCTCCCTCCTGCACTGTGCCCATGGGGTTGCGCTTGAGGTCGGTAATGCTGGCGGCGGTGGTGGTCAGGATCTGGTAGCTCATGGGGGGCGCCCTCAATGGTGTCGCCTCAATTATGGCATCAATAAAGGCGCCTGTAAAGGCGCCTTCCGTGGGTGTTCATCCCGGCGAGCGAGCGCCCGCCGAGTGAGGCGTGGCTTCAGTGGTACTCGTGCTTGCCGATGCGCAGGCCAGTGGTGGCGGTGCGCGCCAGGGCGCGGTGGGCCACGTCGATGGCGCTGTGCACTGCGGTCAGCTGGTTGAACAGGGCGCGGTATTCCAGCCGGCAGGCTTCGACGTTGATGCCGCGCGAGGTCAGCTCGTTGAGCAGCTGGCTGATGGCCGACTGGTGAATGTCGCCGAAGCAGATCATCAGGTTGCCTGCCCCGTAGAGGGTCTGGGTCTTGGCGATGGCCGGGTTGGCCTCCAGCCACTGGTCCACCGGGTAGGCCAGTTCACTCAGCGGGCTGGCCGCCGGCGCCGGGGTGGTCTCTTTGAGCAGCAGCTCGCCTTCGAGCGGGTAGTGCTGCACGAAGCTCAGGGCATCCTCGAACTGGCTTTGTTCCAGCTCCTTGTAGGAGGGCACCCGGAAGGTGGTCTTGACGCCGCCCCACAGCTTGGGGAAGGCGAGGTGTTTTTGCTGGTCGCTGAGGCCGGCGGTTCTGGCCGCCACCGCTTCTTGCAGGGTGCGCTGCTGGGCCGGGGTGAGGCGCTCGCGGGGTTGGGCCGGGGCGGTGAGCGCCAGCTCCATCGCGTTGAATGCCTCGATATACTGGAGCTTCCACACCAGCGCCTGCTTGCCGGTAAAGCCCATGGCGAGCAGGGTGAAGCCGTCGCGGGTGATCTCCCTAGCTGGGTCTTTCCGTGTTCTTCCCGCACCAAGATCCACCTCGATTTGTATGAGCTTAAAATTCAGCTCATACCATTCCGCTGGTAATTCTGCTGCCAGTGCATCGATTTTTTGGAGGACGTTCTTGTGCTGCTTGTGGAAGTAGTCGGCAATGGCCTTGCTGGTGGTGACTGCGCGGCGGTTGACGATGGATACAACGGGGGTGGTGCTGATAAGTGTTGTCATGATGTTTGGTCTCGTTTCGATACGATTGACCACCATCAACACGATGGCGGCCGGGAGGTTCGAAACCTGCCAAACACAGGTGGAGTTATTCCCCTTTCGGGTATTGTATTCCTCGCCCTCCCGGCCATGACAAACTGGCGCGGTTGCCGGATCCTGTTGGGATCGCGGGCATAAAAAATCCACGACTGACGGGCGCGGGAGAGACCGGTTTGGAAGGAGTTTCGACACTCTTGAAGTGAAGAGTAGCCGCATCCGGGGCTTTCGTCAATGGGGTCGCCGGGATGGGGGTGGCGTCATCCCGCCGTGTCAGGATAGTTGTCCGATCAACTGATTTGAGTTGCTAACAGACGGTGGGCGTAGATGGCCTGGATCAGGCTGGCCGGAATGCTTTTCCGGTAGTCAATCGTGGATGCTGCGGTCTGGTGTTGGAGTTTGATTTGGAGGTGGCAGGCTAGGTGCTTCGGCGGTGCAAACAAAGGGCGCTGTTGCGCCCATAAAACATTAGTCACTTCAGCCAAAGTTCTTTTATTTTGTTGGTGCCGAGCATGGAGTACACCCATTCCCTTCCAGATTTTTCTTTTTTAAATAAATTCAACTCAACAAGCCCGTTTAACACGCTGGCTGCCGTGTTATATGAGCAGCCAAGGTTCTCGCTGGTATTTGTGGCTGTGAAGTGTTTTGCAAGCCCACTTTTTGCGACTTGAAAAACGGTTTGTTGCTTATCGCTTAGCTTCCGGTATAACCCTGAATCCCAAAGCCATCTATTGAAATCCTCGATATCCTTTAATGTCTTCTTGTAGGCGCTTTTGAATTCGGCTATTGCCCTTATAATCACCCCGCTTTGATAGTCAAGGAAATATGTTAGATCCATTTCGTCGGTTTCTGTATGCAAATAGCTTTTGCCATATTTTATGGGTGCGGCCTTCAGTAGTACACTAATCGCAATGTATCTAAATGCTGCAAAATCATTCTTGAACATATACCAATAAAATAGGGCGCGAGCGACTCGACCATTGCCATCATAAAATGGATGCTCATATCCGATAGCAAAGTGGAGGCACATTGCCTTAACCAATGGGTGAACATAGTTTTTGTTGTCTATGTCATGATGGCATGTGTTTGCCCATTCAGCGATTGATTTCAAACGTCTCTTTAAGCCTTCAGCAGCAGGGGGTACGTGAACGGTATCCCCTTCAGCATCCACAACCACCACGTCATCTGTATTTCTAAATGACCCCGGTCTGTATTTTTCATCGTCGATACCTTCAACGCCTATTTTATGCAGGTCCGCAATCAACGAGGCAGACAAATCATCATGCCTCTTATCCCAGGCAAATTTCATCATCTTGAAATTACCCAAGATCATCTTCTCATCAGGCGTTCTTGGCTTTCTTTGTCTTTTTAGTAAGTCTTTTGCAACCCTGGTCGTAGTTGCAGCACCTTCAAGCTGACTACTACTAATTGCTTCGTCTTCAACCAAGTCATGTAATAGATATTCAAAGTGCTTAGTTTCCCCTATTTTGCTAGTCATCCACTCCAAGGCTGCGCTTGTTGCATTTCTATCTGTTTCGGAGATGGCCTTCTGAATCGTCGGCGTTAACGCAAATCCACAGGGTTTTGGTGGTGAGCCAAGCGATATCAAGGTGCTTATATGCTTGAACCTTGCGAGCTTGACGATTGACCATGCAAGTACAGGTTCAATGCCTTTTGGCAGCCTATAGCGCAACTCATCAAAATGAAGATAACGACCTTTAGCATCAACAGGTGAGAATAGCTCAAGGTACTGTTCGATCTTCTCTGGGCACTCTTTTGCTATGTGCTCGAAAGGTGCTCTTATGGTGTTTTTTGGTGGTAATGCAACCTTGCTCATCTCAAAATCCCTCAAATTTGAGTTCATTCTAGATCATGTCATGGTTTCAATAAATGTCTTTTTTGAGACAAAAACGATTTTGATTACCACCGACATTCAGCCAGCTTCAACAAGCGGGCAGGCATGGGGGCAGTTCTGATACTTGTATCAATCAGGGCATCGATCATTGTTTCCAAGTCAAATCGATGGTTGAACTTAAAACAGAACTCACTCAGATA
>JBFHKO010000092.1:0-9518 GCA_041595355.1 Aeromonadaceae bacterium
AGCACGGCGATAAGCAGCAGCACCCCGAAGGCAAACAGCGGCAGGGCCCAGCGGGCATAGAAACTGGGCGGAAACTGGGCCACCAGCAGCATGAGGCCGAAGGCGAGGCCGGTGCGGATGATCTGGCGCAGCAGCATCTCGGGGTGCATCCCGGAGGCCGAATAGAGCACCACCAGGCTGATGCACAGCAGGCTGAGCAGTCCCAGCAGCAGCGGCAGATCGATGTGCAGCCGCTGCCAGAAGCGGGCGCTGCCGTTCTGGGTGATCATGGTTGCGGCTCCTGAGGGGTGGGGTGAGTGGAGCCCAGCAGGTAGGCATCCAGCATGGCGCGGGCGACGGGGGCGGCGTTGGTGCTGCCGCCACCGGCGTTTTCGAGGATGAGCGACACCAGGGCCCTGGGCGTCTCGTAGGGGGCAAAGGCGACGAACAGGGCATTGTCCCTGTGCTCTTCCTTCAGCCGGCTGGCATCGTACTTCTCGTTTTCTTTCATGTTGATCACCTGGGCGGTGCCGGATTTGCCCGCCGCCTTGTAGGGGGTGTTGGCAAAGGCCTTGCGCGCCGTGCCCTCGGGGCTGTTGATCACCTGATACATGCCCTGCATGGCCACCTGCCAGTAGTTCTCATCCTTGACCGCCAGCGCCTGCTCCCGGGTGGCCTGGTAGGGGGTTTGCAGCCCTTCCGGCTCGGCAGTGGCTTTCAGCAGGTGCGGCACTATGTTATGGCCATGCTGGGTCAGGATGCTGTGGGCGCGTGCCAGCTGGATGGGCGTGGCGGTCCAGTAGCCCTGACCTATGCCCACCGAGATGGTATCGCCCTGATACCAGCCCTGGCGCCAGCGTTTCTGCTTCCACTGCCGGGAGGGCATGATGCCGGAGGACTCCTCGAAGATATCCAGCCCCGAGTACTGGCCGAAACCGAAGCGGCTCATGTAGTCGTTGAGGGTGTCGATGCCGGCCCGGTAGGCCAGATCGTAGAAATAGGTGTCCGCCGACACGGCGATGGCGCGGTGGACATCCATCCAGCCATGGCCCCACTTTTTCCAGTCGCGCCACTTGCGACTGACGCCCGGGATCTGGAAGGTGGGGCCGCCGAAGAAGCGGCCGTGGGCGCTGATGAGCCCCTCGTTGAGTCCCATCACCGCCAGCAGCGGCTTGACGGTGGAGGCGGGGGCATAGCCGCCCTGGGAGGTGCGGTTGATGAGTGGCCGCGCGGGGTCGTTCAGCAGCGCCGAATACTCCTTGCTGCCGATGCCGCGCACGAACAGGTTGGGATCGTAGCTGGGGGAGGAGGCCAGCGCCAGCACGGCGCCATCCCGGGGATCCATCAGCACCAGGCCGCCGCGGCGGCCGGCCAGCAACTCCTGGGCCTTCATCTGTAGACGAATATCGATGTTGAGGTAGATATCCTTGCCGGCCACCGGCGGCTGGTACTTGAGGGTGCGGATGATGCGGCCGCGGTTGTTGACCTCGACCTCCTGGTAGCCCGCCTGGCCATGCAGCAGATCCTCGTAATATTTCTCCACCCCCTGCTTGCCGATGTCGCGGCTGGCGGCGTAGTTGGCCAGTTTGCCCTGTTCTTCCAGCCGCTGCAGATCCCGGGTATTGATGCGCGACACATAGCCGAGGGCATGGGTCAGGGTATCGGCGAAGGGGTAGTAGCGCTTCAGGTAGGCCTCGATGCCGGCCCCCGGGTATTTGTGCTGGTTGACGGAAAAGAGCGCCACCTGCTCTTCGGTCAGCCGCTCGGCCAGGGTGGCCGGCTTGAAGCGACGATTGCGTGTCACCTCCTTGAAGAAGCGACGTTCGTCCTCCTCGTCCAGCCCCAGCAGGGCGACCAGGGCCGACACCGTCTGGGGCAGATCGGTGACCTGCTCGGGCACGATTTCCAGGCTGTAGACCGGCCGGTTTTCCGCCAGCAGTATGCCGTTGCGATCGAAGATGAGGCCCCGGGGCGGCGCCACCGGCAACACCTTGATGCGGTTGCTGTTGGAGCGGGTCTGGTAGTCGGCATGGTGCAGCACCTGCAGCCGGTAGAGGTTGCCCAGCAGCAACAGGGTCAGCAGCCCGACGCAGGCCATGGCAAACAGCGCGCGGCGGTAGAAAAGCGCCGCCTCGGCACCATTGTCCTTGATGGAGATGCGCTGTTTCAGCATGGGTCACTCACGGTGATAGGGATGGTTGGCCGTGATGCTCCAGGCACGGTAGAGGCTCTCGGCCACCAGCACCCGCACCAGCGGGTGGGGCAGGGTCAGGGACGAGAGGTTCCAGCTCTGCTCCGCCGCCTGCTTGCAGGCCGGCGCCAGCCCCTCGGGGCCGCCGATCAGCAGGGCCACATCGCGGCCATCCTGCTTCCAGGTTTCCAGCTGCTCGGCCAGTTGCTCGGTGCTCCAGGGACGCCCGGGGAGATCCAGGGTGACGATGCGGGCTCCCTTGCCGACGGCGGCCAGGGTCAGCTCGCCCTCCTTTTGCAGGATGCGGGGAATGTCGGCATTCTTGCCGCGCTTGCCGGCGGGGATCTCGATGAGCTCCAGCGGCATCTCCTTGGGAAAGCGGCGCTGGTATTCGGCAAAGGCGGTCAGCACCCAGTCGGGCATCTTGGTGCCGACGGCGACCAGTTGCAGTTTCATGCTCAGGCGGCCTCGTGGACGCTGTGGCCCCAGAGTTTCTCCAGCTGGTAGAGGGCGCGGGTCTCATCCTGCATCACGTGCACCATCAGCTCACCCAGGTCGACCAGCACCCACTCCCCCTCGTCGGCCCCGTCGATGCCCAGCGGCCTGACGCCGGCGTGGCGCGCCTCCTCCGCCACGTGCTCGGCGATGGAGCGGACATGCCGGTTGGAGTTGCCGCTGCAGATGATCATGCAGTCGGTGATGCTGGAGCGGTTGCGCACATCCAGGACCACGATGTCGCGCCCCTTGATGTCTTCCAGTTTGTCGATGATGAATGCCTGTAGTGCCTGACCGTGCAAGGATGAACCTCCGCATTGAAGATGAAAAATCGAGGGCGAATTATACCACGCCGCCAGAATAGATCCTGTGCCGGCGTATGTAGGCCGCTACCTTTTCAGGCAGGCGATCGGCTGGAATGTTCCCGCCGGCCATGGCGGCGCGCAGTGCGGTGGCAGAGAGATCCACCGGCTGGTTGTCCAGCAGCAGCAGACAGCCGGCCAGCCGCGCGTGCAGATCGGCGGCCTGCCGGGTGCCGTGCTCGGCCAGCAGGCGCCGGACGGGCGGTGGAAAGTCGGGGGCCGCACCCGGGCGCACACTGACCACCAGGTGGGCGTAGTGCAGCAGCTCCTCCCAGCGGTGCCAGGAGGGCAGGCTCAGCAGGGAGTCCATGCCGATGAGAAAGCAGAGCGGGGTGTCCGGCAGCTCGGCCCGCAGCTCTACCAGGGTGTCGATGGTCCAGGAGGGGCGAGTGCGGCGCAGCTCGCGGTCATCCACCGAAAAACCGGGCAGATCGGCTACCGCCAGGCGTGCCATGGCCAGCCGCTGCTCGCTGCTGGCCACCGGCTGGGGGCGGTGCGGGGGGATATGATTGGGCAGCAGGCGGATCTCGGCCAGCCCGAGACGCGTCATGGCCTCCTGGGCCGGGCGCAGGTGACCATAGTGGATGGGATCGAAGGTGCCGCCCAGAAAGCCGATGGCGCGCTTCATGCGGGAAGCCATCCCAGCGGCTCGGGATCGCGAAAGCCCAGGCACAGGCTCTGCAGCCACAGCCAGGTCTGCTCCTGCTCGAAGGCGCGCAGGCTCTGATCCAGTTGTGTCGCCAAGGTCAGCAGCTGCATCAGCTTGCGGCTGGAGAGGCGATCCACGGCCTGCTGGACGAGGGCCTGCCGGCTTTGCCAGATACGTGCCTGCTCCAGCAGCGGTCCCAGGGGCTGGCCCCGCTCCTGCGCCAGGCGCAGGGTCAGCAACTGCTCCAGCTCCTTGGCCAGCGTCCAGGCGAGCATGCCGGCTTCGACCCCCTCCTCGCGCAACTGCAGCAGCATGCGCTGGGCACGTTTGGCCTTGCCGGCCAGCAGGGTATCGATGAGCTGGAAGGGGGTAAAGTGGTTGTGCCGCGTCAGGTTGTCCTGCAGCTGTTTGGCACTGAGCGGCTGGGGCAATCCCAGCAGCAGCAGCTTGTCGAGGGCCTGCACTGCGCCCAGCAGATTGCCCTCGAAGGCGTGGCACAGAAAGGCCAGCCCTTCGGGCAGAACCTTGAGGCCGGCCTGCTGGCAGCGCCTCTCCATCCAGCGGGGGAAATGGCGCCCGTCGGGAGCGCTGATGGGGACATAGACCCCCTGGCGGCTCAGGTTGTCGAACCACCTGGATTTGGTCTGGGTCTGGCTGAGGCGGGGACCGTGCAGCACCAGCAGCAGATCCGGGTGCAGGCGTGTCTGCAACTGCCCTATCTGGGTGGCCCAGTCACGGGGCAGCTTGCTCCCCAGCTCCAGCTCGATGAGCTGGCGGCTGGAGAAGAGGCTCAGCGACTGGCAGGCATCGAACAGCGGCCCCCAGTCGAACTGTTCATCGGTGGCGAAGCTGAGCCGCTCGGCAAACCCCTGCTTCTGGGCTGCCGCACGGATCTGGGTCAGGGCCTCCAGCTTGAGCAGCGGCTCGTCGCCGAACAGCAGATAGCAGGGCTTGAGTCCGGCCTTGAGCTGCTCGGCGAGTTGCTCCGGATAGAGGCGCATCAGAAGCTGACGCGGTTCAGTTGCAGCAGGATGAGATCGGCGGTCTGCTCCTGCATTTCCTTGGTCAGCTGCTCCTGCTCACGGCTGGAGGCGAGCGCCTCCGAGCTCTTGTTGAGGAAGATGCGGTTGAAGGTGGCGTTGAATACCTGGGTCTCTTCGTCGGGGACCTGGAGGCTGTACTCGGTATTGAAGCGCATCACGTACTCCACCACCTGGCTGCGGTTGTCGACGGTGGCGGCCTGGTTGCTGACCTGGGTACTCCCCAGGGTCAGCACCGGTACCTGCTCGCCAGCCTCCACCAACCGGACCCCGGCCCGCTTGAGGCGCAGGGTCACCAGCCGGTAGAGATCGCTCTTTTCATCCCCTTTCACCTGCAGCGCGGTCAGCTGGGGGGGCAGCAGTGCGCCGCCCCGCAGGTGGAAGCCACAGCCCTGCAGCAGCAGGGCCAGGCTCAGGAGCAGCCAACCGAAGCCGGCACGCCAGCCCATCAGCCCACCACCAGGTTGAGCAGCTTGCCCGGCAGATAGATGGCCTTGCGGATCGCCTTGCCATCGATGAACTTGGCCACGCCGGCATCGGCCAGGGCCAGGCTCTGCACCTGCTCCTGAGTGGCATCGGCGGCCACGGTCAGCTTGCCGCGCACCTTGCCGTTCACCTGCACCACGATCAGTTTTTCCTCTTCCACCATGGCGGCCGCATCGGCCACCGGCCAGCTGGCCAGGTCGATGTCGCCGCTGCCCCCCAGCGCCTGCCACAGGGCGAAGCCGATATGGGGGGTGATGGGGTAGAGCATCAGCACCACGTTGTGCAGCACTTCCTGGGTCAGGGCGCGATCCTGCGCGCTCTCCTGGGGCGCCTTGGCCAGGCGGTTCATCAGCTCCATGATGGCGGCGATGGCGGTGTTGAAGGTCTGGCGGCGGCCGATGTCGTCCGACACCTTGGCAATGGTCTTGTGCAGCTCGCGGCGCAGCGCCTTCTGCTCGCCACCGAGGCTGGCCAGATCCAGCGGCGCCACCGGGCCACGGGCGACATGCTCGAACACCGCCTTCCACAGCCGGCGCAGGAAACGCTGGGCACCCTCGACGCCGGACTCCTGCCACTCCAGGGTCATGTCGGCGGGCGAGGCGAACATCATGAACAGGCGCACGGTATCGGCGCCATAGCGCTCCACCATCAGCTGGGGATCGATGCCGTTGTTCTTGGACTTGGACATCTTGGTCATGCCGGCATGGACCAGCTCGCGGCCGTCCCTGTCCAGGGCCTTGACGATGCGCCCCTTGTCGTCGCGCTCCACCACGACGTCCGTCGGACTGACCCAGATGCGGGCGTGGTGTTCGTTGGTGTGGTAGAAGGCGTCGGCCAGCACCATGCCCTGGCACAGCAGGCGCTTGAAGGGCTCGTCGCTGGCCACCAGGCCGGCATCGCGCAGCAGCTTGTGGAAGAAGCGGGCATACAGCAGATGCATGCAGGCGTGCTCGATGCCGCCGATGTACTGATCCACCGGCAGCCAGTGGTTGGCGCGGGTCACGTCCAGCATGCCCTGGTCATAATCCGGCGAGCAGTAGCGAGCGTAGTACCAGGAGGACTCCATGAAGGTGTCGAAGGTGTCTGTCTCGCGCAGCGCCGGCTGGCCGTTGTAGCTGGTCTTGGCCCATTCGGGGTCTGCCTTGATGGGGCTCTGTACGCCGTCCATCACCACCTCTTCGGGCAGCAGCACCGGCAGCTGATCGGCGGGGGTCGGCACCACGCTGCCATCCTCCAGGGTCAGCATGGGAATGGGAGCGCCCCAGTAGCGCTGGCGGGAGACGCCCCAGTCGCGCAGCCGGTAGTTGACGGTGCGCTGGCCACGCCCCAGGCTTTCCAGCTTGGCGCAGATGGCCTCGAAGGCGCCCGCGAAGTCCAGACCGTCGAATTCGCCGGAGTTGAACAGCACGCCCTTGTCGGTGTAGGCGGCGCTGGAGAGATCCGGTTCGCTGCCATCGGCGGGCTTGATCACGCCGCGGATCTCCAGATCGTACTTGTGGGCGAACTCGAAGTCGCGCTGATCATGGGCCGGCACGGCCATGACGGCGCCGGAGCCGTAATCCATCAGCACGAAGTTGGCGACCATGATGGGCACCCGGCGGCCGTCGATGGGGTGCAGGGCGTAGAGGCCGGTGGCCATGCCCTTCTTCTCCATGGTGGCGAGCTCCGCTTCGGCGACCTTGGTGTTCTTGCACTCGTCCAGGAAGGCGGCCAGCTCGGGGTTGCTCTCGGCGGCCTCACGGGCCAGCGGGTGGCCGGCGGCGACCGCCACATAGGTGACCCCCATCAGGGTGTCGGGGCGGGTGGTGTAGATGTCGAAGTGCTCGCCGCTGCCCTCCACCTGGAAGCTCATGGTCAGCCCCTCGGAGCGGCCAATCCAGTTGCGCTGCATGGTCTTGACCATCTCCGGCCAGCCTTCCAGCTGATCGATGTCATTGAGCAGCTCTTCGGCGTAGGCGGTGATCTTGACGAACCACTGGGGGATCTCCTTGCGCTCCACCGGCGTGTCGCAGCGCCAGCAGCAGCCATCCTGCACCTGTTCGTTGGCCAGTACCGTCTGGTCATTGGGGCACCAGTTGACCGAGGCGGTTTTCTTGTAGACCAGCCCCTTGTTGTACAACTCGGTGAAAAACCACTGCTCCCAGCGGTAGTAGTCGGGGGTGCAGGTGGCCAGCTCACGGTCCCAGTCGTAACCCAGCCCCAGCATTTTCAGCTGGCCCTTCATGTAGTCGATGTTCTCGTAGGTCCAGGGAGCCGGGGCGGTATTGTTCTTGATGGCGGCGTTTTCCGCCGGCAGACCGAAGGCATCCCAGCCGATGGGCTGCAGCACATTCTTGCCGTTCAGCCGCTGGTAGCGGGAGATGACGTCGCCTATGGTGTAGTTGCGGACGTGGCCCATGTGCAGTCGACCAGACGGGTAGGGGAACATGGACAGACAGTAGAATTTCTCCCTGTCTGCCCGCTCCATGGCCTTAAATGTCTGATTCGTATCCCAGTGCTGCTGTACGGCGGGTTCCAGGGCCTGGGGAGAGTATTGTTCTTGCATGGTTGACATCAGCGACATCCGAATGTGTGAATTGGGTTGACAATCCAGTGGGGAAATCGCCATAGAATACTGATTAACGCTGGCGCCAACAATAGTGGCGGGGCTTTAGTGTCATCAGCCTGGCCGCCGGTGCCAGCCATTTCGGACTTGAGGAGCAGCAGCATGCCCAAAGCGCAGAAAGGCTATGAAGACTTCATCAAGCAGTTGCGCCAGGAGTGGCACGACTGGCAGGAGGGGGAGCCCTATTCCGAAGCCCGGCTTTCCCAGTTCATCCAGCGTACCGAGGCCTACCTGGAGGCGGCCGGTGATCTTACCCGTGACGAGATCGCCCTCATCAGCCAGTATGTGCGCCGCGATCTGAGCCAGTTCGCCGATGCCCCCGGCGGGTACAAGGACTCCGCCTTCTATGCGGCGCTCAAAGAGTCCATCTGGGGCGGGCTGCTGGAGCTCACCGACCGCAGCCAGCTGGAGTGGCAGGAGCTGCTGGCCGACGTCAGCCACAAGGGCATCTACCGGGCGGGCGACATGATGGGGCTGGGGGTGCTGGTATGCGAGCAGTGCGGCCATCGCCGCAACGTGCTGCATCCCGAAAAGCTCACCCCCTGCGTCCAATGCGGCGGCGAAAGTTTTACCCGCGAACCCCTCGCCCCCTGAGGGCGGCCAGCAGCGCCATGGCGACCAGCGCCATCAGCGGCCAGGAGCCCCAACGGTTGTAAGGGGTCTGCCCCTGGTAGGGGCGTACCGCCACCCGCAGCACCGCCGCTTCAAATTGCGGCAACAGCTCGACTATTTCTCCCCGGGCGCCGATGGCCAGGGTCACGCCGCTGTTGGTGGCCCGCAATACCGGCTTGCCCAGCTCCATGGCCCGCATGCGGGCGATGGCCATGTGCTGCCAGGGCCCGCCGGAGGTGCCAAACCAGGTGTCGTTGGAGACGGTCAGCACGAAGTCGGTATCCGCCTGCACGTTGCGGCGCAGTTCATCGGAGAAGGCAATTTCGTAGCAGATGGCGGTGGCGAAGCGGTAGCCCTGGCTCAGCAGATTGGGCTGGCGGGCCTCACCGCGGGAAAAGGAGGACATCGGCAGATTGAAGAAGGGGGCGAGGGGGCGCAGCCACTGCTGCAACGGCACGAACTCGCCGATGGGCAGCAGGTGGTATTTGTAGTAGCGGTTGCCCTCGCCGAAGCGGTAGCGCTGCTCATCCTTGGCATCAATGATGCCCAGGCCAATGACACCGTTGTAGTAGCGGCCGCTGGCCTCGTCCTGGTACTGGATGCCGGTGATGAAGCCGCTGTCGTTGAAGCGCATGGCGGCATCGACACTGTCGAGAAACGTGCGCGCGTCGTTTTCCAGCAGCGGTATGGCCGACTCGGGCCAGACGATGATGTCGGCCTCCTGGTGCAGGCGGCTCAGGTCCATGTAGCGGCCCAGGGTGGGGCGCACATGGCTGGGATCCCATTTCAGGGTCTGGGGAATATTGCCCTGCACCAGGGCGAATTTGACCGGTTCGCCGGCCGCCCGGGTCCAGCTGAGCTGGCCGAGGCCGCCCCCCAGAGCCAGCAGGGCGAGGGGCAGGGCCAGCCAGGCTGGCCGGCGTTGTTGCCAGGCCAGCTGCAGGGCGCCGGCACCCAGCAGCACCGCCAGGGTCAGTCCCTGCACCCCCAGCAGGGGCGCATAGCCGGCCAGCCAGGTGTCCAGCTGGCTGTAGCCGAACCAGAGCCAGGGAAAACCGGTCAGCACATGGCCCAGCCCCCAGTCGGCCAGCAGCCAGAG
>JBFHKO010000093.1:0-9477 GCA_041595355.1 Aeromonadaceae bacterium
CCTGATGGTGGTCACGGTGCTGCAGATGGCCATCACCTGGTTTCGGCTGCGCAAACTGGAGAAGATGCACCTCATTACCCTGGGGCTGGTACTGGTATTCGGCGGCATGACGCTCTTCTTCCACGACGATGCCTTCATCAAGTGGAAGGTGACGGTGATCAACAGCCTGTTCGGCTTGGCGCTGCTGGTGAGCCAGTTCATCTTCGGCAAACCGCTGATCAAGCAGATGCTGGCCCGGGAGATCCAGGTGCCGGATCCTGTCTGGGGCCGGATCAACCTCGCCTGGGCGCTGTTCTTCTTCGTCTGTGCGACCCTGAATCTCTATATCGCCTTCAATCTGTCCCAGGAGATCTGGGTCAACTTCAAGGTGTTCGGCCTGCTCGGCCTGACATTGCTGTTCACCCTGCTGACCGGCGGCTATCTGTACCGCCACATCCCGGCCGAGCAGAAACCCTAATTCAACCCAGCCAAGGAATGCATCGCCATGTGGTATCTCATCTACTCCGAAGACGTGGCCGACAGCCTGCCGCTGCGCCTGCAAGCACGCCCGGCCCATCTGGCCCGCCTGCAGCAGTTGCGCGATGAAGGACGGCTGCTGACCGCCGGTGCCAACCCCGCCATCGACGCCGAGGATCCGGGCAGCGCCGGCTTCAGCGGCAGCACCGTCATTGCCGAGTTTGCCTCCCTGGCCGAGGCCCGCACCTGGGCCGACGCCGATCCCTACGTGGCCGCCGGTGTCTATCGCCAGGTCACCATCAAGCCCTTCCGCAAGACCTTCTGAAAACACAAGAAGGCATCCGTGGATGCCTTCTTGCTTGCTTTGCCGTGCCGCCGCCGACTCAGGTCCGGGCGATAAACCAGGGGTTCAGGAGACTCTCCTTGCTGTAGCGCAGCGGCTCGCCCTCCAGGGTCACCACCTCACCACCGGCGCCCTCCAGTACCGCCTGGGCGGCCGCCGTGTCCCATTCGCAGGTGGGACCCAGGCGCGGATAGAGCTGGGCCTGTCCTTCGGCCAGCAGACAGAACTTCAGCGAGCTGCCTACCGAGATCATCTCGTAGTCACCCAGCTTGGCCAGCCAGGCCTCGGTTTCCGGGCTGCTGTGAGAGCGGCTGCCCACCACCTTGAGGGGGACGCCGGCTCTGGGCGGACACACCTTGAGGGCATGCCGGCCCTGATCGCTCTTGCGCCAGGCACCGAGACCGGCGCCGCCCCAGTAGCTGAGCCGATGCACCGGTGCACTGACCACCCCGAACACCACCTTGCCCTGCTCGATCAGGGCAATGTTGACGGTGAATTCACCATTGCGCTTGATGAACTCCTTGGTGCCGTCCAGCGGATCCACCAGCCAGTAACGCGACCAAGCAAGACGACCGGCCAGCACCTCGGGCTCGGACTCTTCCGATATCACTGGCCACTCCGGCGTCAGCTGCGCCAACGCGGCCTGGATCACGCGGTGCGCAGCCCTATCGGCCTGGGTCAGCGGGCTCTGATCATCCTTGACGGTCACATCGATGGGACCATCATAAACCCCGAGGATGGCGCGTCCCGCCTCTTCTGCAATCTTGATCACAGATTCAATCAGTTTGTCTGTCAGTTCCATAGCATTCCCTTTCCGATAAGAACGTCAGTTTACCCGAGTAGGCCACGACCTCTTATAACAAAAATCAATGAGTTATTTCACCCACCCGCGGCTGGGCACGCAAACGCCGAAATGATCCCCATATGAGACTGTAAGTTCTGCCAGTTTCCAGCCGGTCCCCTGATGGTCACACTGAGTTTGCCGTACCACCATCGGCGGTAACCACAAGGAACGTGATCATGAAAATAGCCCATTGCGTTTTTGCGCTGCTGCTGGCCTGCCAGCCTTTCGTTGCCAACATGACCATGGCGGCCGAAAAGCCCGGGGTCAGCCCCCAGGCCGTCAAGGAGGAGGTCGCCCGACTCAACATCAACAGCGCCACCGAAGCCCAGCTGATGACCCTCAAGGGGGTCGGTGAAAAGAAGGCTGCCGCCATCGTCGCCTATCGTACCGAGCACGGTAACTTTGCCAGCCTGGAGCAACTGGCCGAGGTGAAGGGCATCAGCCTGCGCTTCGTCGAGGAGCACGCCGGCGAACTGAGCCTCGAATAACGATGCCAGAAGCACGGCTTATCCAAGCCCCGCTCGCGGGGCTTGTTGTTGCCCGACCTGGCCCGGCAGCCCAGAGCCCGGCAGAAGCATTTGGCCCCGCCCGCCGCCTCGGCTATGATAGTGGACGCTATTTGCCCTCAGCCAACAAGGACACTCATGAACAAGAAAACCAGCCTGGTGCGCAAGGCCGTCATTCCGGTGGCCGGCCTGGGTACCCGCATGCTGCCGGCCACCAAGGCCATCCCCAAAGAGATGCTGCCGGTGGTGGACAAGCCCCTGATCCAGTATGTGGTCCGTGAAGCCATCGCCGCCGGCATCAAGGAGATCATCCTGGTCACCCACTCCAGCAAGAACTCCATTGAAAACCATTTCGACAAGAGCTTCGAGCTGGAAGCCACGCTGGAAAAACGGGTCAAACGCCAGCTGCTGGAAGAGGTGCAGAATATCTGCCCCAAGGACGTCACCATCATGCAGGTGCGCCAGGGCGATGCCAAGGGACTGGGGCACGCCATCCTCTGCGCCCGCCCGCTGGTCGGCGAGCACCCTTTTGCGGTGTTGCTGCCGGATGTACTGATCGACGACGCCGCCTGCAATCTGGCCAACGACAACCTGACAGAGATGGTGCGCCTGTTCGACGATAGTCTGGTCAGCCAGATCATGGTCGAGCCGGTGCCACAGCAGGAGGTCAATCAGTACGGGATCGCCGATACCAATGGCGCAACCCTGAACGCCGGCGACTCCTCTCCGATGAGCGCCATCGTTGAAAAGCCGCCCCGCGACGAGGCCCCCTCCAATCTCGCGGTGGTGGGCCGTTATGTGCTCTCCGCCAACATCTGGCCGCTGCTGGAAAAGACCCCGGCCGGTGCCGGTGACGAGATCCAGCTCACCGACGCCATCGCCATGCTGATGGAACGCGAGCCGGTCAACGCCTACCTGATCCGGGGCCGCAGCCACGACTGCGGCAGCAAGCTCGGCTACATGAAGGCCAATGTCGAATACGGCCTGCGCCATCCGGAGTTGAAAGAGGACTTCCGCGCCTACCTGAAGGGGCTGGCTGCACAACTGGAGTGACGGTGGCCGCGGTTGAGCTACCGTTTGTGCATGCGTGCGCAAGAGGCTGCCCCGGCAGCCTCTTTGCTTTGTGTTGTCTGGCGGATCCGGCGGCACTCAATCGCCATGCTGCAAGCCTATGCTGAGACTGGCGCCGGCATCGCCACGGATATCCAGCCTGAATGGCAAGCTGGCCGGGCGCTGATGAGTGACATACTCGCTCTGGCGCACCAGCCCCAGGGGCAAACCATCGGCCTGATACAGCCAGTGGGGGGAGCCCAGGCCGGCATTGGCAAACTGCAGCTGCTGCTCGGCAGGGGAAAACAGCAGGGCGGCCATGTTCAGGCAGCCCTTGAGGCCGGAATCATAAAGGTGCCAATTCAGGTAGGCAAGCAGCTGCCCGGGCGCATTGAGCAGCTGGCTCTCTCCCTTGCAGTACTGGCGATAAGGGGCATGCAGCAGGAATCTGGCCATGGCGCCCATAAAGGTGGCATCGGCATCCAGCAGCGAAAGCTCGATGATGAGCAACAGCAGGCGGCCATCGAGCTCGTAAAACTCCGGCATCAGCAGCGGCGAATCCGACTCGTAGTGCAGTGACCACTCCCCCAGCCGTTGTTGCCGGGGCGGCGCCATGCTTTGCAGCAGGTGGGTCGCCGCCAGATCATCGCTGCCAAAATGGCTCAGATGCTGCGCCAGCTCCTGGTGGGCCTGCTCGGTCGCCGACGCCTGCAGGCAGGCCTCCATCGCCTCGCGAAATGCCCGCCAGTCGCGGATGGGCTTGATGATATAGTCCCGCACCCCCGCCCGCAGGGCCTGACTGACATCCCCCAGGTTGGCCAGACCGGACACGACCATGATGGGCAGCTGCGGAAAGCGCCGGTTGATGCAGTCGATGACCTCGTGACCATTCATCCCCGGCATGCACAGATCGCAGAGCACCAGATCCGGACGGTAGAGGGCCACGGCCGCCAGGCCGGCGGTGCCGCTATCCGCCTCGAATACCAGATCACCGCGGCTGCGCAGGTGTGCCACCACGCCGGCGCGAAAAACGGGTTCATCCTCAATGACCAGGATTTTGCGCTGTTTTTTTGGCTCCAACTGCTACCACCTGCAGACATCTGGCAGACAACCATCGGTCAAGCGTAGCCAAGACAGAGCCCGAAAAACAGGCGCGCCGACCCGTCGGGACTATTATTTCAATGCTTGGTACAGGCGGGCCTGATCCAGCTGTGCGGCATAGGCATCGTAATCCAGACGCGCCGCCAGCACGAACTCGGTGAGCAGACGCCGGCTGACACTCAGCAGCTCCCCCGCATCCCAGGGCTTTTCAAAATAGTGATCGATACGCACCGCATTGACAGCCTCGATGGTGTCCTGATGGGTGGCCTGGCCGGTGAGTAACACCTTGCGCGTCGCCTCGAAGCGCGGATCGCCGGCGATGCGCTTCAGCAATTCCACCCCGCTGCCACCCGGCATGATGTGATCCGATATCACCAGCGCCACCCGATCGCCGGCGGCATCCAGCTCATCCATCAGGGCCAGACACTCCTCCGCCGACTCGCACTCCTCCAACTGGCAAAAGTCTGCCAGGGGAGCCAGATCCTTCATCACGGCGCTGAGTACATCTCGCTGATCATC
This sequence comes from Aeromonadaceae bacterium, assembly GCA_041595355.1. Classification (GTDB taxonomy): domain Bacteria; phylum Pseudomonadota; class Gammaproteobacteria; order Enterobacterales; family Aeromonadaceae; genus JBFHKO01. The sequence goes on from JBFHKO010000093.1 coordinate 4,820, forward strand.
CACGCAAATCAGATTAAGTTTGTCCATCTTCCAGGGGTATCCTCACACTAAATTGCGTTGCCGTCGCCTGGCTGCTGACCGACAGGCTGCCGCCATAATTTTCGACCAGCCGCTTGACGATTGCCAGGCCCAGACCCAGGCCAAAGGCGTGCCCCTGGCGCTTGGTGGTGAAATGCGGTTCAAAGATGCGCGCCAACAGGGCCGGGGCAATGGCCGGGCCATTGTTGCCAATCACTATCTCCAGCTCTGAGGGCAACGCCCGGGTGCGGATCCAGATCCGCGGATCGGGCTGCCCCCGCAGGGCATCACAGGCGTTCTTGATGATATTCACCCACACCTGCACCCACTCGGTCTCGTTGGCCGCAAGGCGCGGTAACGGGGCCAGCGCCAGCTCGATGCCGACCTGACGCAGCGAGCTTTGCAGCAACGTCAGGGCCTGCTGCAGGGTATCGACCAGATCCACACCCGGCCGCCGCGGCCCCGCGCCGGCCCCCAGCTGTTTGACCGAGCGCACTATGCTGGCCGCATGCCGTACCGCCAGACTCAAGTCATGACAATCCCGTCCCAGCTCCCAATATTGCGCCCCCGCCTCCAGCTCGGCCAGGCGTGCCCGGCTGGCCGCCTCGCCATTGAGAATGCGGGCAAACTGACGGGCCTGGCTGGCCGACAGGCCATATTCGGTCTGCAGTTGCCGCGCCTGGGCACGCAGCGTGGCGGTGGAGCGCAAAGGCTCCCCCTGCCGCCCCTGGCGAAACAGCCTGACGGCCAGAGGCTGGGTCTTGAACAGCTGCTGATCCACATGCTCGATAAGATAACTGGAGGTGCGTGCCGCCACCCCGATAGCATTGTTCAGCTCATGGGCCACACCGGCAGCCAGCTCTCCCAGAGTGCTCATGGTCTCCGCCTTCAGCAACTGCCGCTCGGTGCGAACCTGCTGCCGGTAGGCACGATTGAGCTTGAGCTGGCGTTGCTTGAGCTCCTCCATGATGACCGGCATGAACTGCTCGGTGAGGCTGCCGTAGAGCTCGGTCTCCTGCGGCGCGGTGTTTCTGTCAATCCAGGCGATTTCACACGGCTCCAGCGCCTGCAGACGACAATAGCTGACATAACTGCGGGAGAAAAAACTGTGCACGCCCATGAAGTTGCCGGGCTCCACTGTCAAAATGGGCAGCCACTCCTGCTCCGGCCCACTCTGATACTGCCCCTCCACGCGGCCATGCAGCAGCAGGTAGAGCCGGTGGTTGGGGGCGTCCTGCTGCAGCAGTATCTCCCCCTGCGCCAACGAGCAGCGCCGGGTCGGATCGGAAAAATAGAGACGCTGCAGGCGAGTGATATCCGTCATATCAGGAATCCAATCCAGTGCAACACCGCAATCATCACATAGGTGAGCAGCAAACCGGCCAGGCCACAGATGACCCCCACCTTGGCCATGTCGGGCGTGCGGATCTCGCCGGTGGCATGCGCCAGCGCATTGGGTGGCGTACTGATGGGCAAGGCCATGCCGAGGCTGGCAGCAAAGGTGACGCTCAGCACCAGCGCCATACCGCCGCCCACCGCCTCGAGGCTGCTCAGCGATTGCCCCAAGGCCGCCATGATGGGCAGCAGCAGGTTGGCCGTGGCGGTATTGGACATGAAATTGGCCATCAACAGACTGGCCAGACCGGCCAGCAACAGGATGAGAAAGGGGGACATGGCACCGAAGGGAATGGCCTGCACCGTATGGGCAGCGAGGCCACTTTTTTCCATGGCCAGCCCCAGGGCGATGCCCCCGGCCACCAGCCAAAGCACGTCCCAGGAGATGCTCTTCAGGTCCTCCTTGGTGATGATGCGGGTCACGGTGAACACCGCGATGGGTATCATGCCCACCACATAGGCATTGAGCCCCACCCAATCCCCTACCATCCACAGGGATACGGTGACAAAGAAGGTCAGATAGACCAGCAGCGCCTTGGGGTTGACGAGAAAACGGCTTTTTATATCCAACTCGATGCGCGACACACCGGACGGGAACAGGCCGCAAAGCACCAGCCAGGCCAGCAGGATCAGCACCAGCACCAGGGGCACACCAAAACTCATCCATTCGGCAAAACTGATGGCCTGCTCGCCGGTCAGGTACTTGAGGGCGATGGCGTTGGGTGGCGTGCCGATGGGGGTGCCCATGCCGCCCATGTTGGCCGCCACCGGCACCCCCAGCACGAAGCCTACCCGTGCCGGATCCTGCGCCGGAAACAGCGCCAACACGGGCGTCAGTATGGCCAGCATCATGGCGGTGGTTGCCGTATTGCTCATGAACATGGAAAACAGGGCCGTGATGCCCATCAGCCCGAGCAGCACCCAGCGCGGCTGCTCGCCGAAGGGCTTCAGCAGCACCCGCGCCAGATTGAGATCGAGGCGATACTTGCTCGCCGCCATGGCCAGAAAGAAACCGCCGAGAAACAGCATGATGATGGGCGAGGCAAAGGTACCCATGATCTCCTTGTAACTCAGCAGCACGCCCAGCTGCTCCGGCGGATACCCCTCTCTCAGCGGCATGAAGGCACCATCCGATACCAGCAACAGTTCCAGTACGATGATGAGCACCGAGGTGGCAAAGATGGGAATGCTCTCCAGTATCCAGCACAGGGCCGCCATGACAAAGATGGCCAGCACACGCTGCTCCACCAGGCTGAGACCCGGGATTGGCAAGGCCGAAGCCGGCAACGCCAGGATCAACAAGGGCAACAATACGGGAAGCAGGATCTTGAGATATGCCTTCATCATTCGATTCCATTCGCGCGGGTGGCAATTCGATCGCAAGCAGCGGCGACAGGGGTTACTGAGATAACAACAGGCCAGATATCATGAAGATAGCATCATACCCATGCCAAGCATGCGCCTATCCTCTCCTGTTTTCCGTGCCACCGATCATAGTCTCCCCTCTTGCCTGGTCAGCCGGAATGGCCTGTTCCGATTGTCTATTGCGCCGCGATTCGGGGATAATGGCGGCTCACGGCACGCCATTGGACCATCATGACTCCTGCGGAATACCTGCATCTCAACCAGCCCCGGCTCAGCCATCCGGCGCGCACGCTCTATTGCCTGCACCTGCGGCGTCAGGCCCTGCAGGGCGGGCCTGTCCGCCTGGCCTACCCGGAGCTCGGTCGCGCCCTGGCGGTGGAGGATCCATCTTTGCCGGGGGGCTTCAGCTATCAGGTCAATGCCCGGCAGCTCACCGCCCTCCTCGACGAACTGCTGCAGGCTGGCCTGCTGTTGCTGCTCACTCCGTTCCAGGGGGAGCATTACCACCAGGCCGAGGTCGCGCTGCCGCTGCTGCAACATCAGGGCGAGAGCGGCGGCCCGCTGCCCGGCCAGGCCTTCCCCATGCAGGTGACCTGGCGCCCGGATGAGCAATTCCCGGCGCTGGCCACGCTCTGCGGTCTACTCGATTGTCACTATGGCGAAGAGGAGCTGGGAGAGTTCATCGCCTACTGGCTGGGGCGGCCGGAGAGTTTCGCCACCCAGCACCAGTGGATGCTGAAATTCATCAAGACGCTGAAGAGTCGCCGCTATGTGCGCCGCACCGCCGTCGAGGCCAAGGGGTATCAGCAGGTGGCGGTCACGCCGCCCCTGAGCGGTCCCAGCCCACGGGCACTGCAGATGATTGCCGAGGCCGAACGCCTGGGCAAACCGGTTCCCCAAGCCCCCCAAGGAGAAGAGCATGAGTAAGCATCCCGGCTCCCGCCGCGATCCGCTGGATCCCCTGTCGGTGACACCACCACGACGCGATGCCGAGCGGACCCATGACCCCGAACTGCAGCAACAGATGGAAAATCTGCTGGCCCGTATCCGTCGCCTGCAGCGCCAGCCCGGGCGGCCCGACGGCGGATACGACTATGAGACGCTGCGGCGCCAGTACAGTGCCCAGGCCAATGCCGAGGTGCGCCAACTGCAGCAGCAGGCACGCCAGCAGCGCATCGAGCGGCTGACGGCCCAGGCCGATCTCAATCCGGAATGGCTGTTCTCACGCATGGACCACCAGGATCCGGCTCTGGAGTACGCCATTCAGACGGCGCGTTCCTTCATCAGCGGTTTCGAGCACTGGGAACAGCATGGTGGCAGCTGCGTGCTCATCTATGGCGACTACGGCACCGGAAAGTCGACCCTGGCCGGCGCCATTGCCCATGATCTGATCGCCCAGCAGCAGAAGTCGGTGATCTTCCAGCAATGGGCCTCCATCGTCGATCGGCTGTTCTTCGGCGTCATCGAAGATCCGGAAGAGCGCAACCGTTACCGGCGCGCCCTGGAAGAGGTTGATCTGCTGATCATCGATGAAATCGGGGCCAACCGCAGCCGCATGGCAGAGAGCCAGACCAGTTTTCTCGGGCACCTGCTGCGCCGGCGGCGCAACCTCTCCCGCAGTGTCATCCTGATCACCAACCATGCCCCGGCATCCCTGCATCATGCCCTCGGCGATTTCTGCTTCGAAGCCATCAAGGCTTTCAATCCGGTGGACATCCACCTGGCAGGCCCCAGCCGGCGCCCGCACATCGGCCAGTACCCGGGTTAGCGGCCCGCCAGCGTCTGCCCCGCAGGACTGCTGTCGGAGGGGAGCGTCTCCGACAGCAGGGGGCTGATGTGGGCCCACTGCGCCGCCGGCATGGCGTGACCACAGAGGTAGC
>JBFHKO010000094.1:0-9283 GCA_041595355.1 Aeromonadaceae bacterium
GCCTGGATGCCATAACGCTCGAGGCCCAAGACATCGGCCAGGGTAGAATGATTTGCCATGCTGATACTCCTGGTTTTCATAGGGTTTATGACTGGATTGCTTCGAGTCTATCACCCGTCAGTGAGATTAAAGCGACACCAGTCAAAGAACGGCAAATCACCGAAAGGTACAAATTTCAGGCAATAAAAAGGGCGGCCGCAGCCGCCCAGGGGGGATAGTCCCTCAGTGCATGGCGCCGTCGCCACCGGGCAGGGCGCCGGTGAACAGCGCCTCGACGTCGACGGCATCGAAGCGGTAATGGCGGCCGCAATAGTCGCAGTGCATATCCAGCTCCCCCTGATCCTGCAGCAGCTGCTGCACTTCGGCGTGGCCCAGCTGCAGCAGGGCGCCCTGGCAACGCGCCAGGGAGCAGGTGCAGCGAAAGCTGACGGCCTGGGGCTCGAACAGCCGCACCTCTTCTTCATGGTAGAGTCGATAGAGGATCTCGTTGGCCGGCAGGCCGAACAGCTCTTCGGCCTTGATGGTGTCGGTCAGCTTGCTCAGATGATCGAACTCGTTCGCATGCTCTTCGCCGGCAGCGGGCAGGCTTTGCAGCAGCATGCCGGCGGCCTGGGGACGGTCGGGGGCATCGCCGACGCGGATCCAGATGCGGGTGGCCAGCTGCTCGGACTGGGTGAAGTAGGTCTCCAGGCACTCGGCCAGGCTGTGACCGCTCAGGGCGACGATGCCCTGGTAGCGTTCGCCCTGCTCCGGACTGATGGTGATGACCATCTGCCCTTCGCCGACCAGGCTCTGCAGGCTGTTGTCCGTTGGCAGCGTCCCTTCCCAGCGTGCGACGCCGCGCAGCTGCTGCTGGTGGTCGCCATTGATCACCGCCAGCCGTACCGGACCATTGCCCTGGAGCTGGACAGTGATGGAGCCTTCGAACTTCAGGGTGGCGGTGAGCAGGCTGGTGGCGACCAGCAGCTCGCCCAGCAGGTGCCGGATGGCTGGCGGATAGGCCTGGGCAGCCAGCATCTTGGCGAAGGTCTCGTCCAGTTGCACCAGTTCACCGCGGACCTGGTGGTGTTCGAACAGATAGCGATGCAGTTGATCCTGAGCGGTCATTGATTCTCTCTCGATGTTGGGATTAGCCCTGTTTGAAGCGGATGAGCTCACGGCGCTGTTTCTTGTCGGGCCGGGTATCGGGGTGCGGGGCATAAAGGCTGTTCAGCCGCCGGGCTTCGGCATTGCGTTCGCGGCGCACCAGGCTGTCGGCGGTTTCGGCATACAGCCGCTGGGCCTCGCTGGCGGCGCGGCGCTGTTCGGTGAGGGCACAGACCCGGATCTCGACCTCATCCTGCCCCTGCCACAGGCGGATGAGGGCGCCGATTTCCACGCCCTTTCCCGGCTTGCAGCGTTGGCCGTTGTAGTGCACCTTGCCGCCGTCGACCATGGCCCTGGCCAGCGCCCGGCTCTTGTAGAAGCGGGCCGCCCACAACCATTTGTCCAGACGTACCACCGGCGGGGTGGCAGGGCTTGCGCACATCACTTGGCCTCAACTCGGGTCAGCGTCAGCGCTCAGTATAACAGGGCCTCCCGGGCGAAGAAGTTGGAATTTTTGGTGGCGCCGGCCTATCTGTGGGTTGCCAGTCATGGCGGTGGACGTGACAATGTAGGACTATAGTCAAAACGAGTCCGGTAACGGCCGGTCCATGCTGACAGGAAATGCTCATGTTCCAACCCTTGCGTTTTGCCTCGCTGCTGCCCTGGCTGGCGTCACCTTGGCCGGCCCGGCTGCTGATGTGGCTGTTCATCCTGCTGGCGGCCCAGCAGCTGGCCGCTCTCAGCTGGCGCCTGTGGCCGGGAGAGCCGAGCGCGGATCTGGGGGCGCCCCTGGCGGCGGCGACACCGTCCCGTGACGCCTCGCCGGCCCGTGGACTGGCCGAGCTGCAGGCGCTGGCCCTGTTTGGCAAGCCATTGTCCCGGCAGGAATCGACGACCAGCTCGGAGAGCGCGCCCAGGAGCCGGCTCAATGTGCAGCTCACCGGCCTGTTGGCGAGTGGCGATCCGGCACGCTCCCTGGCCATCATCGCCCAGGGCGGCAAGCAGGCCAGCTATGGCATCGGTGAGGTCATCAATGGCACCCAGGCAGAGATACGCCGCATCCTGGCCGATCGCGTCATCCTGAGGCACCAGGGGCAGGAGGAAATCCTGTGGCTGGACGAGAGCGCCGCTGCCTCGCCGCGTGGCACTGCGGCGCCTGCTTCGCGGCTGCCCTCGCGGCGGGCGCTGCTGAAGGAGCCGGGCAAAATCCTCGATTACCTGCGCATCTCGCCGGTTCAGCGTGACGGAGCGGTGCAGGGCTATCGCCTGAATCCCGGCAAGGATCCGGCACTCTTTGCCGCCGTCGGTTTGCAGCCCAACGATCTGGCGGTCAGTCTCAATGGCTTCGACCTGCGGGATAACGCCCAGGCGATGCAGATCATGCAGCAGCTGGCCAGCCTCAGCGAGCTCAACATCACGGTGGAGCGCCAAGGGCAATTGCACGATGTTTACGTTAGTCTGAATGACTGACCCCTGGAACCGCATGACAACATTACAATGGAGTGGCGAATGAAACATAAGGGACTATGCGGTCTGCTGGCGGGCGTGCTGCTGGCCATGCTGGTGAGCCCGTTACCGGCGGCGGAATTTTCGGCCAGCTTCAAGGGCGCGGATATCCAGGAGTTCATCAATACGGTCGGCAAGAATCTCAACAAGACCATCATCATCGAACCCTCGGTGCGCGGCACCATCAACGTGCGCAGCTACGATCTGCTCAACGAGGAGCAGTACTATCAGTTCTTCCTGAGTGTGCTGGATGTCTACGGCTTTGCCGTGGTGCCCATGGACAACGGTGTGCTCAAGGTGGTACGCGCCAAGGATGCCAAGACCTCCGCCATTCCGGTGGTGGACGATAAAGGTCCCGGCATGGGCGACGAGATGGTGACCCGGGTGGTGCCGGTGCGCAATGTCTCGGTGCGGGAGTTGGCTCCTCTGCTGCGGCAGCTGAACGATAACGCCGGTGGCGGCAACGTGGTCCATTACGAGCCCTCCAACGTGCTGCTCATCACCGGCCGGGCGGCGGTGGTCAACCGCCTGGTGGAAATCGTGCGCCGGGTGGACAGGGTGGGCGATCAGGATGTCGACATGATCCGGCTCAAGTATGCCCAGGCCGCCGAGATGGTGCGCCTGCTGACGGCCCTCAACCAGGGAGAGAGCAAGGCCAATCTCGCGTCGGTGCTGGTGCCCAAGGTGGTGGCCGATGAGCGGACCAATGCCGTCATCGTCAGCGGCGAGCCCCAGGGACGCCAGCGCATGATTCGTCTCATCCGCCAGCTGGACCAGGATCAGGCCCAGATGGTGCGGGGCAATACCCGGGTCTTTTACCTCAAATATGCCAAGGCCAAGAACCTGGTGGCGGTGTTGACCGGTGTCAGCCAGAGCGTGGGAGAAGGCAACCAGGGCGGCGGGGCCAAGACGGCGACCAGAGCGGCCTCCGGGAGCGACAGCCGGCTCAGCATCGAGGCGGATGAGCACACCAACGCCCTGGTGATCACGGCCGATCCCGACAAGATGCAGGCGCTGGAGCAGGTGATAGCGAGACTGGACATCCGCCGTGCCCAGGTGCTGGTGGAGGCCATCATCGTTGAGGTGCAGGAGGGCAAGGGGCTCAATTTCGGCGTGCAGTGGCTCAATACCACCGGCAGCGGCACCCAATTCACCAGCACCGGTCTCTCCTCCTCCACTGTGGCTGTCGGCGCCAAAGAGTACAATGATGACGGCGACGTGAACTCGACCCTGAGTTCCGCGCTCTCCAGCTTCAACGGCCTGGCCACCGGCTTCTTCGACGGCAACTGGGGGGCCCTGCTGACGGCGCTGGCCAACACTACCCAAAGCAACATCCTGGCCACCCCCAGCATCGTCACCCTGGACAACAAGGAAGCCTCCATCAACATCGGTCAGGAGGTGCCGGTGCTGACCGGCTCCCAGACCACCAGCGGTGATAACGTGTTCAGTACCGTCGAGCGCAAGACGGTGGGCACCAAGCTGACGGTGACGCCCCAGATCAACGAGGGTGACTCGGTGCTGATGGAGATCGCGCAGGAAGTGTCGAGCGTGGCTGACTCCAGCAGCAGCTCCAGCGCCGATTTGGGCGCGACCTTCAACACCCGCACGGTGCAAAATGCCGTGCTGGTCAAGAGCGGTGAGACGGTGGTGCTGGGCGGCCTGCTGGACGATGCCACCCAGGAGACGGTCTACAAGGTGCCGCTGCTGGGCGACATTCCGTTGCTGGGCTACCTGTTTCGCTCCAACTCCACCCAGAAGAGCAAGCGCAATCTGATGGTCTTCATCCGCCCGACCATACTGCGGGATCCGGCGACCTACTCCGGTATTTCCAGCAGCAAGTACAACCTGTTCCGGGCCCAGCAGCTGGAGGCGCTGAACAATGCGGATCGGCTGCTGCCGCAGCCAGGGCGGCCGGTGCTGCCGGTGTATGGCCAGGGTATGCTGGTATCGCCGGGCATGCAGAAGCAGCTCGAAGAGAGCGTCGCTCAGCCGGCCACGGAGGTGCCCTGATGAAGGCGGCCGACGCGTCACCGAAGGCGAATGCAGATACAGACGCCATCCTGCCTCCCCGCGAGGCCGAGCGCCAGCGCCTGCCCTTTGCCTTTGCCCGGGAGCAGGGGGTCATACTGCAGGAGACGGAGAGTGAGCGGGTGCTCTATTGCCGTCCCGGTGTGCTGCCCGAGGCCCTGCTGGAGGTGCGACGGGTGGCCGGCGGCCCTTTTCGGGTGGCCGAGCTCGAGCAGGAAACCTTCGATGCCCGCCTCATGGCCAGCTATCAGCGCGACTCCTCGGCGGCCCGGCAGATGATGGAGGAGATCGGCAACGAGATGGACTTCTTCACTCTCGCCGAGGAGCTGCCGGACAACGAAGATCTGCTGGACACCGATGACGATGCGCCCATCATTCGCCTCATCAATGCGATGCTGGGGGAAGCCATCAAGGCGGAGGCCTCGGACATCCATATCGAGACCTTCGAGCGCCATCTGGTGATCCGCTTTCGCATCGATGGCGTGCTGCGCGAGATACTGCGTCCCAAGCGCAAGCTCGCCTCGCTGCTGGTGTCGCGCATCAAGGTCATGGCGCGGCTGGACATCGCCGAGAAGCGGCTGCCCCAGGATGGCCGCATCACCCTGCGTATCGGTGGCCGCTCGGTGGACGTACGGGTCTCCACCATGCCGGCCAATCATGGCGAACGGGTGGTGCTGCGGCTGCTGGACAAGAACAATGTGCGCCTGGAGCTGAAACAGCTGGGCATGACGGCCCGCAACCGCGAGCTGCTGGCCCAGCTCATCCGCAAGCCCCATGGCATCATACTGGTCACCGGCCCCACCGGCTCGGGCAAGACCACCACCCTCTATGCCGCCCTGTCGGAGATCAACTCCCGGGATCGCAACATCCTGACGGTGGAGGACCCCATCGAATATGACCTGGAGGGCATAGGCCAAACCCAGGTGAATGCCCGGGTGGACATGACCTTTGCCCGCGGTCTGCGCGCCATACTGCGTCAGGATCCGGATGTGGTGATGGTGGGGGAGATCCGCGATCTGGAGACCGCCCAGATCGCGGTGCAGGCCTCGCTGACCGGTCACCTGGTGCTCTCCACCCTGCACACCAATACGGCGGTGGGGGCGGTGACCCGGTTGCAGGACATGGGCATAGAGCCCTTTTTGTTGTCCACCTCCCTGCTGGCGGTACTGGCTCAGCGCCTGGTGCGCACCCTCTGCCCCCACTGTCGCGAGCCGCATGTCGCCTCGGCCCAGGAGTGCGAGCTGCTGGGCGTGGCCCTGGCATCGGCGCCACGCCTCTATCGGGCGCAGGGATGTGAAGAGTGCAACGGTACTGGCTATCGGGGCCGTACCGGCATTCACGAACTGCTTATCGTCGACGAGGCGGTGCGCGAGTGCATTCATGCCGGGGAGGGGGAGATGGCGGTGGAACGGCTCATCCGGGTGCACACGCCCGGCATCCGCCGCGATGGGCTGGACAAGGTGCTGGCCGGGGTGACCAGCCTGGAAGAAGTGCTGCGCGTGACGCGGGAGGAGTAGCATGGCCGCCTATGCCTATCAGGCACTGGATGCGCGGGGCCGTAGTCGTCAGGGCACCCTGGAGGCCGACTCGCCGCGCCAGGCACGCCAGCAGCTGCGCGAGCAGGGACTGGTCCCGCTGGAGGTGACCGAGGCGGTGGCCCAGGCGCGCCAAAGCAGCAGCGGCACGCGTCTGTGGCGCCGGCGTATCGGCAGCGCCGATCTGGCGTTGCTCACCCGTCAGCTGGCCACTCTGGTCGGCGCCGCCCTGCCCATCGAGGAGGCGCTCAAGGCGGTGGCCGAACAGTGCGAAAAACCGCGGCTGCGTACCCTGATGGCGGCGGTGCGCACCCGGGTGCTGGAGGGGCATGCCCTGGCCGAGGCCATGAGCGGCTTTCCGGACATCTTCGACCGTCTCTATCTGGCCATGGTGGCCGCCGGCGAAAAGTCCGGTCACCTGGATACGGTGCTCGAGCGGCTGGCGGACTATACCGAGCAGCGCCAGCAACTGCGCAGCAAGCTGTTGCAGGCGCTCATCTATCCTTGCGTGCTGACCCTGGTGGCCATCAGCGTGGTCGCCATCCTGCTGACCGCCGTGGTGCCCCAGGTGGTGGCCCAGTTTGTTCATCTTTCCCAGACCCTGCCGCTCAGTACGCGCCTGCTTATCGGCACCAGCGACCTGTTGAGTGCCTATGGTCTCTGGGGGCTGCTGCTGCTGGCGCTGGCGGGGTTGGCGCTGCGGCACTGGAATCGTCAGCCGGAGCGGCGGCGACGCTGGCATGGTCTGTTGCTGCGTCTGCCGGTGACCGGGCGGGTCAGCCGCGGACTGAATAGCGCCCGCTTTGCCCGCACCCTCAGCATTCTCACCGCCAGTGCGGTACCGTTGCTGGAGGGGCTGCGCATCAGCAGCGAGGTGCTGAGCAATGATCTGGCCCGCTTCCGGCTGGCGGCGGCCTGCGAGCGGGTACGCGAGGGCAGCAGCCTGTATGCGGCGCTGGAGCAGACCCGGCTGTTTCCTCCCATGATGCTGCACATGATCGCCTCCGGTGAACGGAGCGGTGAACTGGATCAGTTGCTGGAGCGGGCGGCCGACAATCAGGATCGGGAGTTCGAGAGCCAGATCAGCATCGCCCTCGGTCTCTTCGAGCCGGCGCTGGTGATCGGCATGGCCTCGGTGGTGCTGTTCATCGTGCTGGCCATACTGCAGCCGATACTGGCCCTCAACAACCTGGTCAGTCTTTAGGTCAATCACGATCCCCGAGGGGATCACTGTCAAGATGGGAGTAGTAGATGCGTAAGCAACGTCAGCAGGGCTTTACCCTGCTGGAGATCATGGTGGTGATTGTCATTCTGGGCATTCTGGCCAGCCTGGTGGTGCCCAACCTGATGGGCAACAAGGAGCAGGCGGATCGGCAGAAGGCCATCAGCGACCTGGTGGCACTGGAAAATGCCCTCGACATGTACAAGCTGGACAACAACCAGTACCCGACCACGGAGCAGGGGCTGGAGGCGCTGGTGAGCCGTCCGCAGGGGGAGCCCGAGCCACGCAACTACAAGGAGGGTGGCTATATCCGGCGCCTGCCTCAGGATCCCTGGGGCCATGACTATCAGCTGCTGAGTCCGGGAGAGCAGGGCAACATCGATCTCTTCTCCGTGGGACTGGATGGCGAGGCCGGCACCGAGGATGACATCGGCAACTGGGACCTGGGCAAGCAGAGTGGGCAGTAACATGGGGCGCGCGGCGCGGGGATTCACCCTCATCGAGATCCTGCTGGTGATCATCATCATCGGTTGTGCGGTGGGCATAGTGGTGCTTTCCCTGCCGGGTGGTCCCGGCTCGACCAGTGCATCGCGGGATCTGGGCGTCGAGAGTCAGCGTCTGGAGGCGGCCATTCGACTGGCCGGCGAGCAGGCGGTGCTGGAGGGGCGCATCATCGGTCTGCGCATCGACCCCCATGCCTATCAGTTCATGGTGCGCGCGCCACAGCCCGAGGGTGAGGCCACCCCGGCCGATGGGGGCGCTGATGAGGAGTGGCGTTGGGTCGCCTATGCGCAGGAGCGGTTCCCGGCCAGCCGTCAGTTCCCCGACGAGGTGCTGCTCGAGCTGGAACTGGGCGGCCTGGCCCTGCAAAGCGAGGAGAGTCGCCTCGGGCGTTCGCAGCCGGACTGGTTTCCCGGCGCCGGGGATGATGCGACCGCCGAGCCGCAAATCTATCTGTTGCCGGGGGGCGAGATGACCCCCTTCCAGCTGACCCTGAGCGAGCCACAGAGCGAGGCGGGGTTCTACCGCCAGCTCCGTGGCGAGGAGAACGGCCAGGTGCGCCAGCTCTCCCGCGAGCAGGTGCAAGCCGAGGCGGCCCAGTGAAGATGCGCGGCATGACCCTGCTGGAGGTCATGGTGGCCCTGGCCATCTTTGCCGTGGCGGGTCTGGCGGTGATGAAAAGTGCGGGTGAACAGGTGCAGGGGCTGGGGCTGCTGGAGGAAAAGACCCTTGCCGGCTGGGTGGCCAACAACCAGCTGGTGCAGCTGCGGCTGGAAAACCGCTGGCCGGGGCTGGCTTGGATCGAGGGGCAGGAGAGCATGGCCGGGCGGACCTGGTACTGGCGCTGGCAGGGGGTCGAGACCGGCGACGACCGCTTTCGTGCCCTGGATGTGGAGGTGCGAAGCGATGCGAAGGATGCCTCTCCGCGTGCCACACTGCGCACCTATGTGGCCCGCTAGGTGCGCGCCATGAGCCATCATCCCGGTCGGCGAGCCAGCGCGGGGTTCACCCTGCTGGAGGTGCTGCTGGCCATCACCATTTTTGCCGCCCTGAGCCTTGGCGGCTATCAGGTATTGCAGGGGGTGCTGGCCAATGATGCCCAGACCCGGGTCAAGGGGGAGCGGCTGGCCAACCTGCAGCGGGCGTTCACCGTGCTGGAGCGCGATTTCAGCCAGGCCCTGGCGCGCCCCAGCCGTATCGAGGGCGAGCCCAGCACGGCGGTGTTCCAGGCCGAGCAATATCAGATGCAAAGCGATGACTGGGCCGTGGCCTGGGTGCGGGCCGGCTGGCTCAATCCCGACGCCTTGCTGCCGCGCTCGCAACTGCAGAAGGTCGGTTATCGCCTCCGGGGCGGGCAGCTGGAGCGACTCAATTATCTCTACCCGGATCCGGCCATCGGCACCGA
>JBFHKO010000095.1:0-9067 GCA_041595355.1 Aeromonadaceae bacterium
GACCACGCAAGGCAAAATACGTCTAATAGCCGCCACGCCCAGATAGCTCAGTCGGTAGAGCAGGGGATTGAAAATCCCCGTGTCGGCGGTTCGATTCCGTCTCTGGGCACCAAATTCGAGGCCTCAGCCATGCTGAGGCCTCGTTCGTTTGTGCGCCCGCCCAGTCTCCCGCAACAGGCGCAGCCACGCCCCGCCGACTTTCTGCCGGAAACGTCTGACACCGCACAGTCTGCGCCGCCCCCTTGCCGGCTATTGCTTTGACAACGCATTGACCATCTTGCACAATCTACGCTCAGACAAGGTAGCTGGGATCATCGCGATGAGCGCGGAAACAGAGAATTATACAAGCCTGGAGCAGGCCTTTTCCCTCGGCAATGGCCAGGACGGGGCCCTCAACTGGCTGCGAAAAAACCATACCCAGGTCGCCATCTTTCTGGTGAGCGGCATCAAGCTGGAAGGCAGCATCAGCGGCTTCGATCAGTACAGCCTGCTGCTGACCGATGCCCACGGCAACCAACAGATGATCTACAAGGCCAAGATCTCCACCATATCGCCACTGCTGCCCCGCGGCATGGGCGGCTTCCAGCGCCCGCGCCGCCCGCGCCCGGCCGGCAATGAGGGCTACCGCTCCCATCACGACGGAGCCCGCCACGGCGGTGAAGGTTACCGCGGCGGTCCGGATGGCCAGCACAAGCCCCAGGACGACGACGCCTGAGGCGTCCGGAATGCCCAACCGGCCGTTAAACAAACAGAGCGCTCCCCAGGGGGCGCTCTTGTTTTGGTTTATGGCCAGCCACCTCAGTCGCTGAACTGCGGCACCCCTGCCACCACCATGACGCACGCCATGCCAGCCGCCAGCGCAGCCTGACGGCCAATCTCGGTATCCTCGAACACCAGGCAGCGGGCCGGCTCCACGCCCAGCTGCCGGGCCGCCAGCAGGAAGGTATGCGGATTGGGCTTGTGCTGCTCGACATCATCGGCGGTCACCACGGCGCTCATGTAGCGCGCCAGATCGGTATGTTGCAGCACCGCCTCGGCGGTAACCCGGGCCGAGCCGGTGCCGATGGCCATGGGCAGCCGCCCCTGCCAGCGCTCGAGCAACTGCACCATGGCCGGAAAGGGCTGCGCCCGGGTCAGGATCTGCACATAGTGCTGTGCCTTGACCTCGGCGACCCGCGCCGCATCCAGCCGGATGCCCTGCTGCTCGGCCACCAGGGCGGCTATCTTGCGGCTGGGGACCCCGCCCAGGCGGTGAAACCAGTCGGCGTCGAAGTGAAAGCCGAACGCCCTGGCCGCCACGCTCCAGGCTTGCAGGTGTAACGGCATCGAGTCCACCAGGGTGCCGACCAGATCGAAGATCAGCGCCTGGTACTGTTCCAGTGACATGAGTTCTCCCTTTCATGTTCGGGTTGCCATGGCCAGGTGCAGTGCGCCGGCCATAAAAACGTACCCCGGCACAGGGCCGGGGTACGGGGCGGGTTCAGATAAGCTCCAGCTGCTCCATGGCGGCCCGGATGCGCTGACGCGTCGCCTCGGCAAGGGGCACCACGGGCAGGCGGCACTCCTCGCTGCACAGTCCCAGCAGCGAGGCCGCATACTTGGCCCCTGCCGGGCTGGGTTCGGCGAACATGGCCTGGTGCAGGGGGATGAGGCGATCCTGCAGATCGCGCGCCGCCGCCCAGTGACCGGCCAGGGTCAGGTTCTGTACCTCGGCGACCAGCTTGGGCGCCACGTTGGCGGTCACCGAGATGCAGCCTGTGCCGCCGCTGACGTTATAGGCCACGGCAGTGGCATCTTCGCCGGAGAGCCAGACGAAAGGCTTCTTGATCAGCTGGCGCTCGGCCCAGGGGCGGGAGAGATCGCCGGTGGCATCCTTGACGCCGATGATGCGTGGCAATTCCGCGATGCGCGCCAGGGTCTGGGGCTGGATATCCACCACGGCCCGGGGCGGAATGTTGTAGACGACGATGGGCAGCTCGGTGCGGTCATGCAGCAGCTTGAAATGCTGATAGAGCCCCTCCTGGTTGGGACGGTTGTAGTAACCGGCGACATGCAGGGTGGCATCGGCACCGGCCTTTTGCGCCTCCAGACTGTACTCGATGGCTTCCAGAGGATTGTTGGAGCCGGCGCCGGCAATCACCGGCACCCGTCCGGCGGCCTGCTCGGCCACGATGCGGATCACCCGGCAATGCTCGTCATGGTTGAGGGTGGGGCTCTCTCCCGTGGTACCGACCGGCACTATGCCGTGGGTGCCCTGTTCAATGTGCCAGTCCACCATGCGCCGCAACGCCGCTTCATCCAGTTGCCCATCGGCAAACGGGGTGATCAGGGCAACAATAGAACCTTGGATCATACAAACTCCTTCTCGCTAACACGGGATCTTAAACAAAAAACCCCGGCCACGTTCAGCGCAACCAGGGTATTTGAATCTCAGTGTCGAATGACCGGTTACGCGAATACGAAAAAAGCCTTAACTTTCAAAGGCTTATATTGTTTTCGTTTCAGGGCGGGCGCTGTCATCGGATGTGAATAGATAAATGTGCAATGATTGCGCATATTTCGGCATTGCCATGCAAATGTCAAGCTCGAGCTACTGGGGTATACTCCGCCCTCCCCGAGGGGCCGCCCCGACAATAAGGAAATGGTGATGAGCGAGAGTATCAGTCCGGTCAGTCAGCTGCTGGCGCGCAGCGAGGCCCTGTTTGCCGGCAAGCGGTTGTTAATCTGCGGCGCCATGGAGGACAACTACCCGCTGCAGCTGGCCCGGCTGGCGGACGACGCCTGCATCTTTACCAGCGACTACAGCCGCTACCGCCAGCTGCAGCCCCAGGCCGGCCCGCTGCCACTCCACTTCGGTCACCAGCTCGCCACCGAACAGCGTTTCGATGCCCTGCTGCTGCTGCTGCCCAAGGCCAAGGCGGAGGCGCAATTCCTGCTGGCCAGCCTGACGCCCTTTCTCGACCCCGGTGCCGAGCTGTTTCTGGCCGGCGACAACCGCGGCGGCATCAATGGCGCCGCCAAGCTGCTGGCCCCCTATGCGGCCCGGAGCCACAAGCTCGACTCGGCGCGCCGCTGCTCCCTCTACCATGCCCGCCTCGACCAGCCGGTCGCCCCCTTCGTGCTGGAGCAGTGGGTGACTTGCTACCCGCTGACGCTGCCGGGCATCCAGCTGGAGATCCAGGCGCTGCCGGGGGTGTTCAGCGCCGGCGAACTCGATGAGGGCACGCGCCTGCTGCTCGAACAACTGCCACCGCTGGCCGGCCGGGTGCTGGATCTCGGCTGTGGTGCCGGCGTCATCGGCGCCGTGCTGAAGCTGCGCCAGCCCGAGTTGCAGCTGGAGCTGTGCGACATCAATGCCCTGGCCCTGGAGTCGGCGCGCCGCACCCTGCACCACAATGGCCTGACGGCGCGGGTGTTTGCCTCGGATATCTACTCCGATGTCACTCCCGGCCTGGCGCACATCGTCACCAACCCGCCCTTCCACGCCGGCCTCAAGACCCTCTACGCGCCCACCGAGCAGCTGATGCTGCAGGCGCCCCGCTACCTGGCCGCCCGGGGACAGCTGTGGCTGGTTGCCAACGCCTTCCTGAAATACGAGCCTTTTTTGGCCCGCGCTTTCGGCCAGTCGCGACGGGCCGCACAAAACAACAAATTTATCCTGTATGCCGCCACTTAAATTGCAAAAGCGCTCTTAACAAGGAAAAGCGGGATCTGTTAGATTCAGATGATGACCGCAGTGAAGCTCACTGCGGTCATCTTTTGTTTTCAAAGTGAAAACGATTTCTAACTATAACGACAAGGAGCTAACGATGGCTGGTGTTTTGGCAATGATTCTGGCTGGCGGTGAAGGTACCCGTCTGCAACCTCTTACCGTGAGCCGCAGCAAACCTTCGGTCCCCTTCGGCGGCAGCTACCGCCTGATTGATTTCGTACTCAACAACTTCGTCAACTCCGATCTGCTGCGCATCTACGTGCTCACCCAGTTCAAATCCCAGTCCCTGTACCTGCACATGAAAAAGGGCTGGAACCTGACCGGCATCACCGGCCGCTTCATCGATCCCATTCCGGCACAGATGCGCATGGGCAAGCGCTGGTACGATGGCACCGCGGATGCCATCTATCAGAACATCGGCTTCATCGAAATGAACAAGCCGGATCAGGTCGCCATCTTCGGCAGTGATCACATCTACAAGATGGATGTCAGCCAGATGCTGGAGTTCCACAAGCAGAAGAAGGCCGTACTGACGGTGGCCGCCATCCGCGTGCCGCTCAAGGAAGCCTCCGCCTTCGGCGTCATCGAGGTGGATACCGAAGGGCGCATGATTGGCTTCAGCGAGAAGCCGGCCCATCCCAAGCCCATCCCCGGCGATCCCGAGCATGCCCTGGCTTCCATGGGCAACTACATCTTCGAAGCCCAGACCCTGATGCACGAGCTGTCTGCCGATGGCGAAAATGACGAATCCAGCCACGATTTCGGCCGCGACATCATCCCGAGCCTCTATCCGCGCGAACCCGTCTACGTCTACGACTTCAGCGCCAACAACATCGAAGGCGAAAAAGGCTTCTACTGGCGTGACGTGGGGACCATCGACGCCTACTGGCAGTCCCACATGGACCTGGTCAGCGACAACCCGCCCTTCTCGCTCTACAACCGCAACTGGCCGCTGCACACCTACTATCCGCCCCTGCCGCCGGCGACCTTCATCGATACCGACGCGCACGCGACCAACGTCTCCCACTCGCTGATCTCCGCCGGCTGTTATGTCCAGGGCAGCAAGATCAACCGCAGCGTACTGGGTTTCCGCTGCAATGTGGCCAACGGCTCCGAGGTGAGCGAGTCCGTATTCCTCGGCGACGTGAAGATTGGCGAGGGCTGCGTCATTCGTCGCGCCATCATCGACAAGCATGTAGAAATTGCACCCGGCACCGTAATCGGTGAAAATATCGCCCACGACAGAGAGCGTTTCACCGTTTCCGAGAGTGGTATCGTGGTGATACCCAAAGGTGCCAGGGTTGGTTTCTAATACATGAAAATATTGTTTATCGCGTCAGAAGTAGATGGTCTGGTCAAAACCGGGGGGCTGGCCGATGTGGCCAAGGCCCTGCCGCTGGAGCTGAAGCGTCATGGGCATGATGTGCGCATCATCATGCCCTACTACCTGACGGTGGCCGGGCGGGATCAGGCTCAGCATCTGGGCGAAGCGGTCCTGCACACGGATGCCAACCATACCGATCTGCCCTACCAGATCCGGCAGTTGATGTCCCAGGATGTGCCGGTCTACCTGATCGATTTTCCCCATTACTTCGATCGGGCCAGCCTGTATGCCGAGAACAACCAGGCCTACCATGACAATGGCGAGCGCTTTGCGTTTTTCTCGGCGGCGGCGCTGCAAGCCTGCGAGGTGCTGAACTTCCAGCCCGACATAGTGCATTGCAACGACTGGCACACCGCGCTGGTGCCCATGCTGCTCAAGACCCGCTATGCCGACAGCGACTTCTTCCGTCAGACCCGCAGCGTACTCACCGTGCATAATGGCGCCTTCCAGGGCGTCTATGAGCGCAACCAGCTGTGGGCCTTGCCGGAGATCCGCGATACCCACGACGAGTCGGTACAGCAGGGGCACGCCTACATCAATTACCTGAAGTGTGGCGTGCGGCATGCCGACAAGATCAATGCCGTCAGCCCCACCTACGCCGAGGAGCTCACCAGCTACCTGGGCGGGCATGGCATGGCGCGCAGCTTCCAGGAGCGTAGCGCGGATCTGCGCGGCATCATCAATGGCTGTGACTATGACGACTGGGATCCGCAGACCGATCCGCTGATCCCCTTCAACTACCACGCAGGGGATCTGGGCGGCAAGCAGGCTTGCAAGCAGGCGCTGCAACAGCGCGCCGGCCTGGAGGTCAACGCACTGCCGCTGTATGGCATGGTCTGCCGCCTGACCGAACAGAAGGGGGTGCACCTGCTGCTGCCCATTCTGGATCAGTTCCTGCGCCACCAGGTGCAGGTGCTCATCGTCGGCAGCGGCGATCCGGCCCTGGCGCACCGTCTGGAGGAGCTGGCGAACCACTACCCGGGGCGGATGGCGTTCCTCAATGTCCATGACAACGCCCTGGCGCACCTGGTCGAGGCCGGCAGCGACTTCTTCCTGATGCCCTCGCTGTTCGAGCCCTGCGGCCTGAACCAGATGTACAGCCTGGCCTATGGCACCCTGCCCATCATCCGCTCGGTCGGCGGCCTGAAGGACACGGTACTGGACTACGATGCCCACCCCGCCTCGGCGACGGGCTTCAGCTTCCTGGATCCGGAGCCGTTGGCCCTGCTCAATCTGCTGCGCCGCAGCCTGCTGTTCTATCTGCAGGAGCCCGCGGAGTTCCGCCGCGTACAGCAAACGGCCATGCACACCCGCTACCTCTGGCAGGAGTCCGTCAAGGACTACGAGCGGATGTATCAGGACGCACTGGGCCAATAAGGCGGTTGGCGCAGGCTGGTTGCGAACAAACCGCCTGAAAACTGCGCAATCGAAAACTTTTTGCAGGCCAATGGTTGACGGCCTGCAAAAAGTCGCTAGAATCCCGTCCGAAAGTTGCGAAGGTGGCGGAATTGGTAGACGCGCTAGCTTCAGGTGTTAGTGCCCCTAGGGCGTGAGGGTTCAAGTCCCTCTCTTCGCACCACACTGCCAAGGCTCAGGCCGACCACAGTGAGCGTTCCATGCCAGCTGACAGGCATGTCAATAAACGTCAGTGACAACTTGGTTTGCGAGGGTGGCGGAATTGGTAGACGCGCTAGCTTCAGGTGTTAGTGTCCTCTGGACGTGAGGGTTCAAGTCCCTCTTCTCGCACCACCATTCAAGAGCCCGAGACGGTCAACGTCTCGGGCTCTTTGTCATCTGCGGCTTATCTGCCGCGCCAGAAATGACAAAGGGCCCGTCATGGGCCCTTTGTCATTGTGCCGGAAGCCTCGCTTAGACTCGCACCAGCCGCGCCACGGTTTCCACATGCAGGGTATGAGGAAACATGTCCACCGGCTGCACCCGCTCCAGGCGGTAGCCGTGGGCCGTCAGGAAGGCCAGATCCCGCGCCAGAGTACCGGGATCGCAGGAGACATAGACCAGGGTGCGGGGCGCCATGGCCAGCATGGTCTCCAGCAGCCGCGCATCGCAGCCCTTGCGCGGCGGATCCACCACCACCACATCGGCACTGACCCCCTCGGCATAGAGCGCCGGCACCACCTCTTCGGCCTTGCCGACATGAAACTCGGCGTTCGTGAGCTCATTGAGCGCCGCGTTGTGACGGGCATCCTCGATGGCCTCGGCCACCAGCTCCACGCCGATGACCCGTTTGGCCTGCCGCGCCAGACTCAACGAGATGGTGCCGATGCCGCAGTAGAGATCGAACACCGTCTCCTGACCGCTGAGGCCGGCCAGTTGCAGGGTGATGGCATAGAGCTGCCCGGTCTGGCGCGGGTTGACCTGAAAAAAGGAGAGCGGCGAGATATGAAAGCGCAGACCATCGATGCGATCCTCGATGACCGGCTCCCCCTGCAACAGGCGGCTGGCGGGCCCCAGGATGCGATTGCCGCGCGCCGGATTGATGTTCTGCAGCACCGATGTCAGCCCCGGCATACCGGAGAGTGCCGCCAGCAGCTCGGACACATGGGGCAACGCCTCGCCCAGGGTCACCAGCACCAGCATCCACTCCCCGCTCTGCTCGCCGTGGCGGAGCATCAGGTAACGCAGCTGGCCGCTGTGTTGCTGCTCGTCATAGGGCTGGATGCCGTACCTGCGCGCCCAGGTACGCACCCGCCGCACCAGCTCGCCGGTCTGGGGATGCTGAATGCCGCAATCATCGCAGGCCACCAGCGCGTGACTGAGCTTGCGAAAGAAGCCCAGCTCCAGGCCATCGGCGCCAGCCCGCACCGCATAGAGCGCCTTGTTGCGATAACGATATGGCTCATCCATGCCGATGCACGGCTGCACCTCGGCGGCCAGGCCCCTGGCCGCCAGCACCGCCTGCACCTGCTGCTGCTTGAGCCGCAACTGGGCCTCATAGGCCAGCACCGGGATCTGGCAGCCGCCGCACTCGGTATGGGGACAGAAATGGGGCACGCGCTCGGCCAGCGGCTGCAGCACCTCGATGAGCTCAGCCTGGGCATAGCCGGGCTTGATGCCATGCAGCCGTGCCGCCACCCGCTCACCCGCCAGGGCGCCGGGCACGAAGATCTTGCGCCCCTGCCACTGGCCGATGCCATCCCCCTTGTCGGTCAGCCCGATGATGTCGAGCTCCACCTGCTGCTGCCTGTACTCTGTCATGCCGTCTCCCGGTCGCTCCAGAACGCGTCCCGCCGGAACGCCCTTTAAACCCAGGGAGGGCCTCGCGACGCCCCCTGCCATCTCGCGGCCATGTCGCCCTGTGCGGGCGCCCTGGCGCGGCGGCCCGATAGTAGCACATTCGCCTCCGAGACCAAGGCTGCCGCCCCGGATGGGGCAGCGAGAGGCCAGCACTTATGCACCTTGCCAGGCCCTTCGGCAAACCCGCGAACCCCGTGCAAACCTCGCATTTTACCGGTCGGCCTCTCACTTGCGTGTAGTGAACCTGTTACACTGACGTGGATTCTAATACCAAAAATAGAGGTGTGTTATGAACAAGTTACCCCGTTGTTTGGCCGCGGCTGCCACCCTGCTCGCCCTGGCGGGCTGTGCCAGCTCACCAACCACCGCCGATCTGATGCGCTCCCATGCCACCGATGCCCAGGGCGATGTCAATCTGAAAAATCAGCTCGCCAAGGACTGGGAGAAAGGCTCCAAATTGATGGCCTCCGGCACCAAGCAGGTCGAAGAGGGGAAAGAGATGATCGACGATGCCGAAGACGCACTCAAGGAAGGTCGCGAGCTGGTGGATGAAGGCAACCGCGACATCGACGAGGGGCGCCGACTCATGCTCAACAGCGAGCGCCAGTTCAAGGAAAACTTCCCCGGCCTCGAGCTCAAACAGGGCAACTGACGCTCCCGACGGCGGCCCTTGCCGGCTGCTGCTATCCCTCCGGGTTTTCGCATGCCCTCCCCTC
>JBFHKO010000096.1:0-9065 GCA_041595355.1 Aeromonadaceae bacterium
GATCAGCACCAAGCTGTGATCGGAATTGGTGCCTCGTATATACAGGCTGCTCAGGTGCCCACGGCCACCTTGGGTGACGATCTGTACCCCAGGCAGGGTGCTCAACAGCTCCGGTAGGGACTGGGGTTGTCGCTTTTCAATTTCGGCCCTATCGATGACCACTAATGGCGCCAGCACACTGGCCGCAGGCTGATCCATCCGGGTGGCGGTCACCACCATGGGTTGTTCGGTTTGTGGCGCGGCCATAGCCGCAACCGGCAGCAGGGTGGCCGCCAGAAGTCTCTTGGACATGTTAGATCCCTAGTTCGCGTAGTATCTAATGATGTGGGTGAGCCGGATGATTTCCGACCATGAACCCTGGCAGGTCTTCGGGCTTGGAGGCCAAGATTGCGTCCTAGGGTGACGGCTTCCCACCTTGCGGCAGTGCCCGGGCACAAGCCCGCATCACCTTCGTTCCTCCATACCGCTGCGCGCCAGCTCCGGATTCTCACCGGATTCCCTTTTAAGTCTTGGCACCAGAGTGGGGGCGGATTATAGGGAAAGGGCTCGCCCCTGTACAGGCTCCCCGCGCCCTGATCCGGATCAAGTTCTGCCCAGATGGCACGGCGTCAGGCGATGCGAACGACGGTAAGTTGCCCGCTTTGACTGGACAATCTTCCTCACGGGCTTACACTCTGCGCCCTTCAGGGGTGAGCAGAAGAGGAACGAAATGAGCCAGCCGCCATGGAACACCGACCACTATGAGACGCAGCTTGCGGACAAGCAGCAGCGCCTGCAGACGCTGTTTGCCGATTTCGCGCCGCCGGCGCTGGAGGTCTTCGCCTCGCCCGCCGAGCACTACCGCATGCGCGCCGAGTTCCGCGTCTGGCACGAGGGCGAGGATCTCTACTACATCATGTTCGACGGCGCGACCCGCGCACGCTACCGGGTCGACCAGTTCCCGGCCGCCAGCCGGCTCATCAATGAACTGATGCCGCTCATACTGGCAGGCGTGCGCCAAAGCCAGGTGCTGCGGCACAAGCTGTTCCAGGTGGACTTTCTCACCACCCTGAGCGGTGAGGCGCTGGTGAGCCTGCTCTATCACAAGCGACTGCAGGCCGACTGGGAGGCCGAGGCGCGCGCCCTGCGCCAGCAGTTGCGGGAGGCCGGCTTCGCGGTGGACATCATAGGCCGGGCCCACAAGCAGAAGATCGCCCTGGAGCGCGATTTCGTGCTCGAGCGGCTGCCGGTCGCCGGACGCGAGCTCGAATACATGCAGGTGGAGAACAGCTTCACCCAGCCGAATGCGCAGATGAACCGGCTGATGCTGGACTGGGCGCTGGATGTGACCCGCGAGAGCGAGGGCGATCTGCTGGAACTCTACTGCGGCAACGGCAACTTCTCCCTGGCGCTGGCGCGCAACTTCCGCCGGGTGCTGGCCACCGAGATCGCCAAGCCCTCGGTCGAGGCGGCCCAGCACAACATCGCCGCCAACGGCATCGACAACGTGACCATACTGCGCATGTCGGCCGAGGAGTTCACCCAGGCCATCCGCGGTGAGCGGGCATTCCGGCGCCTGGCCGGCATCGACCTGACCGGCTACCAGTGCAACACCATCTTCGTCGACCCGCCGCGGGCCGGGCTGGATGACGCCACCCTCGAGATGGTGCAAGGCTATGAGCGCATCCTGTATATCTCCTGCAATCCCGAGACGCTGCATGCCAACCTCGGCCAGCTGACCAGCAGCCATCGCATTGCACGCTTCGCGCTGTTCGACCAGTTCCCCTACACTCACCACATGGAGTGCGGGGTCATGCTGGTCAGGCGCTAGCCGCAGCTCCCGTTCGTGCGGCCCGCTCGCAGATGACGGGCCGCAAGGTTGACCCCGCCACGAGGGCGGCCGATGATGGCCCCTACGCCGGCGCGCCCGCGCACCAGGGATGGGCGAGCACCCGTCCCTGACGAGTGGGCGCCGTCATTCCGTTTCTCCGTTCAACAGGGCACCGCCATGCGAGCTTTCACTCTCCCCGCCGTCACGCCGCCGCTGTTCAGCCTGGTCATCTTCATACTGGGACATGGCCTGCTGACCACCCTGCTCAGCATCCGTCTCTCGGCCGAGCAGGTCTCGGCACAGTGGATAGGGCTGCTCTCCACCGGCTACTTTGCCGGCCTGGTGATCGGCTCCTTCATCAATGCGCGCCTCATCATCCGCGTCGGCCACATCCGCGCCTATGCCGCCTACGCCTCCCTGCTGGCCTGCATCTGCATACTGCACGGGCTGGTGGTCGAGCCGGCCACCTGGGTGCTGCTGCGGCTGCTGGGCGGCTTCGCGACCGGGGGGCTGTTCGTGGTCATCGAGTCCTGGATGCTGGTCTCCAGCACCCCCGCCACCCGCGGCCGCCTGATGGCCCTGTACATGATACTGCTCTATGGCGCCCTTGCCGGCGGCCAGCTGCTGCTGAAGTATGTCGACCCCCTGCAGCTGGCCCCCTTTGCCCTCATCGCCATGACCGCCTCCCTGTCGGTGGTGCCCCTGGCCCTGACCCGGGTGGCCATGCCGGTACAGGAGTCGCCGCAGCCCATCAGCTTCCTTGCCCTGCTGCGCCTGACGCCGTCCGGCATGTGGGGCTGCTTTGCCTCGGGGCTTATCCTGGGCGCCCTCTACGGCCTGCTGCCGCTCTTCTTCACCGACAGTGGCTACACCCTGAACCGGGTCGCCAACATGATGGCGGTGGTGATCTTTGGCGGCATGTGCCTGCAGTACCCTCTGGGACGCATTTCCGACCGCTTCGACCGGCGCTTAATCATCTGCGGGCTGGCCATCGGCCTGACTCTCATCAGCCTGCTCATGCTGATGCTGCCGGCCCCCCAGCCCCGCTGGGCGCTCGCCAGCCTGACCTTCCTGTTCGGCGGGCTGGCGTTTTCCATCTACCCCATGAGCCTGAGCCACTCCTGCGATGAGCTGACTCCGGCGCAGGTGATCAGTGCCAATCAGGGGCTGCTGCTCTCCTACAGCCTGGGCGCCATGATAGGCCCCGTGCTGGCGCCAAGCGCCATCACCCTGCTGGGTCCCAAGGGACTGTTCGCCTATTTCACGCTCTGCAGTGCCGGGCTGGCGGTTTACCTGATGTGGCGCAAGCGCGTGCGCGCACCGGTGCCCATGGCCGAGCACCAGGCCTACATGCCCATCCCCCCCAATACCCCCGTGGGAGCCGAGCTGGATCCGCGCACCCAGCAAGAGCCGCATTAAGCAGACATGACAACGGGGCCTAAGGGCCCCGTTGTCATGTCAACATCCACTCTTATGCTATGCGCCTATGAGCCGCCTCACATGCACCGCCCCATGGCCTCAGGCGACCGCCCGAACCGGCGGTGGCGCGTCACGCCGCCGCCCCACGGGCTGCAGCTGATGAATGCGCAGCGGCTGCCGGGCCGGCGGCAGCACCTCGCCCCGAGCCAGAAACTGGTGCAGCATCTCCCGCGCCTTGCAGCGGCAGCGTCCGCAATCGGACCCGACACCAAGTTCCCGATGCAAATCGCCCAGACTCGAGGCACCGTCCTCACAGGCCTGCTTAATTTCACGCTCGGTCACACCGCGACACAGACAGACGTACATGCTTGATTGCCCACTCAGTCATCCACACAGGATGATAATAGTTATCAGTCGCGCACCATGCAACCCCCAAATGAATCCTTAAGGCAGATTTTCTGGCCGCACCGCTTCCAATTTTTGCCCGCGGCTGCTTTATTGGTTCTGTTATATAGATGTTAATTTTATATCCTCATCCAATCGCACTGTCCGGGAGGTGCTCATGCAAGGTGACAAACAGGTACTCGGTGCGCTGAACCGGGTGCTGACCACGGAACTGACCTCCATCAATCAGTATTTCCTGCATGCCCGCATGCTCAGGCATCAGGGGCTCAAACGCCTGAACGACAAGGCCTACAAGAAATCCATCAAGGACATGAAGCAGGCCGATGCCCTCATCGAGCGCATCCTGCTGCTGGAAGGCTTCCCCAATCTGCAGAAACTGGACCACCTGCGCATCGGTGAGCAGGCCGAAGAGATGCTTGGTTGCGATCGCGCGCTGCAGGAGGCCGAACTGCCGCTGCTGCGCCAGGCCATACAGCAGTGTGAACAGGCCAGCGACTACGTCAGCCGCGATCTGCTGGAAGAGATACTGGAGGAGGAAGAAGAGTATCTGGACTGGCTAGAGACCCAGCAGAGCCTGATCCAGGCCACCGGTCTGGCAAATTACCTGCAAAGCATGATTGAGGAGTAAGGCATATGAAAGGTCACCCCGGCGTCATAGACGCCTTGAACACGCTGCTGGCGGGCGAGCTGGCGGCCATGGATCAATATTTCATCCACTCCCGCATGTACCAGGATTGGGGGCTCAACAAGCTGTTCGAGCGCATCGGTCACGAATTCGATGACGAGAAGGGGCATGCCGCCCTGCTCATCGAGCGCATCCTGTTTCTGGAAGGCACGCCGGACATGCGCACCCGCGATCCCATTCACATCGGCAAGGATGTACCCGAGATGCTGAACAACGATCTGCAGCTCGAATACGCCGTCACCAAGACGCTCAAGGAGGCGATCCGCCTCTGCGAGCAGGAGCAGGACTACCAGACCCGGGAAATACTGGAGCAGCTGCTGGCGGATACCGAAGAGGATCATGCCTACTGGCTGGAGATACAGCTGCGGCTCATCAAGCAGATAGGGCTGCCCAACTACCTGCAATCCCAGATGTAAGCCAGTCGGCAGGGCCGAAACGGAGGAAGGCGCCCACGGGCGCCTTCCTTGTCTGGCGAGCCCTGCGGCTCAGAGCATGTAGTGGGTCGGCAGGGCGAGGCGCGCCACCCCCGACTCGAGGGCGGCGCAGGCCACCGCGCGCGCCACCCGCGGCAGCAGGCGCGGATCCATCGGCTTGGGCAGCACATAGTCGGGGCCGAAGCTCAGCGCCTGAACGCCGGCCGCTGCCAGCACCCCGGCCGGGACCGGCTCCTTGGCAAGCTGGCGAATCGCCTCCACGGCCGCCTTCTTCATCTCGATGTTGATGCGCCTGGCGCGCACGTCCAGGGCGCCGCGGAACAGGAAGGGAAAACAGAGCACGTTGTTGACCTGGTTGGGGTAGTCGGAGCGCCCGGTGCCCATGATGAGATCGTCGCGTACCGCCAGGGCCACCTCGGGCCGGATCTCGGGATCCGGGTTGGAGCAGGCGAAGATGACGGGTTTTGGCCCCATCAGCGCCACCTCGTCGGCCGTCAGCAGATTGGCTCCCGACACGCCGACGAACACGTCAGCGCCCTCCAGCGCCTCGCGCAGGCTGCGAGCCCCGCTGTCATTGACGAAGCGCTGCTTGTACGGGTTCAGGTCCTGGCGCTCGGAGCGGATGACACCATTGCGATCCAGCATGAAGATGTTCTCCTTGCGGGCGCCACAGGCGATCAGCAACTCCATGCAGGCGACGGCGGCGGCACCGGCCCCCAGACAGACAATCTGTGCCGTTGGCAGCTGCTTGCCCTGGATCTCGAGGGCATTGAGCAGACCGGCGGCGGTGACGATGGCGGTGCCGTGCTGGTCATCATGAAACACCGGAATGTCGCAGCGCTCGATGAGCGCCTGTTCAATCTCGAAACACTCGGGCGCCTTGATGTCCTCCAGGTTGATGCCTCCGAAGGTGCCGGCGATGTTGGCCACGGTGCGGATGAAATCCTCGCTGTCCTCGTGCGTCACCTCGATGTCGATGGCATCGATGCCGGCGAAACGCTTGAACAGCAGCGCCTTGCCTTCCATCACCGGCTTGGAAGCCAGCGGCCCCAGGTTGCCCAGCCCCAGAATGGCGGTGCCATTGGTGATCACCGCCACCAGATTGCCCTTGCCGGTGTAGCGATAGGCCTCCTCGGGATGGGCGGCAATTTCGCGCACCGGCTCGGCCACGCCCGGGCTGTAGGCCAGGGCCAGATCCTTGGCCGTATCGGCCGGCTTGCTCAGTTCGATGGAAATCTTGCCCGGGGTGGGGTAAGCATGATAGGCGAGCGCCTGTTGACGAAGATCGGACATGTGTTGTTTCCTGTACTGCACGGCCTGAGCCGCCGGTGTGCTGGTCTGACGCGAAAGAAGTGTGATCATAAGCACGTTTATGCCGATCGCAAGGGTCAATCGGGTCACGATCGAAGAAATATTCACCGCCTTCGCCAGGATGCGGGCAGCAAAAAGGCGCCTCTCGGGCGCCTTTTTCAGAGCAGGGAAGGTAATCCGCCGCTGCTTACTTCTTGCCGATCATGCCGAAACGCTTGTTGAAGCGATCAACGCGACCACCGGTATCCACGGCCTTCTGCTTGCCGGTATAGAACGGGTGGCACTCGGAGCACACGTCCAGGTTCATGTCGCGACGGGCAGTGGAGCGGGTGGAGATGACGTTACCGCAGGAGCACTTGGCGGTAATGACGGCGTATTCCGGATGGATACCTTCTTTCATGGACAACCTCTGATTTGGGCCGTGTCGCCATCTGGCTCAACGCCAGACACCACACGATTGTTGAACAGACTTTTCAAGGGTGCGAATAATATAGGATGATCCCCGACAGCCGCAAGCCCAATAGCGGAAAAAACAGGCAACCCTCGCCGTGACCCAATCGCCCGCCCTGCTGCGCGTTGCCCTGCCGGTACCGCTGCGCCGCAGCTTCGACTATCTGTGCCCGCTTCCCCTGCCCGCGCCCGGTTGCCGGGTGCGGGTCCCCTTTGCCAACCAGTCCCTGATCGGCCTGGTGGTGGCACACCCGACCGAGAGCCGCCTGCCGCTGGCGCGCCTCAAGGTGGTGGAGGCGGTGCTGGAGCAGCAGCCCCTGCTGCCGGATGCCCTCTGGCAACTGCTGCTCTGGAGTGCCCACTACTACCAGCACCCCCTCGGCGAAGTGCTGGTCCATGGCCTGCCGGTGCTGCTGCGCCAGGGCGAGGCCGCCGAGTGGCGCCCGCGCCGTCACTGGCAACTGACGGCAAAAGGGCAACAGCTGGCCATCGAGACCCTGGCCCGGGCGCCGCGTCAGCAACAGGCGCTGCGGCTGCTGAGCCTAGGCCCCTTGACCGGCGGCGAGCTGCGCGAACAGGGCATCGCCGGCAGCGTGCTGCAGAGCCTGGCCGACAAGGGACTGCTCGAGCAGACCGCCGTGCCGGAACGGCACCATGACTGGCGCAGCCGGCCCCAGCTGAACGACGACGATCAGCCGCGCCTGAATGCCGAACAGGCGCTGGCGGTGGCCGCGGTGCAGGATCAGGGCCATGCGTTCGGCGTCGTCCTGCTGGAGGGGATCACGGGCTCGGGCAAGACCGAGGTCTACCTGCAGCTGATTGCCCCCGTGCTGGCGCGCGGCGAGCAGGTGCTGGTGCTGGTGCCGGAAATCGGCCTCACCCCCCAGACCCTGCAACGCTTCCGGCGCCGCTTCCGGGTCCCTATCCACACCCTGCATTCGGGCATGAATGATCGCGAACGGCTGGATGCCTGGCTCGCCTGCCAGCAAGGTTCGGCCGCCATCCTCATCGGCACCCGCTCGGCGGTATTCACCCCCTTCCAACAATTGGGGCTCATTCTCATCGATGAGGAGCACGACGGCTCCTTCAAGCAGCAGGATGGCTTCCGTTACCACGCCCGGGATCTGGCGGTGATGCGCGCCCGCCAGGAGGGGTGTCCCATAGTGCTGGGTTCGGCCACCCCGGCCCTGGAGACCCTGCACAACGCCGCCAGCGGCAAGTACCGCCACCTGCGCCTCACCCGGCGTGCGGGGGGTGCCAGTCAGGCCCAGCAGCGGGTGCTGGACATCAAGCATGTCCCGCTGGAGGCAGGACTCTCGCCCCAGCTGCTGCAGTTGATGGCCCGTCATCTGGAGGCCGGGGAGCAGGTGATGCTGTTTCTCAACCGCCGCGGTTTCTCCCAGGCGCTGCTCTGTCATCAGTGCGGCTGGCTGGCCGCCTGCGAGCGCTGCGATGCCTACTACACCTGGCATCAGGGGGCGCGCCGGCTGCATTGCCACCACTGCGACAGCCAGCGACCGCTACCCGCCCACTGCCCCGCCTGCGGCAGCCCCGAGTTGATGGGCGCCGGCGTCGGCACCGAACAGCTGGAGAGCCTGCTGAGCCAGCGCTTCGCCCCCTACCGGGTGATCCGCATCGACCGTGACAACACCCGCCGCAAGGGGGCGCTGGAGGCGCACCTGGAGGGCATAGTGCAGGGAAAATACCAGATCCTGGTCGGCACCCAGATGCTGGCCAAGGGGCACCACTTTCCCGATGTGACCCTGGTGGGACTGGTGGATGTGGATGCGGCGCTCTTCTCGCCGGACTTTCGCGCCACCGAACGGCTGGCCCAGCTTTACACCCAGGTCGCCGGCCGGGCCGGCCGGGCCAGCAAGCCCGGCCTGGTGGTGCTGCAGAGCCACCACCCCGAACACCTGCTGTTGCAGGATCTGGTCAATAACGGCTATGACCACTTCGCCCGCACCTGCCTGGCAGAGCGGGGCGAGCTCGGGCTGCCCCCCTTCAGCCATCAGGCGCTGTTCCGGGCCGAGGCGGTGCACAAACCCCAGCTGGAGGCCTTCATGGCGGCGCTGGCCGGGCTGCTGCAGCCCCGCATCGCGGCAGCGGCCGGTCTGCAGATGCTCGGCCCCCACAGTGCGCTGATGGAGCGGCGAGCAGGCAAGTACCGGATGCAGCTGCTGCTGCAGGCCCCGAGCCGCGCCGGCCTGGCGCGGCTGCTGGGCGAGGCCCTGCCCCACATCGAGGCCCTGCCCGAAGCGCGGCGGGCCCGCTGGTCGCTGGATGTGGATCCCCAGGATCTGTTCTGACAACCGGTCACGCGCGGAAAACGGCTCGAGGGCGCACCTCAATGCAGGCGCAGCGGCTCGTGCAGCATCGCCATCAGGAAACGCAGCGCATCGCCGCAGTCGGCTCCGGACACCAGACTGCATCGATGCTCCGCCGGCAGCGGCAGCATCTCCAGCCAGCGCTGCACCACCCAGCAGGCATTGGTCCACTGGGGCTCCGGATAGAGGGTGGCATAGTCGGGATTCTCCTCGAACAGCTCGCC
>JBFHKO010000097.1:0-9060 GCA_041595355.1 Aeromonadaceae bacterium
AGGTGGGGGGGCGGGTCATTCACTTCCTGGTCAGCCACCCCTGCCCGCCGGTCTTCGACGGCCCCGAGCAGCGCAACCGGCGCCGCAATCACGATGAATTGCGGTTGTGGCTGGATTACCTGGATGGCGCCGACTACCTGGTGGACGATCAGGGCCGGCGCGGCGGCCTGCCCGCGGGCGCCAGCTTTGTGCTGGCGGGGGATTTGAATGCCGACCCTTACGCCGGCGCCGGGCTGCGGCGTGCCATTCGCCGGCTGCTGGGGCACAAGCGGCTGCAGGCCGGCGTGGCCACGGGCCTGCAGATCCCCCGTTCGGCGGGCGGCATGGCGCTGGGGCGCCAGCGCGGCCGCGCTGGCGTCGAGGCGGCCGCCTGGACCCACCAGCAGGGACTGCGACTCGATTATGTGCTGCCGAGCCGGGATCTGCCGGTGTGCGACAGCGGCGTGTACTGGCCGGCCGCCGGCGATCCCCGGGCTTATCTGGTGGCGGATGAACGGGGACAGCAGCAGGCGGCGCGCTCCTCGGATCACCGCCTGGTGTGGGTCGATCTGGCCTGTCCGCCAGGATAGCGCGGGAAAATCCGCCATTGCGCCCAGTGCGCGCAATATCTCCTTTCCTCCACGCCCCGGCTGCCTATAATCGGCAGCGTCCAAGGTTGGGGCCTACCCCCGGAAAGGAGCTACAATGAAGTCCCTGTGTGTTATCGGTTTGCTGGCCGCCTTCCTCTGTTTGCCAGCCCAGGCGGCCTTGCCACCCACGCCCTTCGAGGCCAGTCAACAGCAACAGCTGCCCCAGTCCGGCCTCATCTCCGGCTACCTGCGGACCCTGGCCGACAACAGTCCCTTTGCCACCCTGAGCCTGCTTGGCGTTTCCGGCGGCGGCCGGCCCATAGAGGCGCTGCTCATCTCCCAGGATCCCGAGTTTCTCAGCAATGGTGCTCCGGCGCCCCAGCGGCCGACCCTGATGCTGCTCGCCGGCATGTATGGCAATGAGCCTGCCGGTGTCGAGGCGCTGCAGATCCTTGCCAGGCGGCTGCTGGATGGCGATCTCAAGCCGCTGCTGCAAAAGATGAATCTGGTTCTGGTGCCGCTGGCCAACCCGGATGGCCGCGATCTGGGCCAGCGGCTGAACGCCCGCAACGAGAATCCGAACGTGGATTTCATTGCCGCCAGCTCCATGGAAACCCGCCTGTTCATCGATGCCCTGCATCGTTTCCAGCCGAATGTGGTTTACGATCTGCAGGAAACCGGCAGCAGCCTGGCCGCCCGCGACAGCAAGCAGGGATTCGTGACCCACGGTGATGCCCAGTTCGAGGTGGCCAACAATCCCAATCTGGATCCCGAGCTGCGCCGCTATGCCGAGCACACCTTCCTGCCCAATCTGCTGGCCGCGGCCAAGCAGGCCGGCCTGCCGGCCCAGCGTTATCAGGGGGATATCCATTATCTGGAGCAGGCGGTGAATCGGGGCTCCCTCGGGGTGACCAACCTGCGCAACTATGCCGGCCTCACCGGTGCCCTGTCGGTGCTGATGGAGAGTCGCCAGGGGCGTGCCGCCCCGCTGAACAGCATCAAGGAGCGTGTCCGCAGACAGCTGCTGGGTCTGGAACGGCTGCTGGCGCTGGTGGCCAAGGATGGCGCCCATATCGTCCAACTCACCCGGCGGGCGCGCCAGGGGGGCAGCCCGGCGGCGCGCAGCCAGCCGGTGGCGCTGGAGGTGGGGTTCGGCCCCAATAGCCAGCAGCCCAGCACCGAGGTGACCCTCACCGAGCGCGCCAGCGGGCGCAAGCTGGTGCGCCGTTTTTCGCTGCACGATCAGATCCTGATCCAGCGCCAGGAGGCCCTGCCGCCCGGTTACCTCATTCGCAGCGAACAGCGCCGTTTTCAGATACTGCTGGAGCAGCACCACATTCGTTACGAGCGGATCACCCAGCCGCGAACGCTGGAGGTCCGGCGTCAGCGGCTGGTCGAGCTCAAGGTGGCGGCACAGCCCAAGCCGGGGGTGCGTGACTGGCTGGATCTGGAACTGGAGGAGCAGCAGGTATCGCTCACCCTGCAGCCGGGGGATCTCTGGGTGCCGACCGATCAGCCCCTGGGGCGGCTGGCGGCGGTGATGCTGGATCCCCGCTCCTCCAATGGCATCTATCAGGAGCCGCGCTGGCGGGGGCTGCTGCTGCGCAACCCCCTGCCGGTGGCCCTGGCGGTGCGCCCCGACTCGCCGGCGGTCGCGAGTCAGCCCAAGAGTCCGGCCAAGAGCCCGCGCAAGTAGCGCGGGCTTTTTTCAGCGCCTCAGAGAGTCAGCCCGGCCAGCGGGCTCTTGGTGATGGCCACCGCCAGCATGTAAGCGAACACCAGCAGCGCCAGCAGCCCGAACAGCAGGCGCAGGCCGGGGCTGGGGGCGCGCTTGATGGCCAGGGTGCCGAGCGCTATGTAGAGCAGCAGCGCCAGCAGTTTGGCGGTCAGCCAGGGGCTGTTGACGAAAGGGTATTGCCGGATCTGGCTGGCGAGCCAGAGGCCGCATAACAGCAGCAGGGTATCATTCACATGGGGCAGGATACGCAGCCAGCGGCGCTGCAGGTAGGCACTCTGGCGCACCGACAGCCCCAATCTGAACACGAACAGCCCCAGGCTGAGCAGCACGAATCCCAGGTGGGCATGTTTGACCAGCAGATAGCTCATGAGGGCGGTTCCTTGTGGTTGTCGGCGGTGGGGGCGGTGGCGCCAGTGGCCTCGGTGCCGGTGGCCGTCTCGCGGGGGGGCGGGTCGCTGGCCATGGCGGCGGCCAGATCCTGCTCTTCCAGGTTGCTCTCCCAGGCCGACATCAGCTCGCTGCGGCGGTCTTCCTGGTTGGCGCGCAGCATCTCGGCCAGGATATGCCGGTATTGCACGCTCTTGGTGATGTACATGTTTTCGTCATCCAGAAAGGCGGTTTGCTCGCGCAGCAGCTTTTCATCGTGCTGCTTGAAGGTCTGGCCGGCGCGCCAGGCCTGGTTGGCGCGCACACCCAGTTCGCGCAGGGCGGAGACGCCGAGATCCACCGCCGAGCCGACGGTCTCCCGATAGATCAAATCGACGCCCAGCTGCAGCAGCTGGTGGGCATGGGGGCGGTCGATGGCCCGCACCAGGATGCGCAGCTGGGGAAACTGCTTCTGGGCCAGCTCGCACACGGCCACCGACTTGGCGGGGCTGCCCACCGCGACGATGAGCAGTTTGGCCTTGTGGGCGCCGGCAGCGTAGAGCAGATCCACCCGGTCGGCATCACCGTAGAAGACCTTGTAGCCGAACTTGCGCAGCATGTCGATGTGGCCGACATCGTTGTCGAGCACTGTGGTGCCGATGCCATGGGCGTGCAGCAGTCGGCCGACCACCTGGCCGAAGCGGCCGAAGCCGACGATGATCACCGGGTTGTCGCTCTCGTCTATGGTGTCGGCCTCCATCTCCTCCTGCTCCTGGCGCCAGCGGATCTGGATCAGCCGCTCATTGGCGATGAGCAGCAGCGGCGTCAATGCCATGGAGAGGGCGACCACCAGTATCAGGGTGGCTACCTGCTGGGGCGGGAACAGCTTCAGCTGGCCGGCGAAGGAGAAGAGCACGAAGGCAAATTCGCTGCCCTGGGAGAGGGCCAGGGCAAAGGTCCAGCGGTGACCCGGCGTCATGCGCGTCAGCCGCCCCACCAGCTGCAATATCAGGCATTTCACGACGATGAGGCCCAGCAGCAGCCCCATGACCTGCAAGGGCTGATTGGCCAGCAGGTCGAAGTTGATGCCGGCGCCCACCGAGATGAAGAACAGCCCCAGCAGCAGGCCCTTGAAGGGCTCGATGTTGGCCTCCAGTTCATGGCGGTATTCGCTCTCCGCGAGGACCACGCCGGCCAGGAAGGTGCCGAGCGCCGGGGAGAGCCCCACCGATTCCATGGCCAGGGCGATCAGGATGACCAGCAGCAGGGCGGCGGCGACGAAGATCTCCCGCAGGCCGGACTGGGCGATGAAGCGGAATACCGGCCGCATCAGGTAATGGCCGGCCAGCACGATGCCGATGATGACGCCGGCCACCAGCAGCCCATTTTGCCAGCCGGCCAGCTCGGTCCCGTTGCTGCTCGGATTCTTGCCGGCGGGGGAGAGCAGCGGCAGCAGGGCCAGCATGAGGATGACGGCCATATCCTGGAACAGCAGCACGGCGAAGCTGTTCTGGCCGGATTCGGTCTTCAGTTGCCGCCGCTCGTTGAGGCTTTGCAGCACGATGGCGGTGGAGGAGAGGGCCAGTATCATGCCGGCGCTGATGGATTGCGGCCAGTTGAGCCCCAGTGCCACGCCGATCACCGAGAGCGCCAGGGTGGTCAGCAGCACCTGACTGCCCCCGGCACCCAGTATGGGCCCCTTCAACTGCCAGAGCAGCGCCGGTTTCAGCTCCAGGCCGATGAGAAACAGCATCAGCACCACGCCGAACTCGGCCACGTGCATCACATCCTCGGTCTCGCCCACCAGATTCAGCAGATAGGGGCCGATGAGCATGCCGGCGATCAGGTAGCCCAGTACCGAGCCCAATCCCAGGCGGCGTGCGATGGGCACCGACACCACGGCCGCAGTCAGAAAGATGAAGGCGTTGTACAGCAGACCCGACTCCATTACAGCTCCTCCAGCAGATCGGTGAGGTAGGTGGCCCGCTGCAGCGATTCCAGGCTCAGCTGCTCGTCCTGCAGCGCCGCCAGCAGCCGGCTCAGCTCCTGGGCACGCAGCCGCAAGTGCTCGGCCTCGGTCAGGGTGTGATAGGAATAGAGCACGAAGGGGGGCAACCAGCGCATGCCGCACAGCCAGCTGGTCTGGCGGAAGGGCAGCAGGTATTCGGTGATGGCGCGCCGGTTGTGCCCCTGGGCGGTATAGGATTCCAGGCTGCCGCCGGTGGTGATGACCGAGAGCAGCGCCTTGCCCTTGAGGGCGTTGCCATCCGGGCCGAAGGCAAAACCGTATTCCAGCACCTGATCCATCCACTCTTTCAGGATGGCCGGGCAGGAGTACCAGTAGAGGGGATGCTGGAACACGATGATGTCGTGCTCCAGCAGCAGGCGCTGCTCGCGCGGTACGTCGATGAACATGTTGGGGTACTGCTGGTAGAGATCATGCACCCGGACGCCTTCCATCTTGCGCAAGGCCTGGATCAGGGCCTTGTTGGCGTGGGAGCGGTTGAAGCTGGGATGGGCGAACAGGACTAGAATCTTTTTCATCGCGAACCGCGGCCGGTACCTCAGGATAATGTCACGCTAGCAGGAATTGCACCGCTTGCCCACCGACGGACAGCGGCATTCGGCCCTCGTTCCCTCGGGATTGGGCGCGTCGTCAGTCTAGAGAGTCGGGCCCGGGGAGGCAAATCAAAACGCCGGCGCCCCCCGGGGATCACTTGGGTGCGGGGCGCCGATTTGCTAGCATCGGATCCCCTGTCGTTCCTGGATAGTAACCATGACTGCTCCGCGCCCGCCGCTGGCCCGCCCCGTTCCCCATACCTTGCATCTGCATGGTGATACCCGCATCGATCCCTACTATTGGTTGCGGGATGACAGCCGTCAGGATCCGGCGGTGCTGGCGCATCTGCAGGCCGAAAATGCCTATACCGAGGCGATGCTGCAGCCCACCGCGGCCCTGCAGCAGCAGCTGTATGAGGAGATGGTGGCTCGCCAGCCCCCCGAAGAGAGTCAGCTGCCCTATTGCCTCAAGGGGTACTGGTACCGCAGCCGCTTTGAAACCGGTGACGAGTATCCCCGCTATGAGCGCTGGCCCCAGGGCCAGGAGCCGGAGGCTGGCAGCGTCCAGCTGTTGCTGGATGCCAATCAGCGCGCCGGCGGACATGCTTTCTATGCCGTGGAGAGTCTGGAGGTGAGCCCGGATCAGCGCTGGCTGGCGTGCGCCGAGGACTGGGAGGGACGGCGCCAATACCGGCTGGCGCTGCGCAGCCTGGAGAGCGGCGACTGGCAGGAGGAGCGCATCGACAACACCTCGGGGGAGCTGGTCTGGAGTGCCGACAGTCAGGCCTTCTTCTATGTGCGCCTGGATCCCCAGACGCTGTTGCCCTGCGAGGTGTGGCGGCATCGACTGGGCACGGAGCCTGGCGCAGATACCCTGGTCTACCGGGAGGCGGATGACCGCTATTATGTGAGCCTCTACCAGACCCGCTCCGAAGCGTATGTGGCCATTCACCTGCAAAGCACCCTCAGCAGCGAGGTGCGCCTCATCCCGGCGGCCCGGCCGCAGAGTGTGCCGCAGGTTCTGCTGCCCCGGCAGCCGGAGCATGAATACGAGCTGGAGCATTTCGAGGGCCACTTCTACCTGCGCTCCAATCGCGAGGGGCGCAATTTTGGCCTTTATCGCTGCCCGGAGGGGCAGACGGCGCAGTGGCAGACCCTGCTGGCCCCCCGGGAGGATGTGCTGTTGCAGGAGGTCGAGCTGTTCCGCCATGGCCTGCTGGTGGAGGAGCGCAGCCAGGGTCAGACCCTGCTGCGGCAGCTGGATGGCGAGGGGCGGGAGCTGCGGCGGCTGCAATTCGAGGAGGCTGCCTATGTCACCTGGCTGGGCTTCAATCCCGATCCCGAGGCGCGGGAGTGCCGCTACGGCTACAGCTCCCTGACGCACCCGGCCAGCATCTGGGCACTGGATCTGGTCAGCGGTGCCCAGCGGCGTTTGCGTCAGCAGCCGGTGCTGGGGGATTTTGCCCCCGAGCACTATCACAGCGAGCGCTGCTGGATCAGCGCCGCCGATGGCGTGGCCATACCGGTCTCGCTGGTCTACCGGCGTGAGCTGTTTCGCGCCGGTGGCAACCCGTTGCTCATCTACGGCTACGGGGCCTACGGGCTCAGCGAGGAGCCGGCATTCGATCGCAGCCGTCTCAGCCTGCTGGACCGGGGCTTCGTGTTTGCCATCGCCCATGTGCGCGGCGGCGAGGAGCTGGGGCGCAGCTGGTACGAGCAGGGGCGCGGCGAGCATAAACAGAACAGTTTTTCCGACTTCATCGCCGTGACCCGCGGCCTGGTGGCGCGGGGTTACGGCGCCGCGGAGCGGGTGTTTGCCCAGGGCGGCAGCGCCGGTGGGCTGCTGATGGCGGCGGTGATCAATCAGGCCCCGGAGCTGTATCGCGGCGTGGTGGCGGGGGTTCCCTTCGTGGATGTGCTGACCAGCATGCTGGACGAGTCCATTCCGCTCACCACCGGCGAGTATGACGAGTGGGGCGATCCGGCCCAGCCCCTCGACTATTATCGGATCAAGGCCTACAGCCCCTATGATCAGGTCCGTCCCCAGGCCTATCCCCATCTGCTGGTGATGAGTGGTCTGCATGACTCCCAGGTGCAATATTGGGAACCGGCCAAGTGGGTGGCCAAGCTGCGGGCCACCAAGACGGATCACAATCTGCTGTTGCTCAGCATGGATCTGGAGGCAGGCCACGGCGGCAAGTCGGGGCGTTTTCACTATTATCGGGATCTGGCGCGGGAGTATGCCTTTTTACTGTGGCTGGCCGCCATCGATGGCTGAGCGGGCGGGGTAATTGATCTGGCGCAAATCCGGGCCGGAAAAGCACGCCATGGGCGCGGGCTATCCGGTATCGTGAGCGGGCTGTTGTTCCACATTATTCGCCATCCGCGATGGCATCAGAACTGCCGGCCGCCACGGGCCGGCGAAGGAGGAAGTCATGACCATAAAAGAGCAAGTTCAGGAAGCCTGTGAGTCCTGTGGCAGCTATGCCGAGGTAGGGACCATCATCGGGGAAGGGGACGAGACGGTACTGGTGCCCATCGAGGGCGACAGCGAGGCCGAAGCCGGGGCTCGATTGGCGCGTTTCGAGGCCCTGGCCCGCGAGGTGTGCCCCGAGCTCAAGCTCGCCACCGAGCTGGAAAAGCAGGCCGATGGCGTGGTGCTGAATGCCTGGTTCGAGTTCACCTGCACGGCCGAGCGCCTCATCTTCGAGATGCGTGCCCGCTCACTGTAACAGGCCGCCAACGGGGTGTCAGCGCACCCCGGTTGGATGAAAAACTCCCACGGCATTCAGGTCACATTCAGCTTTCTTGGGGTTAAATGCATTGTTTTCGATGCAGGAATAACCAAAAGACCTGATGAGAAACCTTATTTTCGTCCTCTTGTGCCTCTGTGGCGCGACCGTTTCCGCCCTGGCGGCCCCCATGATCGACGGGCACTCGAGCCGCAAGGGGGACCTGGACAGCCTGTTGCAGCAGCGCACCTTGCGGGTGCTGGTGACCTACGACAACGCCTACTATTTTCTCCGTCAGGGGGCCCAGGCCGGGGTCAGCGTCGGCCTGGTCCGTGAATTTCAGCAGTGGCTGAATGAGCGTTATTTTGCCAACCAAAAGCTCAAGCTCAAGGTGCTGTTCATTCCGGTGCGCCAGGATCAGCTGCTGCCGTTGCTCAACGCCGGCCAGGGTGATCTGGTGGTGGCCAACACCACGGTCACCTCGGGGCGGCGCCAGATGGCGGATTTCTCCATTCCCGAGTACCGGGGCATTCAGGAGTTACTGGTCAGCGACTCGTCGATGCGTCCCATCCGCCGCCTCTCCGAACTGTCGGGTAAACGCATCTGGGTTCGCCAGAGCTCCAGTTACCATGAGTCGCTGCTGGCCCTCAATCTGTGGCTGCGTGCCAAGGGGCTGCCGCCGGTGCATATCGAGCTGGCCGATGAGTCGCTCCAGGACAGCGATCTGCTGCAGAGGGTGCACAGCGGCGCCATAGCCTTCACCCTGGTGGACAGCCACAAGGCCCGCCTCTGGCAGCGGGTGTTTCCGGGACTGCAGCTGCACAAGTCGGTGCCCTTGCGCCACAATGCCCATACCGCCTGGGCCTTTCGCAAACGCAGTCCGCTGCTGGCCCGGGAGGTCAATGCCTTCCTGCGCCAGTACCGCAAGGGGACCCGTCGCGGCGAGCCCATCTATCGTCGTTATCTGGAGCCGGGACGGGAGCTGGCGCGGCGCTATCAGGCCACCAGCCA
Organism: Aeromonadaceae bacterium; assembly: GCA_041595355.1. Taxonomy (GTDB): domain Bacteria; phylum Pseudomonadota; class Gammaproteobacteria; order Enterobacterales; family Aeromonadaceae; genus JBFHKO01. The sequence goes on from JBFHKO010000097.1 coordinate 8,976, forward strand.
GGGCAGCATGGGCCTGAGCCAGCGCGACCGGCGCTATGTGCAGATGTTTCAGAAATACGGTGACCGCTACGACTTCGACTGGCTG
>JBFHKO010000098.1:0-9054 GCA_041595355.1 Aeromonadaceae bacterium
GATGGTCGCCCGGTTGCTGGTGGACAGCTCAGGTGCGAAAAAAAGGCCGTAGGGCTTGAGGGCCGCATTGAGCTGGTCCTTGACCACCCCTGCCTGTACCCGGACCCAGCGCTCCTCCGGATTGATCTCCAGAATCCGGTTCATGTGTTTGGATACATCCACGATCAGGCCATCGGTGAGGGACTGGCCGTTGGTGCCGGTACCACCGCCCCGGGCGCTGAGAACGATCTGATGAAACCGGGGCTGGTCAGCCAGCCGGGCGATCAGCATCAGATCATCCGTATTTTTGGGGTAGAGAACTCCCTGAGGCAATACCTGATAGATACTGTTGTCAGTAGCCAGTACCACCCGGTTGGCGTAATCCGGATTCAGATCGCCCTTGAATCCCTGATGTTTCAGGGTTTCGATAAAATCCAGATACAGGCTTTGAGTTTCGTCTACGGTATCAATGCGGGGGATCATGCAGCTCTCCGGGCTTGGTTCAGTGTGCTCAGGCCAAGGGGGCATCCCGCGGGGCAGCCTCCGCGGGCTCAGCCGCCAAGGGCGCCTCAACCAAGGGTGCGTCCGGCAAGGGCGCGCCGGCCAGGGGGGCGGAGCCAAACGGTAGCCGGGGCAGCGGCGGGCGTGGCCGCAGTGGTCGCTAGGGTCTGATGCCGTTGCTGCCGGTGCCCAGGGTGGCGCCGGCAGCGACTCAGGCCGCCTGCTCTGGCCGGCAGCCAAAAGCGCAGCATCGGCCGGGGCACCGGTTTATCCTGCCGGTCACCCCGGCAGTAGCGGATGCCCATCCATCCTGTGCTCTCTCTCCCATTGCCCCTCACACCATGTGGCGAATATGAGCGGTTGATGATCCCACCCAAGCTAGGCAAAACATTGATTTAACTACATTAGCTTGGGTGGCGGGCGCAGCACTTCTTGTATTTGAGGCCGCTGCCGCAGGGGCAGGCGGCGTTGGGCTTGATCTTCTCGCTGCGCGGAGCAGGCAGCAGATCCCCCTCGGTATAGACCCAGCGTCCCTCCCATCTCAGAAACCGGGAGCGCTCGTGATGAAGGTGCAGCCCCCGGGCGTCGCGATACCAGGCACAAAAGCGCACCTCCCCTTGTTCATCCTGCGCCTCACCGCGGGCCTCGAACACCTGCAGTCGTTCCCAGCCGCCATCGCCCTGCTCGGCGGCCAGCTGCTCCGCGTCCAGCGCTGGCCGGTGCGCCGGGTGCCAGCTGGCCAGCACATAGTCCCAGCGACCCAGGCGAAAGGCACTGAAGCGCGAGCGCATCAGCTGCTCCGCCGTGGCGGGCGCCTGTCGGTCATCGAGGAAGGGGGCACAACAGTCGGCAAAGGGCTTGCCGCTTTGGCAGGGGCAGAGGGACATGTCGGGAGGCTCCTGATGGGAATGGAGCCGGGATTATAAAGGGTTGCGAACGGCCGGGATAGGCGTCCTGTCCGGCGTGCAAAAACAAGAAGACCCGCACGGGGCGGGTCTTCTGTTCACAGCGGAGGCGCCTTACTTGGCAGCTTCGGCTTCTTTCTTGTCAGCCTTTTCGGCTTTCTTCGGCTCTTCCTTGGCGACGGCGGCAGCGCCTTCGACATAGGGACGACCGTAGAAGGAGTCGGTCAGGATCTGCTTCAGCTCGGAGATCAGCGGGAAGCGCGGGTTGGCACCGGTGCACTGGTCGTCGAAGGCATCGACAGACAGGCGGTCAACCTTGGCCAGGAACTGTTCTTCGGAGACACCGGCTTCACGGATGGAGGCGGGCACACCCAGTTCCTTCTTCAGGCTGTCCAGCCAGGTCAGCAGCTTCTCGATCTTGACGCCAGTCTTGTCACCGGCAGCGGTCAGACCCAGGTGGTCGGCCACTTCGGCGTAACGACGGCGAGCTTGCGGACGGTCGTACTGGGAGAACGCAGTCTGCTTGGTCGGGTTGTCGTTGGCGTTGTAGCGGATCACGTTGCTGATCAGCAGGGCGTTGGCCAGACCGTGCGGAATGTGGAACTCGGCACCGATCTTGTGAGCCATGGAGTGGCACACACCCAGGAAGGCGTTGGCGAACGCGATACCGGCGATGGTAGCGGCGTTGTGAACCTTCTCACGAGCGACCATGTCGGCCTTGCCGTTGTGGTAGCTGGAGGGCAGGTACTCTTTCAGCATCTTCAGGGCTTGCAGGGCCTGACCGTCGGAGTACTCGTTGGCCACGACGGAAACATAGGCTTCCATGGCGTGGGTCACGGCATCCAGACCACCGAAGGCACACAGGGACTTCGGCATGTTGGCCACCAGGTTGGCGTCAACGATGGCCATGTTCGGGGTCAGCTCGTAGTCGGCCAGCGGGTACTTGACGCCGGTGGCGTCGTCGGTCACGACCGCGAACGGAGTGACTTCAGAGCCGGTACCGGAGGTGGTGGTGATACAGACCAGCTCGGCCTTCACGCCCATCTTCGGGAACTTGTAGATACGCTTGCGAATGTCCATGAAGCGCATGGCCAGATCTTCGAAGGCGGTTTCCGGATGCTCGTACATCACCCACATGATCTTGGCGGCGTCCATCGGTGAACCGCCACCCAGGGCGAGGATCACGTCCGGCTTGAAGGAGTTGGCCATTTCGGCACCCTTGCGCACCACGGACAGGGTCGGGTCGGCTTCCACGTCGTAGAAGACTTCCACTTCCATGTTCATGCCCTTCAGCAGAGCCACCAGCTCGTCAGTGTAGCCGTTGTTGAACAGGAAACGGTCGGTTACGATCATGGCGCGCTTCTTGCCTTCCAGGTCGCTCAGGGCGATCGGCAGGGAACCACGACGGAAGTAGATAGATTTCGGAAGTTTGTGCCACAGCATATTTTCAGCCCGTTTAGCGACCATCTTCTTGTTGATCAGATGCTTGGGACCAACGTTTTCAGAGATGGAGTTACCACCCCAGGAACCGCAACCCAGAGTCAGGGACGGTGCCATTGCGAAGTTGTACAAGTCACCGATACCACCGTGAGTGGTAGGGGTGTTGACCAGGATACGCGCGGTCTTCATCTTGTCGCCGAAGTACTTGACGCGATCGGCGTTCAGATCCTGGTCGGTGTACAGACCGGAGGTGTGACCGATACCGCCCAGGTTGACCATGTCCACGGCCATGTCGACGGCTTCTTCGAAGTTCTTGGCACGGAACATGCCCAGAGTCGGGGAGAGCTTCTCGTGAGCGAACTCTTCCTCTTCACAGATCTTCACGCCTTCGCCGATCAGGATCTTGGTGTCGGCAGGGACCTTGACGCCGGACATTTCGGCGATCTTGGTGGCCGGCTGACCGACGATGGCAGCGTTCATGGCGCCGTTGATCAGGATGACCTTACGGACCTTGTCGGCTTCTTCCTTGGACAGTACATAGCCCTTGTGGGAAGCGAAACGCTCCTTCACCTGGTCGTATACGGAGTCAACCACGATGACCGCCTGCTCGGAGGCACAGACCACACCGTTGTCGAAGGTCTTGGACATCAGTACGGAAGCCACGGCACGCTTGATGTCGGCAGTTTCGTCGATGACAACCGGTACGTTACCGGCACCTACACCGATGGCCGGCTTACCGGAGGAGTAGGCAGCCTTCACCATGGCGGGACCACCGGTGGCCAGGATCAGGTTGATCTCGGCGTGCTTCATCAGGGCGTTGGACAGTTCAACGGAGGGCTGGTCGATCCAGCCGATGATGTCCTTCGGCGCACCGGCAGCCACGGCCGCGTCCAGCACCAGCTTGGCAGCGGTGTTGGTGGAGTTCTTGGCACGCGGGTGCGGGGAGAAGATGATGGCGTTACGGGTCTTCAGGGAGATCAGAGACTTGAAGATCGCGGTAGAGGTCGGGTTGGTGGTCGGAACGATACCACAGATGATACCAACCGGCTCGGCGATGGTGACGGTGCCGAAGCCCGGGTCTTCTTCCAGGATGCCGCAGGTCTTCTCATCTTTGTACTGGTTGTAGATGTACTCGGAGGCGAAGTGGTTCTTGATAACCTTGTCTTCGATGATGCCCATGCCGGATTCGGCAACGGCCATCTGTGCCAGCGGGATACGGGCGTTGTTGGCAGCCAGAGCGGCGGCACGGAAGATCTTGTCTACTTGCTCCTGGGTATAGGTAGCAAATACACGCTGAGCTTCTTTAACGCGAGCGACCAGCTGGTCCAGTTCGGCAAGATTTGTTACTGCCATGTTACTCTCCTAGTGAGTTTGAAAACTGTTTACTAAGGCATAGCGATCGACGGTATCGGTTTCCGAGCCCCTGTATCAGGGCGGGAGCACCGCAGTATAGGAAATGAAACCTGCACTTGCCGCGGAGACTGCCACTGCTTAGGAAACAACTTTCACGTCGATTATAGGAGTGGCTAATGGTTGGTAACTTGATCAAGATCAATCGTTACAAAATGACAAAAGAAATTTTGTTTCAAATTCGACAAATCGCCGGCCCTTGCATACGCGGCAAAATCCTTGCCATTTTTGTGAAATAAAGCGCCAGTTGTCCTTTGCCATTGTGTTCCAGCGCGCAGTTTCGGCATATGCAGGCTGCATTTGACCACCATACCATGCTGACGGTCAGCGTCGTTGGCGCACTTTGGCGCTGGCTGCCGGCAGTGCGGCGCGACAAGGTGGGGGGCTGTGGTAATAAACCTTACTCTATGAAAGGGGAGTGTGGCACAGGGGGCGGGTGGCCGCTGCCTGAGCAGGCATTAGAAAAAATAATGCATTCAGGCAGCCTATTATTTTAATTGAGTGGCTGCCCGGGCCGCCTTTCGCTACCGTTTGCGCCATGATGGATACCATACCGGTGTCCCGGTTGTTAAGCAGTGGGTGTGTGGCATGGATTACCTTGACTGGTCGCTGTATCTGAAATTTTTCGTCGGCCTGATGGCAATCATCAATCCACTGGGGTTGTTGCCGGTGTTCGTCAGCCTGACCAATCAGCAGAGCGCCGATGAGCGGCGGCGTACCAACGTGACCGCCAACCTGGCGGTGATGGTGATCCTGTGGGTGGCCATGCTGTTCGGCAAGCTGATACTGGATGCCTTCGACATTTCCATCGCCTCGTTTCGCATCGCCGGTGGAGCGCTGATCATCCTCATCGCCTGGTCCATGCTGCAGGGCAAGCTCGGCGAGGTGCGCCGCAACCGCGAGGAGGCCGGCGAGTCGGTGGCCAAGGAGTCCATTGCCGTGGTGCCGCTGGCGTTGCCACTCATGGCCGGCCCGGGCGCCATCAGCTCCACCATCGTCTATGCCAGCCAGTACAGTCACCCGGCCCAGTTACTGGGGCTGGCCCTGGTGGTGCCGCTGTTTGCCTTTGCCTCCTGGATGGTATTCCGGGCGGCGCCGCTGCTGATCCGCATCATGGGCTATACGGGGGTCAATGTGGTGACCCGTATCATGGGCCTCATCATGATGTCGCTTGGCATCGAAATCGTGGTGGCCGGCATCAAGCAGATGTTCCCGGTGCTGGCCTGAGCCCGGCTTTGCGCCGGCCACAAAAAAGCGCGCCAGGGCGGCGCGCTTCGACGGGGGCATGCGGGGCAGGGGGCTGGCTCAGCCGTCGATGCCCTGGCTGCGCAGGTAATCTTCGTAGTTGCCACCGAAGTCGACAATCTTCTGCGGCGTGATCTCCAGTACCCGGGTCGCCAGTGAGCTGACGAACTCGCGGTCGTGGGAGACGAAGATCAGGGTACCCTGATACATTTCCAGCGCCAGGTTGAGTGCCTCGATGGACTCCATGTCCAGGTGGTTGGTGGGCTCGTCCAGCACCAGTACGTTGGGACGTTGCAGCATCAGCTTGCCGAACAGCATGCGTCCCTTCTCGCCACCGGAGAGCACGCGCACGTTCTTCTTGATGTCATCCTGGTTGAACAGCAGGCGGCCGAGAATGCCACGCACCGCCTGCTCGTCCTCGCCCTGTTGCCGCCACTGCGCCATCCAGTCGAACACGGTCAGATCGGTGTCGAAGTCGGCGGCATGATCCTGGGCGTAGTAGCCGATGTTGGCATTTTCCGACCACTTGAGGCTGCCGCTGTCCGGCTGCAGCTCGCCGACCAGGGTCTTGATGAGGGTGGTCTTGCCGATGCCGTTGGTGCCCAGCACGGCAATCTTCTCGCCCACTTCCACCATCAGGTTGAATTTCTTGAACAGCGGATCGGCGTCGTAGCCCTTGCTGAGGGCCTGGATCTCGAGAATGTTGCGGTACAGCTTCTTCTCCTGCTCGAAGCGGATGAAGGGGCTCTGCCGGCTGGAGGCCTTGACCTCCTCGATCTTGATCTTCTCTATCTGCTTGGCGCGGGAGGTGGCCTGGCGCGACTTGGAGGCGTTGGCCGAGAAGCGGCTGACGAAGGATTGCAGATCGGCGATCTGGGCCTTCTTCTTGGCGTTGTCGGACAGCAGGCGCTCACGGGCCTGGGTGGCGGCGGTCATGTAGTCGTCGTAGTTGCCCGGATAGACGCGCAGCTCGCCGTAGTCGAGATCCGCCATGTGGGTGCAGACCATGTTCAGGAAGTGACGATCGTGGGAGATGATGATCATGGTGCTGTCACGTTCGTTCAGCACCTGCTCCAGCCAGCGGATGGTGTCGATGTCCAGGTTGTTGGTCGGTTCGTCCAGCAGCAGGATATCCGGATTGGAGAACAGGGCCTGGGCCAGCAATACCCGCAGCTTCCAGCCGGGCGCCACTTCGCTCATGGGACCATAGTGCTGCTCCACCGGAATGCCGACGCCCAGCAACAGCTCGCCGGCGCGGGCTTCGGCGCTGTAGCCGTCCATCTCGCCGTACTGTACCTCGAGATCGGCCACCCGCATGCCTTCCTCTTCGCTCATCTCCGCCTGGGCGTAGATGTGATCACGCTCCTCCTTCACGGCCCACAGTTCGCTGTGACCCATGATGACGGTGTCCAGCACCGTGAAGTCCTCGAAGGCGAACTGATCCTGGCGCAGCTTGCCGAGGCGCTCGTTGGGATCCAGTGCCACGTTGCCGGCAGAGGGATCCAGATCGCCGCCCAGTATCTTCATGAAGGTGGACTTGCCGCAGCCGTTGGCACCGATGAGGCCGTAACGGTTGCCGTCGCCAAATTTGACGGAAATGTTCTCGAACAGCGGCTTGCTGCCGAATTGCATGGTGATGTTGTTTGTACTCAGCACTAACGTAGTTCCTAACCAGTAGAGAGGGGCGACGGCCCAGGAGCCCGCGCCAGGCGGCGCCTATCCGAAAACGACTTCAAAGACAAGGACCTGAGCTGCAGACAAGGCAGAGGTCGACGTATCGTTGGCGCCTAGCGGGATGAGGGGCGGTAGCGGTCGGGCGGATCATAGCAAGAAATGGGCGGCGCGGCATGCACGACGGCGCCTGCGCCGTCGTTCCCCAATTCAACGCGGTGTCTGCCGGTTGAGCGCCCGATCCCGGTGGGCGCGCGTCCGGCACCGTACGCCGCCGGAAAATCCACCCGCAAGCGTCGCACCCGCGGTTGATGCTGACGCGAGAGGTGGATGAGACGCGCTTTGCGTTCCGCTGTTCAGCCCATCCCTGCAGTCATCAATCGTCCTCGGCGACGACCACTCCCACCGCATCGTCCGGGCTGCGGGTCAAGCTCAGGCAGTGGCCGCTGTCACCGACCAGGAACAGGCTGAAGCCGTCGCACTCCCGGTAGGCCTCCTTGGCCCCCATCTCCTCGAGCAGGCAGTAGGTGAGGCGCAGGTCGGGGAAGGCCTGTTTGACCGTGGCAATGCCGGCGGCAGTGAAATCGGATGTGGAGACCGCGGTTTGTATGGCGTCGATGGTGGATTCGCTGATCATGGTGGGTCCTCGCAAGTGGGAGCGTCGGTTGTGCCTTTCTGCTCGTTGGCATGTCGATGAGCAGGGCATCGGGAACAGACTGCTTATCATATTTCATGCCAATGCCTTGGATATAAGTGTCGATGCTGCGGCTAACAGGCTGAAAAATGATCTGGCGCAGGTTATGTGGCGGATCCATGCTTATCAAGCAGGCCAGCTGGCGAAATAGTGCGCTGTGCCGTCGCCTGTACAGAGTTCAAGGAGTCCTCCCATGTATCACTACAACAGGTTCGGGGCGGGATGGCGAATGGCGCTACTCCTGCTGTCCGTGTTAGCCCTTGTCCCGGGCCGCGGCATGACGTCGAACGATGGCGCCGGGGTCTATGAAGGTCCGCCAACCCCCATTGGTCAGGGGCAGGGGCGTGCCTTCGTGATTCTGGCTGCCGATGGCACCCCCACAACAATCGGCATCCGATTGACGGAGGCGGCCCTGGACGGTTTGCCTGGGACGCCGCCGCCGGGTGCCGACGGGTGGGAATATGTGCTGCCCCTGCCGGCGCAGGCTGCGGGCTCGGGTTATGACCATATCGGCATCGACTGGGATCCCCAGGGGCATGCGCCGCCGGGCGTCTACGACAGGCCGCACTTCGATTTTCATTTCTATTTGATTGATGCCAATGCCCGCAACCGCATCACGGCGGTGGGGGCGGATCGGGAACGGGCCAACAAAATGCCGGAAGCCGCCTTCCTGCCTGCGGGCTACTTGTTGCCGCCCGGTACCGAGGTGCCGAGAATGGGCGCGCATGCCATCGATCCCGCCGCGGATGAGTTCAACCACAAGCCGTTCGCCCACAGCTTCATCTATGGGTTTTATGACGGAAAAATGATCTTCGTGGAGCCCATGGTCACCAGGGCGTTCCTGGCGTCCAAACCGGCCATCTCGACGCCCGTCAAACTGCCCGAGGCCTATGCGCTGCGCGGCTATTATCCCACCCGTTACGGCATCAGATACGATGCCGAGCGGCGGCAGTATGACATTACCCTGGATGGATTGATCTCGCGTTAGGGGCCGGGCGCCAGGTTGGCCGGCCAGGCCTGGGATGGAGATCGGGGCAGGCTGCTCCCGCTGGCAGAAACAGGCAGACCGCCGGAAGGCGGTCTGCTTGCATGGTTACGCCACCGGCAGCCGGCTTAGCGCAGCAGGTGCAGGAAGTGCATGTGCTTGTGGTATTGGTCGATGATGTCGTTGATGACCGCCTCCCTGGACCAGCCCATGATGTCGTAATC
>JBFHKO010000099.1:0-8984 GCA_041595355.1 Aeromonadaceae bacterium
CTGCTGGAAAAGGCGCTGACCCCCCATCTGGAAGTGCTGCAACAGAACGAGCCGCACATTGATGAGGATGACGAGGCCGCCTGGGAGCCGGACTTCCTGGCCGATGCGGAAGCCTTCGATCCCGATGCCGAGCTCGTGGACGGGGACGAGGAGGAGGTTGAACAGCCGTGTGCCGATCTGCCCATCAAGTTTGCCATCGTCGGTCGCCCCAACGTCGGCAAGTCGACCCTGACCAACCGCATGCTGGGTGAAGACAGGGTCATCGTCTTTGACATGCCGGGCACCACCCGGGATTCCATCTACATCCCGATGCAGCGCGACGAGCAGGACTACGTCATCATCGACACCGCCGGGGTGCGCAAGCGCAAGAAGGTGTACGAGACGGTGGAGAAGTTCTCCGTCATCAAGACCCTGCAGGCCATCGAGGATGCCAACGTGGTGCTGCTGCTGGTCGACGGCCGGGATGGCATCACGGATCAGGATCTCAGCCTGCTGGGTTTCATTCTGCACTCCGGCCGCTCCATCGTGCTGGCGGTCAACAAGTGGGATGGCCTCAGCCAGGAGGCCAAGGAGGAGATCAAGAAGGAGCTGCAACTGCGGCTCGGCTTCGTCGATTTCGCCCGTATCCACTTCATCTCCGCGCTGCATGGCTCCGGCGTGGGTCACCTGTTCGAGTCCATCCAGGAAGCCTACCAGTCGGCCACCCGCCGGGTCAGCACTTCGTTGCTGACGCGCATCATGCGCATGGCGGCCGATGATCACCAGCCGCCGCTGGTGAAGGGACGCCGCGTCAAGCTCAAGTATGCCCATGCCGGTGGTTACAACCCGCCGCGCATCATCATCCATGGCAACCAGGTCAAGGATCTGCCCGACTCCTACAAGCGCTATCTGATAAACTATTTCAGGAAGTCGCTGAAGATCATGGGTACGCCTATCCATATTCAGTTCCAGGAAGGCGAGAACCCCTTTGAAGGCAAGAAGAACAAGCTGACCCAGAGCCAGGTGCGCAAACGCCGGCGACTGATGAAGTTTGTCCGGAAAGGCTGAACCAACTCGGGCGGGGGCCGACCCCGTCTCTTTGGGAGGTAACGATGTCGTATATGCTGGTGTGTCCCCACTGTCACCAGGAGGGACTGGATGCCCGACGCGCCGAGACCCATTGTATCCATTGCGGCGAGGCTTTTCGGTTGCTGCCGCGCTGCCCCAGCTGCGAGGCCGAGCTGGAGCGGGTACAGGGCTGCGGGGCGGTGGATCTGTTCTGCAACCAGTGCAATAGCCTGGTCTCCAAGCGCAGCGCCAACTACGAGATAACGGCCCAGCGGGACCGCGGTGGCTGATCTGCCGGGGCGGCCGCCGGCGGTCTGCTGCGCCCGCAAGTACGCGGTGGCCGGCGCAGAGGCAAGAACGAAAAAAGGAGCCTAGGGCTCCTTTTTTTTCGGTTGCTGTTGCTTGGGTCAGTGTGGCTGCAGCAGGAAGAAGGCCAGTCGCCGCGAGCTTATCTTGCGGATATGCCCCTGGCGCAGATTGAGACGCCGGGAATGGCTGTGCAGGCACTTCTTGCGCTTGAGCGGGGTTTTTCTTCTTCGCAGCATGATGACTCCCTCCTGGATCCGGTCATCACCGGCGGACCGGGGCAGGGGGCGGATAGAGGACAGCCTGCTGTCCTCTATCCGCAGGTCCTGTCGGTCCTGAACGGTGTTACCAGATAATACGTGCAGCCAGCTCAAAAAAGATAGCCCCATTTTGGGGCGGGGTGGTTAGCTTTGCTCGGCACTCCGACGCGAGGTCGAGAGTGCTGCGGTGGTGGTCGGCTGGGTGCCGGCCTCCAGCTGGCGCAGGCTGTGATAGTAGCGGCGGATGTTCTTCACGTACTGGCGCGCTTCACGACCCCGGGCAAAGCCGTGACGGGTCTTGCTGTGCCAGCGCTTTTCGTGCAGCAGGGGCAGGCTCTGCCTTACGTCATCCCACTGGTTGGGGTTCTTGCCGCGCATCTGGGTGAGCTTGCGCGCATCCATCATGTGGCCGTAGCCCATGTTGTAGGCGGCCAGGGCGAACCACATCTTTTCGTTCGGGGCGATGGAGTCGGGTACCCGCTCCAGCAGGGTGCGCAGGTAGTGGGCGCCACCGCGCACGCTCTGGGCCGGGTCGACCCGGTTCTTCACGCCAACCTCCTTGGCGGTGACGCGGGTCAGCATCATCAGGCCGCGTACGCCGGTCGGGGAGCGGGCGTCCGGCTTCCAGTGGGATTCCTGATAGCTGACCGCGGCCAGCAGGCGCCAGTCGAGATCCTGGGCATGCTGCTCAAACAGGTGGCGGAACTTGGGCAGGCGCTTCTGGGCGCGGGCCACGAAGGCCTGGGTATCAGGGTCATCCGGGATCTGGGCCTTGGCAAGGCGCGCCTCGTATTCGGGGTCCACAGCGGCCTGGTGTGCAATCCTGGCTTTATCGTCCTGTTGCTGGGCATGGGTTTGACTGAATCCTTCTTTCGGTCCGCAGGCTGTTATCAACAGGCTGCCGAGCAGGGGAATGATCAGGCTGAATGTCTGCTTTGAACGGGGCTTTAAACTTGTCAATCGTCTGTCCTACGCTAGGGTTGCTTAAATTTTATACCATGCTACGCCCTCTTTGTCACACCCCGGATGCTCCCGGGCGGGGTTTGCGGTCGACATCCCCCCCCCTGATTCCTATAATGTGCGCACTCCGAATACCCCCTCCCTTCTAAATACTGTGAGAATTGGCAAGATGGAAATCTTACGAGGTGCGCCTGCGTTATCCGAGTTCCGTACCAGCAAACTGCTGCGGATCTGTGAAGAAAAAGCCCTGCCCGTCCGGGGCGTTTACGCCGAATATGTGCATTTCGCGGAGCTCTCTGCGCCATTGTCGCAGCCCGAGCGCGAGACACTGGAAAAACTGCTGACCTATGGTCCGACCATTGCCGAGCATGCGCCCAGTGGCCAGCTGTTTCTGGTGACGCCGCGTCCCGGCACCATCTCCCCCTGGTCCTCCAAGGCCACCGACATCGCCCATAACTGCGGCCTGTCCACGGTGCAGCGTCTGGAGCGGGGCATCGCCTATTACATCGAGGCCGAGACGCTGGATGCCGGGCAGCAGCGCCAGGTAGCCGCCTTGCTGCATGACCGCATGATGGAGGTGGTTTTCACCGAACTGACCGCCGCCGAGGCGCTGTTTGTCCATCAGGAGCCCCGAGCCCTCACCGAGGTGGACGTGCTGAACGGTGGCCGCGCGGCACTGGTCAAGGCCAACCTCGAGCTGGGGCTGGCGCTGGCGGAAGACGAGATTGATTACCTGGTGACCAGCTTCGAGAAACTGGGCCGCAATCCCAACGACATCGAGCTCTACATGTTCGCCCAGGCCAACTCCGAGCATTGCCGTCACAAGATCTTCAATGCCGACTGGACCATCGATGGTGTTGCGCAGCCGAAGTCGCTGTTCAAGATGATCAAGAACACCTTCGAGCAGAACAGCGAGCATGTGCTCTCCGCTTACAAGGACAACGCCGCCGTCATGGCCGGCTCCGAGGCCGGGCGCTTCTTCCCGAGCCCTGAAACCTGCGAATACGAATACCATCAGGAAGCCATCGACATCCTGATGAAGGTCGAGACCCACAACCATCCCACCGCCATCTCTCCCTTCCCGGGTGCCGCCACCGGCTCCGGTGGCGAGATCCGCGATGAGGGCGCCACCGGGCGGGGCGCCAAGCCCAAGGCCGGTCTGTCGGGCTTCAGTGTCTCCAACCTGCGCATTCCCGGTGCCGAGCAGCCCTGGGAAACCGACTTCGGCAAGCCGGGCCGCATCGTCAACGCCCTGGACATCATGACCGAGGGGCCCCTGGGCGGTGCCGCCTTCAACAACGAATTCGGTCGTCCCAACATCCTGGGCTATTTCCGGACCTATGAAGAGCAGGTGCGCAGCCACAACGGTGACGAGATCCGCGGCTACCACAAGCCCATCATGCTGGCCGGCGGCCTTGGCAACATCCGCCACGAACACATCAAGAAGGGCGAGATCCCGGTGGGGGCCAAGCTCATCGTGCTGGGTGGCCCGGCGATGAATATCGGTCTCGGCGGTGGCGCCGCCTCTTCCATGACCTCCGGCCAGTCTGCCGAGGATCTCGACTTCGCCTCGGTGCAGCGCGACAACCCGGAGATGGAACGCCGGGCCCAGGAGGTGATCGACCGCTGCTGGCAGATGGGCGAGGATAACCCCATCCTCTTCATTCACGATGTCGGCGCGGGTGGCCTCTCCAATGCCATGCCCGAGCTGGTGGATGACGGTGGACGCGGTGGCCGCTTCACGCTGCGCGACATTCCCAACGACGAGCCGGGCATGAGCCCGCTGGAAATCTGGTGCAACGAATCCCAGGAACGCTACGTGCTGGCCGTGGCGCCGGAGAAGCTGGCGCTGTTCGAGCAGCTGTGCCAGCGCGAGCGCGCCCAGTATGCGGTGATTGGCGAGGCTACCGAAGAGCGCCACCTGGTACTGGAAGATGCGCATTTCGGCAACCAGCCCATCGATCTGCCGCTGGAGGTTCTGCTGGGCAAGGCGCCCAAGATGCACCGTGATGTGGTGAGCCAGAAGGCCGTCGGTCAGGCATTGGAGCTGACCGGCGTGAGCGCCAAGGACGCCGCCGAGCGGGTATTGCGTCTGCCGACCGTGGCGGAGAAGACCTTTCTCATCACCATCGGCGATCGCAGCGTCACCGGTCTGGTGTCCCGGGATCAGATGGTGGGACCCTGGCAGGTGCCGGTGGCCGACTGCGCCGTCACCGCGGCCTCCTACGATACCTATGCCGGTGAAGCCATGGCCATGGGCGAGCGTACGCCCATCGCGCTGCTGGATCACGGCGCTTCCGCGCGCATGGCGGTGGCCGAGTCGCTGACCAATTTGGCGCCGGCACAGGTCGGCGATCTGACGCGCGTCAAGCTGTCTGCCAACTGGATGGCCGCGGCCGGTCACCCGGGCGAGGATGCCGGCCTCTACGAGGCGGTCAAGGCGGTGGGCGAGGAGCTCTGCCCGGCGCTGGGGCTGACCATACCGGTAGGCAAGGACTCCATGTCCATGAAGACCCGCTGGCAGCAGGGTGACGAGCAGCGCGAGGTGACGGCACCGCTGTCGCTCATCATCAGCGCCTTTGCGCGGGTGGAGGATATCCGCAACACCGTGACTCCGCAGCTGCGCACCGACCTTGGCGAGTCCGACCTGATCCTCATCGATCTGGGCAACGGCAAGAATCGTCTGGGGGCCTCCTGCCTGGCGCAGGTCTACAAGCAGCTGGGTAACAAGGCACCGGATCTCGACAATCCGGCACAGCTGAAGGGCTTCTTCAACGCCATCCAGACCCTGGTGGCCGAGCGCAAGCTGCTGGCCTACCACGACCGCTCCGATGGCGGCCTGTTCGTTACCCTGGCCGAGATGGCCTTCGCCGGCAAGACCGGCATCCAGGTGGCCCTGGATCAGCTGGGCGCCGATGATCTGGCGGTGCTGTTCAACGAGGAGCTGGGCGCCGTTATCCAGGTGCGCCGCGAGGACAAGGAGGCGGTGCTGACCCTGCTGGCGGGCCACGGCCTGTCGACCTGCACCTATGTGATTGGTGCCCCGAGTCGGGATGATGCCATTCGCATCACCCGCAACAACCATGATGTCATCAACGGGCCGCGGGTCCATTTCCGCAGCCTGTGGGCGGAAACCACGCATCAGATCCAGCGTCGCCGCGACAACCCGGCGTGTGCGGACAGCGAGTTCCAGGCCAAGCAGGACCTCACGGATCCGGGCCTGCATGCCCACCTGACCTTCGATCTGAACCAGGATGTGGCGGCACCCTACATCGCCAAGGGTGTACACCCGCGGGTGGCCATACTGCGCGAGCAGGGGGTCAACTCCCAGCAGGAGATGGCGGCCTCCTTCGACCGCGCCGGTTTCACCGCCGTCGACGTGCACATGAGCGACATTCTGAGCGGACGCCGTTCGCTGGACGAGTTCCAGGGGCTGGCGGCCTGCGGCGGCTTCTCCTACGGCGACGTGCTGGGAGCGGGTGAAGGCTGGGCCAAGTCGGTGCTTTTCAATGCCCGGGCGCGCGAACAGTTTCAGGCCTTCTTCCATCGCAACGATACCTTTGCGCTGGGGGTCTGTAACGGTTGCCAGATGATGTCCAACCTCAAGGAGCTGATCCCGGGCGCCGATCTCTGGCCGCGCTTCGTGCGCAATGAGTCCGAGCGCTTCGAGGCGCGCTTCAGCCTGGTGGAGGTGCAAGCCTCGCCGTCGCTCTTCTTTGCCGACATGGCCGGCTCGCGCATGCCTATCGCCGTCTCCCACGGCGAGGGCCGGGTCGAGGTGCGGGATGCCCAGCATCTGGCCGCCCTGCAGCAAAGCGGCACCGTGGCGGTGCGCTTCGTCGACAACTACGGCGTACAGACCGAGCGCTACCCCTTCAACCCCAATGGTTCACCGGCCGGCATCAGCGGCCTGACCAGCCGGGATGGGCGCGTGACCATCATGATGCCGCACCCGGAACGGGTGATGCGCACCGTGGCCAACTCCTGGCATCCGGACGAGTGGGGTGAAAGCGGTCCCTGGCTGCGCATGTTCCGCAACGCCCGCCTGTTCCTGGGCTAAGCGGTTCGTCAGTCAGCAAAAAGCCGCCCTGCAAGGGCGGCTTTTTTTGTGCGCGCTCCGGGCTCAGTCACTCAGGCGGCGCGCCTGCCAGTAGTGACGTGACCAGTAGGGATTGTCGAGCGTGGAGATGATGACCCCCTTGCGGGTGGAGGCGTGCAGGAACTGCCCCTCGCGCAGGAAGATGCCGACATGGCGTTGCCAGCGGCCGGTCTGGAAGAACAGGAGATCGCCGGGGCGCAGGGGCTGGCCGCGGACCGGCGCTCCCAGGCGGACCTGGCTGCCGGTATCCCGTGGCAGCTGCAGGCCAAACTGCTCGCGAAAGGTGAGCTGCACGAAGGCCGAGCAGTCGATGCCATCACGGCTCTGGCCCCCCAGCTGGTAGGGCACGCCGTGCCAGGCCTGGTACTGGGCAAGCAGGGCCGCCCGGGTCGCCAGGGGATCGCTCAGCACGCCGCCTGTGGGCGCGGGTGCCGGTGGCGGCGGCGGAGTCTGACAGGCGCTCAGCAGGCCGCAGAGCAGGGCGAGTGCGGCGGCACGCAGCGGAGCGTGGCGCACAAGGGAAGGCAACAACAGGGACATGACAGGGGTCCTCCATGACCCACGGGCCCGCGCGGGGGCCGGGGGCGGACATCGGGTCGGGTATTAGCCGATACGGATCATGCTGGTGCAATGGCCGGCGGTTGACAAGCTCAGGTGCCGGTTTGCAGGCGCAGGGTGCCGGGCAACAGTTCGACGCCGGTGACATGCTGTTTCAGCCAGGCCTGCTCCGGGTCCTGTTCGTCCAGCCGGTAGGCGGGTTGGCTGGCCAGCCGTTGCCGCAGCCCCTGCACCAGGTAGTCGACCAGGGGGGCAAACTGCTGTTGCAGCGTGGCGGGGCTCAGTTGGTAGTCAATCAGGGTAAAATCATCCAGATAGACGGCCCCCTGGGCCGGGGCGTAGCGGGGCCGTGCCTGAAAGCGGGCCTGCAGGGTGCCGTCTATGGGCGCCTTGTTGGGCAGGCTGAGGGTAAAGCGTCCCGCGCTCAGCACCTGGGCCAGATCGGGCTTGTCACGCCCCAGGCTAACTGTCATCTTGTCCATGTGAAGCTGGGCATCGAACAGGCCGGGCAGGCCATATTGCTGTGTGTAGCGGACCTTGTCGTTCACATAGCGGGTCAGCTGTTGTTCGGTGATGTCCACCGGCCCGCCGCCGTTGAGTGGCAGGACCAGGGCCAGAAACAGGGAAGAGAGCATGGATGAGATACCTGTCAGCTAATGGAATTCGCAGCATGATAGCACCGGTGCGACGCCCTGCCAGCAGGGGAGCGCCTGGCGCCCGCGGTGGGCGACTGCCGTTATCGCCACTGCGCCACGCAGGGGGGAGGCCGCCTTGCCACCTCGGATGACCTTTCTCGATCTGCTCTATGGCTTCACCGGCGCCATGGGCTTCCTCTTCTACACGGTGCTGATGCTGGCCCTCAGCCTGCGGGTGGTGATGATCCGCCGGCCCATAGGCGTCTCCCTGGCCTGGCTGGCGCTCATCTTCGGCATACCGGTGCTGGGGTTTGTCCTCTACCTGCTGTTTGGCGAGATCCGCCTGGGGCGCCAGCGGGCGGCGCGGGCCATGGCCATGTATCAACCCTACACCGACTGGATCCGCCAGCTGGTGGCCCAGTTTCCGCAGCCGCCGGCCGTCATCGGCGACAAGGCGGCGCCGCTGTCGAACCTCATTGCCACCCGCCTCGGCATGCCCATGCTGCAGGGCAATCGACTCAGCCTGCTGACCGAGCCGGATGCCATCTTGCGGGCGCTGGCCGACGACATTCGTGCCGCCACTGTCTCCTGCTATCTGGAGTTCTACATCTGGCAGGCGGGCGGCGGCGCCGATGCGGTGGCGCAGGCGCTGCTGGATGCCTCGGGGCGGGGCGTCGACTGCCGCGTGCTGCTCGATTCGGTGGGCAGTGCCGACTTTTTCAAAACCGCCTGGCCGGCCAGGCTCAAGGCGGGGGGCGTGCGGCTGGTGGAGGTGTTGCCGGCCGGTGCCTGGCGTATTCCGCTGCAACGACAGGATCTGCGCATGCACCGCAAGCTGGCGGTGATCGATGACAGGGTCGCCTATACCGGCTCCATGAATCTGGTGGATCCGCGTTATTTCAAGCAGGGCGCCGGGGTGGGGCAGTGGATTGATATCATGCTGCGGCTGCAGGGGCCCATAGTGCCCATCATCTGGTCGCTGTTCGTCCGTGACTGGGAGATGGAGACCGGCGAGCGGCTGCTGGAGTCCCAGGAGCACGAGCCGGAGTACTGGGACCTGTCGGATCACCGGCTGCAGCTGGTGCCATCGGGCCCCTTCACCGGCGGAGATTGCATCCA
>JBFHKO010000100.1:0-8913 GCA_041595355.1 Aeromonadaceae bacterium
CCCTGACGGGGCCTTGATGATGCGAATGACCAGCGGCCCCACGGCCGCCGTGCGCGCCTATTTCACCACGCGCAGGCCGGGACGACCGTTCGGGCGCGGCGTCTCGGGATCCGGGCTGGCCGGCGGGCTGCTTTGCGCTTCCAGCCAGGCCTCGTAGGCCGGCTCGGGCGGAAAGAAAGAGCCCATGCCGTTCTCCCGGGCATGAATGGCGGCCACCGCAGCCATGGGAATGTAGACCTGGAAGGGCACACCACCAAAACGGGCGCTGAAGCTGATGGCATCCGCTTCCATGCTGAAGTGGGTGACAGCCTCGGGAGCGATGTTGAGCACGATCTGGCCATCGCGCACGAACTGCTGGGGCACCTGCACCAGAGGCAGCTCGGCATTGACCAGCAGATGCGGTGTCATGCCATTGTCCAGCAGCCAGTCATAGAAGGCTCTCAGCAGGTAGGGGCGACTGGGCGTCATCTGATGTTCCATGCTCAGAACCCGGTCCGCAGTTCGCGCTCGACATCGGTCAGCGCCGCCTGGAAGGACTCCCGCTCGAACAGCCGGCCCATGTACGCCTTCAGCTCCTTGGCGCCCTTGCCGCTGAGTTCGATGCCCATGCTCGGCAGACGCCACAGCAGGGGAGCCATGTAGCAATCCACCTGGCTGAACTCCTCGCTCATGAAGAAGGGGTACTCGCCAAAGATGGGGGCGATGGCCAGCAGGTTTTCCCGCAGATCCTTGCGCGCAGCATCGGCGTCCGGGGCCCCGGCCAGTATCTTGTCAGCCCGCGAATAACACTCCAGCTCGATGCGATGCATCATCAGGCGGCTCTTGCCGCGCGCCACCGGATACACCGGCATCAGCGGCGGATGCGGAAAACGTTCGTCCAGATACTCCATGATGATGCGCGAGGTGTAGAGCACCAGATCGCGATCCACCAGAGTCGGCAACGAATTGTAGGGGTTCAACTCCAGGAGCTCTTCCGGTGGATTGTCAACCTCCACCTGACAGATATCGACCGTCACGCCCTTTTCGGCGAGGACGATGCGCACCTGATGGCTGAACATGTCGTTGGCTCCGGAAAACAGAGTCATGATAGAGCGTTTATTGGCAGCGAAAGCCATCGACCCCTCCATTACACTTGCACAGACAAAAGCAATGAAGACGGACGCCTTCATTGCCGAATATGGTTTCGTCGTGCCGGTAGGCTAGTGAACATCACGCCAGTACTCACGCTTCAGCAGCAGGGTGAATACGAAGAACAGGGCGATGAACGACAGCACCCAGAAACCCAGTCGTTTGCGTTCCTGCTGTACCGGCTCCGCCGAATAGGCCAGGAAGTTTACCAGATCCCGCACCGCTTGGTCATATTCTTCGTCACTTAATTCGCCGTTGCCGTCCGAACGTATCCCGGCCGGCACCTGGCGCGTCTGGCCATCATGCTGCTCGATGCGGTAGCGCAGCCGCGGTGTCCCCTGCAACGGCTCCAGCACATGGGGCATGCCCACCGAGGGAAACAGCAGGTTGTTCACTCCCCAGGGGCGGCTCTCATCCACATAGAAGGAGCGCAGGTAGGTGTAGAGCCAGTCCGTGCCCCGCACCCGGGCCACCAGGGTCAGATCCGGCGGCGAGGCCCCAAACCAGCGGGCCGCATCCTTGGGCTGAATGGCATTGGTCATCAGCTCCCCCACCTTGGCGCTGGTGAAGATCAGGTTCTGCCGCATCAGATCCTCGGGGATCCCCAAATCGGCGGCGACCCGGTTATAGCGCTGGTAGCGGGTGGCATGACAGCCGGAGCAGTAATTCATGAACAGGCGGGCCCCCCGCTGCAACGACGCCTGATCGCCGACGTCGATATCCGCATGGTCCAGCGGTACCTCGCTGCCGCTGGCCAACGCCAGTCCGGGCAGCAGCAACAACATGCACAGGAATCGTCTCATCGGCGAGTCACCCTTTGCGGAAGTGGCCGGGTTTTTTCATGCTTGCTGTAAAACCACAGCAGCACGAAGAACCCGAAATAACCCAGGGTGCAGATCTGCGCCAGCAGGGTCAGCAGGGGGGTGGAGGCCAGGGTGCCCAGGATGCCGAGCAGGATGAAGCAGATGACGAACTGGGTGATGTTGGCCAGGTGCAGCCGGCTGCGATAGCGCCAGGAACGCACCCGGCAGCGATCCAGCCAGGGCAGCAGGCAGAGCATGAGGATGGAGAGCCCCATCATGATGACCCCGAACAACTTGTCGGGAATGGCCCGCAAAATGGCATAGAAGGGGGTGAAGTACCAGACGGGGGCGATGTGGGCCGGCGTCTTCAACGGATCCGCCACCTCGAAGTTCGGCTTCTCGAGAAAATAGCCGAACATGTCCGGCTTGAAGAAGATGACCAGGCTGAACAAAAACAGGAAACCGGCCACGCCGACCATGTCCTTGACCGTAAAATAGGGATGGAAGCGCACCGCATCCAGCGGCCAGCCCTCGGCATCCTTGTGCTGCTTGATGTCGATGCCATCGGGGTTGTTGGAGCCCACCTCGTGCAGAGCCAGTATGTGCATGGCCACCAGCATCACCAGCACCAGGGGCAAGGCAATCACGTGCAGGGCGAAGAAGCGGTTCAGGGTGGCGCCGGAGATGACGTAGTCGCCACGGATCCACAGGGTCAGATCATCGCCGATCACCGGTATGGCTCCGAACAGCGAGATGATCACCTGGGCGCCCCAGAAGGACATCTGGCCCCAGGGCAGCAGGTAGCCCATGAAGGCCTCGGCCATGAGCACCAGAAAGAGGAGCATGCCGAAGATCCACAGCAGCTCCCGGGGTTTCTGGTAGGAGCCGTAGATGAGCCCCCGGAACATGTGCAGATAGACCACCACGAAGAAGGCCGAGGCCCCGGTGGAGTGCAGGTAGCGCAGCAGCCAGCCATACTCCACGTCGCGCATGATGTACTCCACCGAGGCAAAGGCGCCTTCGGCGGAGGGGGTGTAGTTCATGGTCAGCCAAATACCGGTCAGGAGCTGGTTCACCAGCACCAGCATCGCCAGAGAGCCGAAGAAGTACCAGAAGTTGAGATTCTTGGGCGCCGGGTACCTGGCCATGTGCTCGTTGTACATGGCGGTGAGGGGAAAGCGTTCATCTATCCAGCCCAGTAGCTTGCTCAGCATCATGCCGTCTCCTCTTCGGCCCCGATCAGCAGGCGCTGCTCATCCAGGAAGCGGTAGGGAGGCACCACCAGATTCAGCGGTGCCGGCACCCCCTGAAACACCCGCCCGGCCAGATCGAACTTGGACCCATGGCAGGGGCAGAAGAAGCCGGATTCGACACCGGCCACCTGCTCGGAGAAATTGCTCGGCAGGTAGTTGGGCGAGCAGCCCAGATGGGTACAGATGCCGACGGCGACGAAGATCTCCGGCGTCAGGGAGCGGTAGCCGTTGTGGGCAAACGCCGGCTGCTGGGGTTCATCAGAGGCGGGATCCCGCAACCGATCCTCGTGGGCCGGGAGCCCATCCAGGATGGCCTGGGTACGGCGCACTATCCACACCGGCTTGCCACGCCACTCGACGCGGATGAGCTGGCCGGGCTCCAGCTTGCTGATGTCCACCTCTACCGGCGCACCGGCCGCCTTGGCCTTGGCGCTGGGATTCCACGACTTGATGAAGGGCACCGCCGTAAAGGCGGCCCCCACTCCCCCCACGGCAATGGTGGACCAGGTCAGAAACCGGCGCCGGCCGGCATCCACAGGCGTATTACTCATCCAGACAGTCTCCCTCGCGCATGACCGACACCCTGCAGAGCCGGTGACGCCAACCCCCGGATGGCCGCAGGCGTCACATAACCCCCGAGAAATTTTAAAGAAAGGATAACATCATCTCACCACGTCCGGAGGCGAGACCATTGCAGAATGTGAGCGCGGGGTTTGATTTTTCACCCCCGGGCCGGGAGGGTGCGCCGGCGGAATAAAAAAAACCCGGCCAGGGGCCGGGTTTTTTCGCGACCCGAAGGTCGGCAAAGCGAATTAACGCTTGGAGTACTGCGGACGCTTACGCGCCTTGTGCAGACCAACCTTCTTACGTTCCACCTTACGGGCGTCACGCGTAACGAAGCCGGCCTTGCGCAGGGAGGCACGCAGGGTTTCGTCGTATTGCATCAGTGCACGGGTGATACCGTGACGGATGGCACCGGCCTGACCGGAGATGCCACCACCCACAACGGTGATGAACAGATCCAGCTTGCCGACCATCTCAACCAGCTCCAGCGGCTGACGCACGACCATGCGTGCCGTCGGGCGACCGAAGTACTCTTCCAGAGAGCGCTGGTTGATCACGATGTTACCGTTACCGGGCTTGAGGAACACACGAGCGGTAGAGCTCTTGCGACGGCCAGTACCGTAGTATTGATTTTCTGCCATTTGCCTGATCCCGTTTAGATGTCAAGTACTTGAGGTTGTTGAGCAGCGTGGTTGTGCTCTGCACCCGCGTAAACTTTCAGCTTACGGAACATGGCACGACCCAGCGGACCCTTCGGCAGCATGCCCTTAACGGCAGCTTCGATGACCATCTCTGGCTTGCGGTCGATCAGCTTTTCGAAGCTGATGGACTTGATACCACCGGGGAAGCCGGTGTGAGAGTAGTACATCTTGGCCTCAGCCTTGTTACCGGTCACGGCCACCTTCTCGGCATTGATCACGACGATGTAATCGCCAGTATCAACGTGAGGGGTGTATTCCGGCTTGTGCTTGCCGCGCAGACGGCTGGCAATCTCAGTAGCAAGGCGACCCAGCGTCTTGCCCTCGGCGTCAACAACATACCAGTCACGCTTGACGGTTTCTGGCTTGGCAACGAAAGTTTTCATTCAGTAAACCCAAATTACCTATTCGAGAATATACATTACGCGCAGCTGAGCCACACATAACAAATTAATGGCCTCCCGTATCCCTTCGAATACAAGACGAACCTGGATGCTAGTACCACCATATCGGTGGCCTGTAACGTGGGCCGGGCGA
The DNA here is from genome assembly GCA_041595355.1 of Aeromonadaceae bacterium. Taxonomy (GTDB): domain Bacteria; phylum Pseudomonadota; class Gammaproteobacteria; order Enterobacterales; family Aeromonadaceae; genus JBFHKO01. Next base: position 4,984 of record JBFHKO010000100.1, read on the forward strand.
TTATAGGTGAAGTCGCCCAAGAAATCACCTGCAAATTTCATTGCCCACGAAATCTGCATGCCGCCCGGCCCGCCCGCCCGCACGGATGCCCCCGCACGAGCCAGCAGCATATTCTGACTAAGAAAAGCACACCCTGGCAAGGCATTCCGCAACAATCCGTCATTCTGCGACGCCAACTGCGGCGGCCATTTTCCCATGCGCGGCCCCGGATTCCGCCCCAAAAGCAGTACCCAGCCTCTGCCCCAGACGGTATAGTTAGTCGAATTCCCCCCGTCCCTCGCGCATCAAGGTGTTGTTATGACTGAATTCACCACTATCCTCTTCGTTCTCATTGGTCTGATCATCGGCTTCGTGGTCGGACGCTCCACGTCCCGCGCCGGCGATGCCGCCAAGCTGCACAAGGCCCTCAGCAAGACCCGCAAGGAACTGGATCAATACAAGAAGGATGTGACGGAGCATTTTCGCAGCACCGCCGGCCTGCTGAATCAGTTCGACGAGCAATACCAGCGCCTGCAGCAGCAGCTGGCAGAGCAGAATCAGAAACTCACCGGTTATGAGTTCGACGCCTTCCGGGCCGAGGCCGCCGAGGCACAGACCACCCAGGAGCCGGAGGCGGAAAATCAGCCCCTGGATTACTCCGGCGAGCCCTCCGGGCTGCTGAGCGATCGCAGCAAGGATGAATCACGCTAAGTCACGGAACTATTTGATAAAACAAATAGTCATAGATGTGTGAGCTGGTAATCACTTATTTTTATGAGGAACGCAAAATAATGAGATCATCTTCTTCGCATCTGCTGAGCATTCTGGCCCTGAGCCTCGGCGTTGCCCTCTCTTCACTGCCGGCCCAGGCCGCCCTGCCTCTGACCATCGAGGGCCAGAGCCTGCCCAGCCTGGCCCCCATCGTCGAACGCGTCACCCCGGCGGTGGTCAACATCTCGGTTTCCGGCAAGAAAATTTCCCGCCAATCCATTCCCGAGCCGTTTCGCTTCTTCTTCGGCCCGGATCTGCCCCCCGAGCAGCTGCAGGAGCAACCCTTCAAGGCCTTGGGCTCGGGCGTCATCGTCGATGCCGCCAAGGGCTACGTGATCACCAACTACCACGTCATCGACTCCGCCGACGAGATCAAGGTCACCCTCAAGGATGGCCGTGAGTTCAAGGCCAAAAAGATAGGCGTGGATGAGCAGTCCGATATCGCCCTGCTGCAGATCAAGGCCGACACGCTGTCGGCACTGAACTTTGCCGACTCGGACCAGCTGCGGGTCGGCGACTTCACCGTGGCCATCGGCAACCCCTTCGGACTCGGCCAGACCGTCACCTCGGGCATCGTCAGCGCCCTGGGCCGCAGCGGCCTGAACATCGAGAACCTGGAAAACTTCATCCAGACCGATGCCGCCATCAACACCGGCAACTCGGGCGGCGCCCTCATCGATCTCAAGGGCGAGCTGATCGGCATCAACACCGCCATCCTCGGCCCCAACGGCGGCAATATCGGTATCGGCTTCGCCATTCCCTCCAACATGGTGCGTGACCTGATGGCACAGATCCTCAAATACGGCGAGGTGCGGCGAGGCGTGCTGGGCATCATGGGCGGTGAACTCTCCGCCGACCTGGCCAAGGCCTTCGGTTACGACAAGCAGAATGGCGCCTTCGTCAGCCAGGTCATGCCCGGCTCGGCGGCGGATCAAGCCGGCATCCAGGCCGGTGACATCATCATCACCCTGGATGGCAAGCCGGTGCGCTCCTTTGGCGAGCTGCGCGCCAAGATCGCCACCATGGGCGCCGGCAAGGAGGTCACCCTCGGCCTCATCCGCGACAGCAAGGCCCAGGACGTGAAGGTGGTGCTGAAGCAGGCCGAGCAGAGCCAGACCCAGGCCAGCGTGCTGCATCCGGCTCTGGATGGTGCGACCCTGAGCAATACCGAGCCCGGCATCAGGCCCCAGGGGGTACAGGTGACGGCGCTGGAGGAGCGCTCGCCGGCAGCCCTGGCCGGATTGCGCAAGGATGACATCATCCTCGGCGTCAACCGCCAGCGCATCAACAATCTCAACGAGTTGCGCAAGGCGCTGAAAAACAACCAGGAGATACTGGCGCTCAACATCCGCCGCGGGGATGCCAACCTGTTCCTGGTCCTGCGTTAATCCCCTCGCCTGCGGCCTCGCGGCCGCAGGCTTTTCCCCCGCCAAATGTGCTATTCTCTGACAGCCCGCGTCATCAAGAGAATGTCATGAAATTTCATAGCGTTATCGGATATCTTCTCAAGGCTGTGCTGCTGGGTGCGGCCGTCGCCGCCCTGCTGCTACTGCTGTTGCCGGAACTCAGGCAGACCGGCAGTCGCGCTCTGGAGCGCGACGAGGCGCCCCTCAGTTATGCCTATGCGGCCCGCCGGGCCGGCGCTGCCGTGGTGAATATCTACACCCGCAGCTTCCAGCGCTCCCAGGTGGACACCCGCGCCGAATTGCTGCCCCAGAGCCTGGGCTCGGGGGTCATCATGACCGCCCGCGGCCACATACTCACCAACTACCATGTCATCGCCAATGCCGACCAAATCATAGTGGCCCTGCAGGATGGCCGGGTCTTGACCGCCGATCTGGTGGGCGTGGATGTGCCCACCGATCTGGCCGTGCTCAGCATCAGCGCCGACAACCTGCCGCTGATCCCGCAAAACCCCACTCTCTCGCCCCAGGTCGGCGATGTGGTGCTGGCCATCGGCAATCCCTACAACGTCGGTCAGACCATCACCCAGGGCATCATCAGCGCCACCGGCCGTATCGGCCTCAGCACCATGGGACCGGACAGCAACGGCCGCCAGGACCTGCTGCAGACCGATGCCGCCATCAACTCGGGCAATTCCGGCGGGGCCCTGATCAACACCCTCGGTGAGCTGGTGGGCATCAACTCGGCCTCCTACCACCTGAACGGCAATCAGGAGAGTTACGGCATCAGCTTTGCCATCCCCTATCCCCTGGCCCACCGCATCATGCAGGCGCTGATCGCCAATGGTCGGGTGCTGCGCGGCTATGTCGGCCTCTCCACGGTGGAGGTGGATACGGTGACGGCACGGCTGATGAACCTGGGTGAGTTGCGTGGCCTGGTGATCAGCGCCCTGGACCCCAAGGGGCCGGGCGCCAAGGCAGGGCTGCAAAGCGGCGATGTGCTGACCAAGCTGAACGGCAAGCCCCTGGAAGGGGTCCGCTCGGCGATGGATACCATCGCCGAGATCAAGCCCGGCAGCCAGGTACTGTTTTCCATCATCCGCCAGGGCAAGCCCCTGGAGGTGCAGGTTCAGGTGGAAGAGGACCTGCGCTTCAAGAACCTGGCGCAGTGACGACGGCCCGCCAGCCTAGACGGCCAGATGCGGGTGCGGGTGCGCGCGCTGGGGGCCGGCCCGGCCGGCAGTCTGCAGATACTCTACCGAGGGGGCGAAGAAGGCTGCGCCGCTCACCGCCCGGGTGAAGCGCAGCAGGTGATCGCAGTGGCCGCCCTCCCCCTGGTACATGCTGGCCAGCATGTCGCTGAAATGGGCCGGCGTCGCACAGCAGGAGATGAAGAAGAGCCCCTGCTCCAGCAGGGTGCCCCAGGGCATGGACTGGCGCAGTATCGCCTTGCTGTTGCCGGCGGCATCCTTGAGATTGGTGCGCCGGATATGCGCCGTCGGCGGCTTGTCCGCCTCCTCGTATTCGATGTTGTCCAGCTTGCTGCGCCCTATGATATCTTCCTGGGCCTTCTGCCTGAGTCGCTCCCAGGCCGCCATGTCATGCACGAAACGCTGCAGGTGCAGGTAGCTGCCATCGGCAAACTCGCCTGCCGCCACCAGCGCCACTTCGGCCCGGTGCGCCCCCTGCGGGTTCTCGGTGCCATCCACGAAGCCGGTCATGTCCCGGCAGTCGAGATAGCGAAACCCCTGTACCTCCTCCCGCAGCTCGACCCGCC
>JBFHKO010000101.1:0-8867 GCA_041595355.1 Aeromonadaceae bacterium
AGCGGCGTGACGGCCCAGACCCGGGATATCCTGCTGGAGTGTGCCTTCTTCAATCCGCTGGCCATTACCGGCCGTGCCCGTCGTTACGGCCTGCATACCGATTCGAGCCACCGGTTCGAACGCGGCGTTGATCCGCAGTTGCAGCACCAGGCGATGGAGCGGGCCACGGCGCTGCTGCTGGAGATCTGTGGCGGCAAGGCCGGCCCGGTCATCGAGGTGGTCTCCGAAGGTCACCTGCCCCAGCAGGCGAGTGTTTCCTTGCGTCGCGAGCGGCTGACGCGGCTGGTGGGCATGGCCTTCGAGGATGCCGAGGTGACCGATATCCTGACTCGACTGGGCCTCTCTGTGACCGAGACCGCCGACGGCTGGCTGACCCGGGCACCCAGCTGGCGTTTTGATATTGCCATCGAGGAGGATCTCATCGAGGAGATCGCCCGCATCTATGGCTATAACCGCATTCCCAACCGGGCACCGCTGGCGCATCTCAACATGACCCGGCAACCGGAGTCCCTGCTGCCGTTACAGCGGTTCCGCCACTTGCTGGTGGATCGCGGTTACCAGGAGGCGATCACCTACAGCTTTGTCGACCCGAAGCCGATGGCACTGTTGTTTCCGGAAGCCGAGCCCATGCTGCTGCCCAACCCCATCTCCGTCGATATGTCGGCCATGCGGGTTTCCTTGTGGCCGGGTCTGTTGGCGGCCGTGGTGCATAACCAGAACCGGCAGCAGGCGCGTGTACGGCTGTTCGAGAGCGGACTGCGTTTCGTGCGCGATGCCGCCGCCGAGAACGGCATTCGCCAGGAGCCCATGCTGGCCGGGATCATCACCGGCAACCAGTCGGAGGAGCACTGGAGTGTGCCGAGTCGGCCAGCCGATTTCTTCGATCTGAAAGGCGATCTGGAGGCGCTGCTGGAGCTGACCGGTCAGCCGGAGCAGTTCAGCTTCGAGCGGGTCAGTCATACGGCGCTGCATCCGGGCCAGTCTGCCGGCCTGTATCGCAACGGTTGCCTCATCGGGCACATCGGGGTGCTGCACCCGAGCCTGGAGAAAAAACTCGGTCTCAAGAGTCGTGCGCTGGTATTCGAGCTGCAACTGGAGGCGCTGGTTGAGGCTGCCATCCCGGAGGCGGGCGACATTTCACGCTATCCGGCCAATCGCCGCGATCTGGCGCTGGTGGTCGATCAAGGCGTTGCCGCAGCCGATATTCTGCAAACTGCCAGAAAAATTGGCGGAAATCAGTTAGTTGGAATAAACTTGTTTGACGTATACCAGGGGCAGGGCGTACCCGACGGCAAGAAGAGCCTGGCCATCAGCCTCGTCTTGCAGGATACCCAACGCACTCTGGAGGACAAGGAGATTGCTGATACCGTTGCCAAGGTGGTAGACGCGCTCCGGACCGAGTTCAATGCATCCTTGAGGGATTGATCATGGCGCTGACCAAAGCCGATATTGCAGAGCATCTCTTCACCTGCCTGGGGATGAGTAAACGTGACGCCAAAGAGATGGTGGAAGCGTTTTTTGAGGAGATCCGCCAAGCCCTGGAGGCTGGCGAGCAGGTCAAGATATCCGGTTTTGGCAATTTCGAACTGCGCAGCAAGAGTGAGCGGCCAGGCCGCAACCCGAAGACGGGCGAGGATATCCCCATCCTGGCCCGTCAGGTGGTCACCTTTCGGCCCGGACAAAAACTCAAGGCACGGGTGGAGCACGCCCAGCCTTGCAGGCCCGAGCAGAACGATAAATAATCAGGACAGCATTATCCCAGTAGCCAGGCGTTTGCCTGGCTTTTTTCATTCAGCGACCGCCAGGGAGACGTCAGAGCATGAGTATGAACACCGCCAATCTTTCCGCATATCCCGCCCTGGTGATCCTGACCGGGGCCGGCATCTCCGCCGAATCGGGGATTGCGACTTTTCGTGCCGAGGATGGGCTCTGGGAACAACATAGAGTGGACGATGTGGCCACCCCGGAGGGCTTTGCCAGAGATCCTGGCCTGGTGCAGGGGTTCTACAACGCCAGGCGTGCCCAGTTGCTGAGTCCGGCGGTGCAGCCCAATGCGGCCCACATTGCCATCGCCCGTCTGCAACGCGACTATCCCGGTGCCGTGACCCTGATCACCCAGAACATCGATGATCTGCATGAACGCGCCGGCAGCCCGGCGGTGGCCCACATGCATGGCGAGTTGCTGAAGGTGCGCTGCGTGCGCAGCGGCCGCGTACTGACCTGGCGTGGGCCCGTGACCGAGGCCGACCATTGCCCCTGTTGCCGGCCGCCTCAGGGGCTGCGCCCCCATGTGGTCTGGTTTGGCGAAATGCCTCTGGGTCTTGATGCGATCCAAACCGCTCTGATGCAGGCCGGGCTCTTTGTTGCCATCGGCACCTCCGGTCAGGTTTATCCGGCGGCGGGTTTCGTGGCCGCCGCGCGTGATTACGGTGCCCGAACCCTGGAGTTGAATCTGGAGCCCAGCCGGGTAGGGAGCCAGTTTGATCGGGCCATCTACGGGCTGGCCAGCCAAAAAGTGCCCGAGTGGGTCGCTGAGGTGCTGGCGAATGGTTGCAACTAGCACCAGGTGAGGCTCTCCGTGCGGCGAAGAAGGGTGTGTTGCGGACAAAGCCTGTTATAATCCGCGCTTTGGCATTTTCAAAGCGTACCCATGGAAACTGAGAATCGCAGCATAATGAATCTGGGCGGGGATCTGGAGCACTCCTTGCGCCAGGGTTACCGGCTGGACATGAAAGCCCTGTTCAAGGAAGCCTGGACACTGACCCTGCGGGGTGGCTTTGGGTTGTTCTTCGCCATTTTGGCGGTGGGCAGCATCTGGTTGCTGGGCAATCAACTGCTCTTGTCCCTGTGGAGTGATGCTGCCGGCATGCAGATCTTGCTGCTGCAGGGGCTGCTGCTTGCGGCCCTGCTCTCGCCGCTCACCGCGGCCCTGGACATGCTGGGGGTGCAACGCAGTGTCGGCATTCGCGTACGGGCCGTCATGATCTTCGATTACCTGCGCCACTTCGTGCCCCTGGCCACCGCCAGCCTGCTGATCAACCTCATGAGTGGCGTACTGGGTCCCTTGCTGAGTAAAACCCCGGCGCCGGACATCTTCATCATGCTGCCGTCGATCTTGATCGGCATTGCCATGTTGTTTACTGTACCCCTGATCCTCGAGCGTGGCTTGACGCCGGTGCAGGCGATATGGACCTCGATGCGGCTGTTTGCCAAGGCTTGGCCGCAGTTGCTGCTCATCCACGCTCTGTTGATGGCGTTGATGATGCTGGCCATGTTGCCTCTGGGCTTGGGACTGATCCTGATGGCGCCCTACTATTTCATCCTCAAGGGCATCATCTACCGTGAGGTCTGTGGGGTGCGGGTGCAAGTGGACGATGCAGGCCAGCGGCCTGCCGATAACGGGAGTTTTGTGGCATGAAGATGGCAAAAAGAACCTGGACGCTATTGGCGCTCTCGGTGGCCTTGCCCTTGACGGTAAGCCATGCGAGCTCCGACGGGTTGCGCTGGAAGGTGGAAGAGGTGCAGATACAGACGGCCCCCGTCAGCGCCCCCAATTTCAAATCCATCAAGAATACCCAGGCGCGCAAGCAAGCCTTCGTGGATTTCCTGCGCCCATCCTATGAACAGGTTGCCCGTGGCATCCTCAGCCAGCGCAAGCAGTTGCAACAATTGAAGCAGCAACTGGAGGCCGGCATTCTGCTCTCCGATGAGCAGCAGAGCTGGTTGGCGCACCTGGCGGAGCAGTATCGTCTGACGAACATCAGTGCCGATCAACAGGGCATAGAGCGCCTGCTGGTACGGGTCGACATCTTGCCGCCGGAGCTGGTGCTGAGCCAGGCCGCCACCGAGTCGGGTTGGGGAACCTCCCGCAGTGCCCGTGAAGCGAACAATTTCTTTGGTCACTTCTGTTACAACCAGGCCTGTGGCAACAGCCCCTACCGTAGCGGCGGCAGTCGGATGATGGTATTTGCCTCGCCGACCCAGGCGGTACAGGCCTACATGCGTAACCTGAACACCCATCCGGCTTACAACAAGGTGCGTCAGCTGCGCGCCGACATGCGGGCCGAGGTGAAGCCTCTGGATGCCGTGGTGCTGGCCAAGGGACTGACGCGCTATTCCACGCTGGGCAATGGTTATGTGAACAAGATACAGGGCATGATCAGGACCAATAAGAACTATTGGCAGCGGCCCAATCAGTCCAACCCGTGAGACAGCGCCGGCCATGCCGGAGCGGATTGGCAAGAAAAAAAGAAGGCCCATCGCAAGATGGGCCTTCTTTTTCATTCAGGGAGGCCTGACGTCGTCTTGAGGAGGGCTCAGAGCAGCTCGATCATCTCCAGCGTTTCGTCTGTCTCCAGATCCACCGGCGGCACCGCGGGCAGGGCGGGTTTGTCAAAGGCCAGATCGCCGCCGTTTATGATGCCGCTATGGCGATCGATGCTCTTGAAACCGAACAGCTGGTGGTCCAGCAGATGACTTGGCACCACATTCTGGATGGCATTGAACATCGACTCTATGCGGCCCGGGAAGCGCTTGTCCCACTCCTGGAGCATCTGCTTCATGGCCTGGCGTTGCAGGTTATCCTGGGAGCCGCACAGGTTGCAGGGAATGATGGGAAAGGCCTTCCAGTCGGCGTAGCGCACCAGATCCTTCTCCTTGCAGTAGGCCAGGGGGCGGATGACCAGGTGCTTGCCATCATCGCTGACCAGTTTCGGCGGCATGGATTTGAGCTTGCCACCGTAGAACATGTTCAGCAGCAGGGTTTCCAGCATGTCATCCCGGTGGTGACCGAGGGCGATCTTGGTGGCACCCAGTTCGCTGGCGGTGCGGTAGAGGATGCCCCGGCGCAGGCGTGAGCACAGGGAGCAGGTGGTCTTGCCCTCGGGGATCTTCTCCTTGACGATGGAGTAGGTATCTTCTTCGACGATTTTGTACTCGATTCCCAGGGACTCAAGATAATTGGGCAGCACCTCGGCGGGGAAACCGGGCTGCTTCTGATCCAGATTGACGGCAATGAGCTCGAAGTGGATGGGGGCGCTGGCCTGCAGGTTGCGCAATATGTCCAGCATGGCGAAGCTGTCCTTGCCACCGGACAGACAGACCATGATCCTGTCGCCATCCTCGATCATGTTGTAGTCGGCAATGGCCTGTCCCACATTCCTGCGCAGGCGTTTTTGCAGTTTGTTGCAGTTGTAGATCTGTTTAGCGTTCAGCGCGTCGGACATGGCACTCTCACCCGGGATTAAATGGCGGCTTATTATAGCCGCCTGTCGGGTGAGGGCAAGCCGGCGCACTGCCGGCTAGGGCTTGAGCTCGAAGGTATCGGGTTTGACGACCAGCAGATCGCAATGCAGGCTGTCTATCACCTGTTCGGCGGTATTGCCGATCAGCGCCGCCGACCAGCCGGTGCGTCCGACGCTGCCCACCACCATCAGCTCGGCATCCAACTGGCCAGCCAGCTCAGGCAGGGTATCTTCCGGCAGCCCTTCGGTGATGTGAGTCTGCGCGGTGGGTACATCGTATTCGCGAGCCATCTCTGCCATCAGCTGCACATGATGTTGACGGATGGCGTCCAGATACATCTCGGGGGTGAAACCGGGCACCTCCAAGGCGATGTTGACGGTGGGAGCCGGGAAGGCATTGACCAGGTGCAGGTGGGCCTTCAGCAGCCGAGCGAGCTGCTGGGCGGCGCGCACTATGGTGTGATTGAGCTGCATCTGGGCCGGTTCGTCATTGAAGTTGAGGGCCGCCATCACCACGCCGCCTTCCGGCCAGGCATGCTCCTTGACCAGCAGCACCGGGCAGCTGCACTTGCGGATCAGGTGCCAGTCCGTGGGGGTGAAGATGAAGGTTTGCAGCAGGGAGTGCTCATGGGCGCTCTTGAGCACCAGATCGTGGTGGGCTTCCCGGACCTCCTGCAGAACCTGCTCGAAGGGGCGGCTGTTCCATACCACCCGGATCTCGATATCCAGTCCTTCCTCGAGATAGGGCTGGATCAGCGTCTGCAGCTGTTCACGGCGGTGGGAGAGGACGCCATCGCGCATCTCATCCCGCTCTTCGCTGGAGAGAATGGAGGTGATCTCGTAGGAAAAATCGTAGATGCACAGGAAGACCTTGAGGCGGGTCAGGTTTTCCAGCCTGGCCAGCTCCACCGCACGCAGCAGTGCCGGCTGTACTTCGGCATCGAGTTCGATGATCACCAGTATGTTGCGATATTCAAGCATGCTAACCCCCAGATGTTGGTCAAAGGGAACAGCGGCGACAGCGATTCCTTTGATTGAGGTTAGCTCAAGCGGGGTGAAAATGAGGTGCGGCAGGCCAAGAAAACAATTACTTGCCTTCCTCGTCCCCGGGGGCGTCAGCCGGGCACACGGCAGCTGGCGGCGCCGGCCAGTTGGGCCAGCACGACCTGGTCGAGTATGGTCACATACTTGCCTTTCACCCGGATGAGCCCTATTTTCTGGAAGCGGCCCAGCAGGCGGCTGATGGTTTCGACGGTAAGCCCCAGGTAGTTGCCGATATCGCCGCGGGTCATGGCCAGTCGGAACTCCTTGGCCGAGAAGCCCCGCTCGGATATGCGGGTCGACAAATTGTGCAAAAAGGCGGCCAACCGTTCCTCGGCATTCTTTTTGGACAGCAGCAGTATCATCTCCTGATCGCCCATGATCTCGTTGCTCATCATGCGCATGATCTGCTGGCGCAACTTGGGCAGGCGCCCCGACAGCTCATCGAGGATCTCGTAGGGGATCTCGCAGACCATGGCGGTTTCCAGGGCCTGGGCAAAGGAGGGATGGTGCTGGCGGGTGATGGCATCAAAGCCGACCAGATCGCCGGCCAGATGGAAGCCGGTGATCTGCTCATCGCCCTGTTCGGTGATGGTGTAGGACTTGATGGTGCCGGAGCGGATGGCATACAGCGCGCGGAGATCGTCACCGGCCTTGAACAGGGTCTCGCCCTTCTGGATGGGCTTTTTGCGTTCTATGATGTTATCCAGCTGGTCCATCTCGCTGTCGTTCAGACTGAACGGAATGCACAATTGACTGATGCTGCAATCCTGACAGTGAATGGCAGATGCACCATTGGTGGCTCTTTTCCCTGGTTTCTTGTCCGCGATCATAGGCACATCGTAAGCTTTTTGATTTTAATCAAACAACTTTACCACCAATCTGCCCTGCTTGGGTAGGCTCAGAGTTGTAACAAACTGACGTAAAGGGTGTGAGCACCATAGAGCAGCAGTAACAGGCCACTGGCCGAGCGCACCCCCGCATGGTTCAACCAGAAGCGTAGCCCCTCCGCCAGGCCACTGAGGGTCAGCAGGGCCGGCAAGGTGCCCAGACCAAAACAGGCCATGATGAGGGCCCCGCCCGTCGCGCTGCCGGCCAGGGCACTCCAGCTGAGGCTGGAGTAAACCAGCCCGCAGGGCAACCAGCCCCACAGCATGCCGTAGGGCAGGGCATGCCAGGGGCTTCGCAGCGGCAACAGGCGCCGGGACAGGGGTCCCAGTCGTTGCCATAGTCCCTGTCCCAGTCGCTCGATAGCGGCCAGCCCCTGCCACCAGCGGGTCAGTTGCAGCCCCAGCAGCAGCATCAAGACGCCGGCCAGCAGGCGCAGCACGATTAATCCTTGTTGCAGCCCGAATGGCAGCAGGGCGTAGGAGAACAGCGCGGCTACCAAGGCACCGGCCAGGGCATAGCTGCAGAGTCGGCCAAGATGAAACGCCAGATGATACAGCAGGGCCCGCGGGCGCTGCTCGGGGGGGATACCCAGATTGAGGCTGGCCGCTATGCCACCACACATGGCCAGGCAGTGGCCGGCGCCCAGCAGTCCTATCATCAGGGCCCCCAGGGGATCAAGTTGGGTCATGGGGGGGGACCGGATGAGGGCGTGTGATGGCCTGGGCTGTTTATCCGGGCAGGATTGGGGGCTTTTCCGTGGCTTGGGGCTTCGGGCTCGTCAAACAGTATGTTGCTGCCCTGGCGCTCCAGATCCTCGAACTGTTCATGGCGCACCGCCCAGAAGAAGATGATACCGGCCAGCAGTACAAACAGCAGGGCGATGGGGATGAGGATGTAAAGTGCGCTCATAGCCGGCTCAGGCGCATGGAGTTGCCAACTACCAGCAGGGAGCTCAAGGACATGCCGATGGCGGCCAGATAGGGCGGAAGATGGCCGCTGACGGCCAGCGGCAGGATCAGCAGGTTGTAAAGCAGGGCCCAGAGCAGGTTCTGGCGGATGATACGTCTTGTGTGCCTGGCCATGTCCAGCGCATAGGGGATCTTCAGCAGCTGATTCCCGAGCAAGATGCCATCGGCGCTGCTCTTGGCCAGATCGGTCCCCGCCGCCATGGCGAAGGAGACATGGGCGCCGGCCAGTATCGGAGCATCGTTGACACCATCGCCGAGCATCAGGTTGATGTCACCGGCTTGCTGCCAGCGCTGCAGGCAGGCCAGTTTGTCTGCGGGACGGGCACCCGAGATCACCTCGGTGATGCCCAAGCTGTCGGCCAGTTGCTGGCCATGCGGCGAGGGATCGCCGGTCAGCAGGCTGAGGGTCACGCCTCGCTCGCGTATTTGCGCGAGGAAGGCGTGAACATCCGGCCGCAAACTGTCCTCGAGCTCAAAGGCGGCCAGTAGCCGCTTCGCATCAGCCAGATAGAGGCAGATGCCGGCCGGGGCGGAGAGTGTCTGCGGCGGGGGCAGTCCCAGCCAGTCGAGGTGGCCGATACGGTAGGCCTGCCCGGCTATGTCACCGCTTATTCCCTGGCCTGGATAGGCCTGCAAGCGACTGGCGACCAGGCCGGTCTGTGCATGGCGCTGAAATGGCTGCGCCAGAGGATGCTCGGAGCCCTGTTCAAGGGCTGCGGCCAGC
>JBFHKO010000102.1:0-8780 GCA_041595355.1 Aeromonadaceae bacterium
CTGGCCCGCAGCGGCCACAGCATGCCCCAGCTGCTGGGCAACAGCGCGCTGCTGAAAAGCCTGAACCCGGCCGATTACACCGAGGCCCGCTTCGGCCTGCCGACAGTGTGCGACATCATCAATGAGCTGGACAAGCCGGGCCGCGATCCGCGCCCCGAATTCAAGACCGCCAGCTTCAAAGAGGGCGTCGAGAGCCTGGCCGATCTGCACCCCGACATGGTGCTGGAGGGGGTGGTCACCAACGTGACCAATTTTGGTGCTTTTGTCGATATCGGCGTGCATCAGGATGGCCTGGTGCACATCTCGGCGCTGTGCCAGCGCTTCGTCAAGGACCCCAGGGAGGTGGTCAAGGCCGGCGACATAGTGCGGGTCAAGGTGCTGGAAGTGGACCAGCCCCGCAAGCGCATCGCCCTCAGCATGCGCCTGGAGGAGGCCGCCCCGGCCCCGACCGGCGAGCCGGCACGCCGACCTCGGGATGCGGCGCCGCGCAGCCGCCCCCCCCAGGGCAGGTCCCCGGCTGCGGCAGCGCCGGACAACGCCTTCGCGGCGGCCTTTGCCCGCGCCAGGAAGAAGTAGCCGGGGCAATCGGCGGCCTCCGCCTCAATGCTCGTCGAGAAAGGCCAACAGCCGCTGGATGAAGGCCTCGGGGTGGGAGATGAAGGGGGCATGGGCCGCGCCGGCAACCAGCGCCTGCTGGCTGTGGGGCGCCAGGCGCGCCACCTCGGCCATCTGGGCATGAGGCACCAACGAGTCCAGGCGGCCATAACAGCGCAGCCAGGGCACCCGGATGGCCGCCAGCTGCCCGCGCAAGTCCACCTCGGCCAGCAGCCGCAGCCCGCCCGCCAGCGCCAGCGCATCCGGCAGCGGCCGCTGCACCAGCAGCTGCCGCAGTTGGCGGACATCCTCCTTGACGTGCTCGCTGCCCATCGCCTGGATGGCCAGGAAACGGCCGATGGTCTTGGCCGCATCCGTCTGCAACTGCTCATTGAATGCCTGCAGCACCGCCGGCGCGATGCCGGGCCAGGCTCCGTCGGCCACGAAGCGAGGCGCACTGGCCACCGTCACCAGGCTGTGCAGCCGCTGCGGCTGCAGCAGCGCCAGCCGGGTGGCGAGCAGGCCGCCCATGGACCAGCCCAGCAGGTGAAAGTGCGCTGGCAGGGCCGGCAGCAGGCTCTGCACCAGCCGGTCCAGTTGATAATCCGGCAGTGCACCCAGCGGGCTATGACCGAACCCCGGCAGATCCACCAGATGCAAGCGGAAAGACCCGCTCAAGCGGGGAACCAGCCCCTGCCAAACGCACCCATTAAGCCCCCAACCATGGAGCAGGACCAGATCCGGTCCCTGCCCTACGGATTCAATATGCAACGACATCCCTTTTCCTCCTGCTGCAATCGGTCATTTTTGTTGCACGCCTGTGCATCCACACACGTTGCCTACTTGTTGCGCACCCAATCAGGGCAATGCAATCCCATTTCGCATCAATCAAGTGCGCGTCACGCACCAATTTGTAAATAAGCGCATACTGAAATCGGTTTTAAGCGCCATTTCATGGCTTTTAGTGTTGGCATAGATCCTGCCAATAGATGTTCAGGTTTGCGACGTCTTGTCCAGCCATCCCATTCAGCAGGCACCCTGCCGGCGCGAATATTAGGGCATGATACTTTCAGGGAGAGACCTAGAATGAAACGATTGTTTGCTATCTTGGCGCTGGTCGGGGCTGTTGGCCTCGCCAGTCCGGCGTGGAGCGAGGAAGCCAGCCCGGTCACCGCCTCCGAGCCAACCACGGTCCAGATGGAGGTGACCTCGGCTGAACCGGCCACCGTTGTCGAGGCCGCAGTGGAAATGACGGTCGACAAGGGTGACAACGCCTTCATCATGGTGGCGGCCGCCTTCGTCATCCTGATGTCCATTCCCGGGCTGGCCCTCTTCTACGGCGGCCTGGTGCGCACCAAGAACATGCTCTCCGTGCTGATGCAGGTGTTCATGGTCTTCTGCCTGGCCACCATCCTCTGGGTTGTCTACGGCTACAGCCTGGCCTTCACCGAAGGCAACGCCTTCTTCGGCGGCTTTGACAAGGCCTTCCTGGCCGGCATCACGCCAGACTCTATCGCGGCGACCTTCAGCAAGGGCGTCGGCATCTCAGAGTATGTCTACGTGGTCTTCCAGGGCGCCTTTGCCGCCATCACCTGTGCATTGATCGTGGGCGCCTTTGCCGAGCGGATGCGCTTCTCGGCCATACTGCTGTTCATCGTCATCTGGTTCACCTTCTCCTATGTCCCCATGGCGCACATGGTGTGGTACTGGGCCGGCCCTGATGCCTACACCGATGCCGCTGCCGCCGACGCCGCCAATGCGACCGCCGGCTGGCTGTTCCAGCACGGTGATCTGGACTTCGCCGGTGGCACCGTGGTGCACATCAACGCCGCCGTCGCGGGTCTGGTGGGTGCCTACTTCGTCGGCAAGCGGGTCGGTTTCGGTCGTGAGTCCATGGCTCCGCACAGCCTGACCATGACCATGATCGGGGCCTGCCTGCTGTGGTTCGGCTGGTTCGGCTTCAACGCCGGCTCCTCCCTGGAGGCCAACGGTGTCGCGGCACTGGCGCTGGTCAACACCTGGGTCGCCACCGCCATGGCCGCCTTCGCCTGGATGCTGGCCGAGTGGGGCATGAAGGGCAAACCCTCCCTGCTGGGTGCCGTTTCCGGTGCCGTGGCCGGTCTGGTCGCCATCACCCCCGCCTGCGGTTTCGTCGGTGTGGTCGGCGCCCTGGTCATCGGTGCGCTCTCCGGTGTCATCTGCCTCTGGGGTGTCCATGGCCTGAAGCGCCTGCTGAACGTGGATGACTCCCTGGACGTATTCGGCATCCATGGTGTGGGCGGTATCCTCGGCGCCCTGCTCACCGGTGTGTTCGCAGCACCGGATCTGGGCGGCAGCGGTCTGTGGGACTACGTCAGCAACGCCGCCGTCGTCGACTACTCCATCGCCGAGCAGGTGAAGATCCAGGCCATCGGCGTGGTCACCACCCTGGTCTGGTCCGGTCTGGTCGCCACCATCACCTTCTTCCTGGTCGACAAGCTGATTGGGCTGCGCGTCCCGGTGGAAGCCGAGCGCGAGGGTCTGGATCTCACCAGCCACGGCGAACGGGCTTACAACTACTAAGAATGCAACTTGCGAGCAATCGCACTATGGGCGCCCTATGGCGCCCTTTTTTTATGCCAGCTACACTGGGTACAGGCACCTGGCCACCCGGGGAGAGGCGCATGGCGGCGGACACCACCTGGCTGACGCGCGCGCGTCAGTGGCTGGACTGGCTGGATCGCCCGGCCCTGCGGGGCCTCTGCCTGCTGTGCCGGCAACCCAGTCCCCACCCCCTGCTCTGTCCCCACTGCGCCGCCGATCTGCCGCGCCTGGCGCAGCCTTGCGTTCTCTGCGGCCACCCGCTGCCCATTGCCGGCACTACCTGTGGCCACTGCCTGCGCCACCCACCGCCCTGGGATCGGCTGTTTGCTCTCGGCGATTACGGTTTTCCCTACCGCGCCCTGCTGCACCAGCTCAAATATGCTCATCAGCCCCTGCCGGCCTTGTTGCTGGGGCGGCAGATGGCGGCGGCCCTGCCGCCTCCGCCCTGGCCCCAGGTACTGCTGCCGGTGCCGTTGCACTGGTGGCGGGCCTGGCGCCGGGGCTACAACCAGGCCGAAGAGCTGGCCCACGCCCTCAGCCAGGCGAGCGGCATTCCCGTGGACAGCCGCCTGCTCAAACGGGTACGCTCGACGCCATCCCAGACCCGCCTCTCCCGCCGTGAGCGACGCCGCAATCTGGCCAGCGCCTTCCGGGTGGGCAACCATGCCTATCGGCATGTGGCCCTGCTCGACGACGTGGTGACCACCGGCAGCACGGCCGCCATACTGACCCGCCTGCTGCGCGCCAGCGGCGTCGAGACCGTGGAGGTATGGGCCGTCTGCCGGACCCTGGCGCGCCGGCTTTAGACACTATCCAGTCGCCGCCAAGGAGGGTATGATAAAAACCTAGTTGATTACTCAGGATTGTGAGGACTGCCATGATCAGCATTTCCGAGGCCGCCCAGGCCCACTTTCGCAAGCTGTTGCAGCAACAGCCGGAAGGCACCAACATTCGGGTCTTTGTGATGAACCCGGGCACCCCGAATGCCGAATGCGGGGTCTCCTACTGTCCGCCGGACGCCGTGGATCCGGAGGACCGGCTGCTGCCGTTCGACGGCTTCAATGCCGCCGTCGACCCCGTCAGCGTGCCCTACCTCGAGGAAGCGGTCATCGATTTCGTCAGCGATCAGATGGGCTCCCAGCTGACCCTGAAGGCGCCGAATGCCAAGATGCGCAAGGTGGCCGATGATGCCTCCCTCATCGAGCGCTTGGAGTACACCCTGCAGTCCCAGGTCAACCCCTCGCTGGCGGCCCACGGCGGCAAGGTGACCCTGCTCGAGATCACCGAGGATGGCTACGCCATATTGCAGTTTGGCGGCGGCTGCAACGGCTGCTCCATGGTGGATGTGACCCTGAAGGAGGGCATCGAGAAACAGCTGCTGGAGCTGTTCCCCGACGAGCTCAAGGGGGTGCGTGACGCCACCGAACATAGCCGCGGCGAACACTCATTCTACTGAGCCCGCCCCAGACACCAAGGCCCCGCATGCGGGGCCTTGGTTCATTCGTCTTTCTTGTCCCGTCCGAGCAGGGCCAGGGCGGCCTCTCTCGGCGGCTTGCCCTCGTAGAGGATCTGGTAGATCTGCTCGCAGATGGGCATCTCAATGCCCTGACGGGCGGCCAGCAGCCGCACCTCGCGGGTATTGCGGTACCCCTCCACCACCTGCCCTATCTCCGCCATCGCCTGTTCGGTGGATTTGCCCGCCCCGAGCGCCAGCCCGAAGCGGCGATTGCGCGACTGGTTGTCGGTGCAGGTGAGCACCAGATCCCCCAGCCCGGCCATGCCCATGAAGGTCTTGGCATCGGCCCCCAGGGAGATGCCGAGCCGCTGCAACTCCACCAGACCCCGGGTGATGAGCGCCGTGCGGGCATTGGCACCGAAGCCGAGGCCATCGGAGAGGCCGGCCCCGATGGCGATGACATTCTTCACCGCCCCCCCCAGCTGCAGGCCGATAAAGTCGGGATTGGTATACACACGGAAGGTTTTGCCGCAGTGCATCAGATCCGAGAGCTCATCGGCAAAGGCATCGTCAGTGGCCGCCACCGAGATGGCGGTCGGCAAGCCCGCCGCCAGCTCGCGGGCAAAGGTCGGCCCGGAGACCACCGCCAGGGGGATGCCCTCGCCCAGTGCCTCCCGGGCCACATCGCCCAGCAGGCGGCCGCTGTCCGCCTCCAGTCCCTTGGTGGCCCAGGCCACCCGGGCATCGGCGCGCAGGAAAGGCTTCGCCTGGCGCAGCACCGAGCCGAAGACATGGCTCGGTACCACCACCAGCAGGGTACGACTGGCCGCCACGGCCGCGCCCAGATCCGAGGTCAGCTCGAGCGTCTCGGGAAAAGGCACATCCGGCAGGAACGCCTGGTTGCAACGGGCCTGCTGCAACTGCGCTACATGCTGGGGATCGTGTCCCCAGAGCAGGATACGGTAGCCGTTGCGGGCCAGGGCAATGGCCAGGGCTGACCCGTAAGAGCCCGCCCCCAGCACCGTCAATGCCACCTCGCGGCTCATATCAGGCTTCCGCACCGGCTTGAGTGGTCGCCGCCTGGGCCTGCTGGGCTTCCAGCTCGCTCATGTGGGAGGCAAACAGGGCATCGAAGTTGACCGGCGCCAGATTCAGTTGCGGGAAGGAGCCGCGGCTGACCAGGCTGGAGACGGTTTCCCGTGCATAGGGGAACAGTATGGTCGGACAGTAGGCGCCCAGACAGTGAGCCAGTTGCGGCGCGTCCAGATTGGCCACCGTGAAGATGCCGGCCTGCTTGACCTCGCACAGGAAGGCGGTTTCCTCACCCAGGGTGCAGGTGACGGTCAGGGTCAGGGAGACTTCGTAGATATCATCGGCCAGGACGGCCGTCTTGGTATCCATGTCCAGCTTCACCTCCGGCTGCCACTCCTTCTGGAATACCCTGGGGGTGGCGGGGGCTTCGAAAGAGACGTCCTTGATGTAGACGCGCTGGATCTGGAATTCCGGTTGCTTTGCTTCCTGGGTTGCTGCTTCAGCCATGTGCTTGATCCTTGTCGAGAAAGGTGAGCATCACTGCCTCACCACAATAGAATGGCGTGCCCGCATGGGCTCAACGTTTTTTGGTTACCGGCAGATTGTCGGCGCGCCAGTCGGCCAGCCCGCCCTGCAGGCAATAGACCTGGGTAAAGCCGGCCTTGAACAGCTTGGTGGCGGCGCCATGGGTACGCGCACCGGACTCGCAAACCAGTATGATGGGGGCGTCCTTGTGCTTTTCAATGAGCGTCAGGTTGTTCGCCTCGATTTGTGTGACCGGCAGGTTGCAGGCACCGGCAATATGGCCGCGACCGAACTCGTCCGCCCCGCGCACATCGACCACCACGGCGTTCTGCCGGTTGATCAGCTGGACGGCGTCCTGATTGCCGATGTTCTTGATGGGGCTGAAACGGGCGCGCACGCTGGTAACCACAAGGGCCCCGGCGAGACCCACCCAGGCGGCGGACAGCAGCGGGTTGCTGGCGATGAAATCGATATATTCTTGCATAAGCACTCTGATCCAGTGGGAAACTTTCGCCCGCGCAGTATACATGGGGGGGGGAGAAATATCAGCAGCCGGCCGGACAAAGCGCGAAGCGCCTCTCGCCCCGCCGTTGGCTAATTCCTCCCCGTGAAAGGTGACTAATTCGACGAATGTAGTAATATTACGTCCCAGAATCCCTTCATTATCGCCTTTTCTAGAGGACAAGATCGCATGTCAACTGCCAAGAAGCCGCTGGTTCTGATCATCATGGATGGTTGGGGTTATAGCGACAAGATTGAAAACAACGCCGTCGCCAATGCCCGCACGCCGAATCTGGATGTCCTGTGCCAGCAATACGCCAACACCCAGATCTCCGGCTCCGGCATGGACGTGGGTCTGCCGGATGGCCAGATGGGTAACTCCGAAGTGGGTCACGTCAACATCGGCGCCGGTCGCGTGGTGTACCAGGAGCTGACCCGGGTCACCAAGGAGATCCGTGACGGCGACTTCTTCCAGAACGCCACCCTGTGCAAGGCGGTCGACAGCGCCGTCAGCCAGGACAAGGCCGTGCATGTCATGGGTCTGCTCTCTCCGGGCGGTGTTCACAGCCATGAGGATCACATCGCCGCCATGATCGAACTGGCCGCCCAGCGTGGCGCCGAAAAGATCTACCTGCACGCCTTCCTGGATGGCCGTGACGTGGCTCCGCGCTGCGCCCAGGACTCCATCGACCTGTTCGAGAAGCTGTTTGCCAAGCTGGGCAAGGGTCGCATCGCCTCTCTGGTGGGCCGCTACTATGCCATGGACCGCGACAACCGCTGGGATCGGGTGCAGGAAGCCTACGAACTGCTGACCGAAGGCAAGAGCAGCGAGGCCAACTATGCCAGCGCCACCGAGGCCCTGGCCGCCGCCTATGCCCGTGGTGAGAACGACGAATTCGTCAAGGCCAGCGTAGTGGGTAGCGAAGCCGCCACCTTCAACGACGGCGACGCCGTGATCTTCATGAACTTCCGTGCCGACCGCGCCCGTGAAATCACCCGCAGTTTCGTCGATGCCGACTTCACCGGCTTCGTCCGTGCCAAGCAGCCCAAGCTGGCCGACTTCGTCATGCTGACCGAATACGCCGCCGACATCCACACCGCCTGCGCCTACCCGCCGACCAGCCTGAGCAACACCCTGGGCGAGTGGATGGCCAAGCACGACAAGACCCAGCTGCGCATCTCCGAAACCGAGAAGTATGCCCACGTCACCTTCTTCTTCAACGGTGGCGTCGAGGAGTGCTTCCCGGGTGAAGATCGCGTGCTGATCCCGAGCCCCAAGGTGGCCACCTACGATCTGCAGCCGGAGATGAGCTCCGTCGAGCTGACCGACAAGCTGGTCGACGCCATCAAGAGCGGCAAGTACGACCTCATCATCTGCAACTACCCCA
Source organism: Aeromonadaceae bacterium (assembly GCA_041595355.1). Classification (GTDB taxonomy): domain Bacteria; phylum Pseudomonadota; class Gammaproteobacteria; order Enterobacterales; family Aeromonadaceae; genus JBFHKO01. The sequence goes on from JBFHKO010000102.1 coordinate 8,080, forward strand.
ATGGCGACATGGTGGGTCACACTGGCGTCTTCGACGCTGCGGTCAAGGCCTGTGAGGCTGTCGACACCAGCGTCGGTCGCGTCATCGAGGCCCTGAAGGACGTGGGTGGCGAATGCCTGCTCACCGCCGACCACGGCAACGCCGAGCAGATGGCCAACGAAGAGACCGGCCAGGCTCACACCGCCCACACCAGCCTGCCCGTGCCGCTCATCTACTTCGGCCGCCCCGCCACCGCCGTGGAAGGGGGCAAGCTGTCCGATCTGGCCCCCACCATGCTGACCCTGATGGGCATGGAGATCCCGGCGGAAATGACTGGCAAGCCCCTGATGATTCTGAAATAATCCGGCCCCATGCGGGGAAGGAATCGAATCATGTCATCACACATTCGCGTCGGCCTGCTGGCCGGCGCGATGTTTTTTGCGCTGCCGCTCAAGGCGGCCGAACAGGCGCTGTCCGAAGTTCGCCAGCAGATCCAGGAAACCCGCCAGAATATCCAGACCCAGAAGCGAAACCTGGCCTCCCTGCAGCAGCAACTCAAGAGCGACGAACAGGCCATCTCGGCCCTGGCGCGCCGCCTCGACGATGCCGAATCCCGACTCACCGCGACCCGTACCCAGCTGCAGCAGCTGGAAACCCGGGGGCAAACCCTGGCCACCCAGGCCCGCAAGCAGGAACAGCTTCTGGCCCAGCAGGTAGAGCAC
>JBFHKO010000103.1:0-8733 GCA_041595355.1 Aeromonadaceae bacterium
CCAGCTCGCCGGCGGCGTAGACTTCCAGTTGCACCCTGGCCTGCTGCAGGTGGCTGTCGGCCAGCGCGATGGCCTCCAGGTGGCGGCGGCGGGCCATGAAGCCGCCCTCGACGCTGCCCTGGTAGCCCATGCACTGCTTGAGGTGCTCCCGTAGTCCCTCCAGCCCCTGGCCGGTCTTGGCGGAGAGACGATAGACGGGGTGGCCGCCCACCTCGCTCACCCCCAGCTCCTCGCCGGTCAGATCCGCCTTGTTGCGGATCACCGTCAGCCCCAGTCTGGCGGGCAGGCGGTCGATGAAGTCGGGCCAGATCTCGTGCGGATCGCAGGCCGGGGTGGTGGTGCTGTCCACCATGAACAGCACCCGGTCGGCCTGGGCAATCTCGGCCCAGGCCCGCTCTATGCCTATTTTCTCCACCGCATCCTCGGTGTCACGCAGGCCGGCGGTGTCGATGATGTGCAGCGGCATGCCGTCGATATGGATGTATTCGCGCAGCACGTCGCGGGTGGTGCCGGCGATCTCGGTGACGATGGCCGACTCGCGCCCGGCCAGGGCGTTGAGCAGGCTCGACTTGCCGGCGTTGGGGCGGCCGGCGATAACCACCTTCATGCCCTCGCGCAGCAGGGCCCCCTGACGGGCCTCCTGCTGCACCTCGCCCAGATCCGCCAGTATGCCGTACAGGCCGTTGGCGATGTGGCCGTCACTGAGAAAGTCGATCTCCTCGTCGGGAAAATCGATGGCCGCCTCCACATAGATGCGCAGCCGGGTCAGGTTCTCCACCAGAGTGTCGATGCGGCGGGAAAACTCCCCCTGCAGCGACTGCAGGGCGGAGCGGGCCGCCTGCTCGCTGGTCGCTTCGATGAGATCGGCGATGGCCTCGGCCTGGGCCAGATCCAGCTTGTCATTCAGGAAGGCGCGCTCGGAAAACTCGCCGGGGCGGGCGGTGCGTACGCCCGGAATGAGCAGGATGCGGCGCAGCAGCATGTCCAGCACCACGGGGCCGCCATGCCCCTGCAGCTCCAGCACATCCTCGCCGGTGAAGCTGTGTGGCGCTTTGAACAGCAGGGCAATGCCCTGGTCCAGGGTATTGCCCTCGGCGTCCCTGAAGGGCAGGTATTCGGCGTTGCGCAGGACCGGGAGCCGGCCCAGCAGGGCGCGGGCGACGGTCTCGACCTGGGGGCCGGAGACGCGGAGTATGCCGACGCCGCCCCGTCCCGGGGGGGTGGCCTGGGCTACGATGGTATCGCTGTTCATGGGTCTGCTCGCTCGCTGTTGCCAGTGTCTAGTCTAATGAAAAAGGCGGCTTGCCAGCCGCCTTTTTTGTTCTCCTGTGGCCGTCTCAGACGGTTCAGGCTTTCTTGGTGTGCAGGCCCTTCTTCGCCAGCTGGCGGAAGATGAGGCTCTGCTGGGTGATGGTCACCACGTTGCTCACCAGCCAGTAGAGGGTCAGGCCGGCCGGGAACCAGAGGAACATGAAGGTGAAGATGATGGGCATGAATTGCATCACCTTCTGCTGCATGGGGTCGGTCACCGTGGTCGGGCTCATCTTCTGGATGAACCACATGGAGGCGCCCATCAGCAGCGGCAGCACGAAGAAGGGGTCCTTGACCGACAGATCGGTGATCCAGAGGGCAAAGGGGGCATGACGCAGCTCCACGGACTCCATCAGGGTCCAGTAGAGGGCGATGAAGATGGGCATCTGGATGAGGATGGGGAAGCAGCCGCCCAGCGGATTGACCTTCTCCTGCTTGTAGAGCTCCATCATGGCCTGGGACATGCGCTGGCGGTCGTCGCCGAAGCGCTCGCGCAGGGCGGTCAGCTTGGGCTGCAGCATGCGCATCTTGGCCATGGAGGTGTACTGGGCCTTGGTGAGCGGGTACATGGCGCCGCGCACTATCAGGGTGATGAGGACGATGGCCACACCCCAGTTGCTGACCAGGCCGTGCAGCAGTTGCAGCAGCTTGAACAGCGGCTGGGCGATGAACCAGAGCCAGCCGTAGTCGACGGTCAGGTCCAGGTGGTTGGCCACGGCCGCCATTTCATCCTGCAGCTTGGGGCCGATCCAGAGGCTGGCGCCCAGGGTCGCGGTGCCGGCGGCGTCCACCTTGGTCAGCGGTGCCTTCAGGCCGATGATGGCGTCCTGACCGTTGTTGACGGCACGGGTGTAGAGCTGGTTCTGGGCCTGTTCGGCACCGGCCCAGGCGGTCACGAAGTAGTGCTGCAGCATGCCGACCCAGCCGCCGGCGGTGGTGGTGGCCAGGTTGGTTTCCTTCATGTCGTCGAAGGTCACCTTCTTGTAGCGCTCGTTTTCGGAAGAGAAGGCACCGCCGCGGAAGGCGCTGGCCATCAGGGCATGGCCGCCTTCACCGGGCGGGGTGGCCATGGTCTGCTTGAGCTGGCCGTAGAACTGCACCTCTACCGGCGTGTCCAGCGGGTTGCTGATCTGGTAGTCGACGTTGATGGCAAACTGGCCGCGCTTGAGCACATAGCGCTTGGTGAAGGTGACGCCCTGCTCGTCGGTGAAGCTCATGGGCACCACCAGCTCATCCTGGCCATCGGCCAGCTGGTATTCGCTGGCCTGGGCCTGGTAGGTCGGACGCCCCTTGGGGTTGCTGTCCGGACCATTGCGGCCGATGAGGCCGCTCTGGGCGACATAGAGGCGATCCGGGCGCTGCATCAGCAGGGTGAAGGGCTCGTCAGAGCCCTGCTCCAGGGCCTGGGTCAGCAGCTTGGCATCGACGACATCGCCACCCAGGGTGTCGATGGTCAGCTCCAGCACATCGGAGCGCACCTTCAGCAGTTGGCGCTGGCTGGCGGGCGCGGCACCGTTTTCGCCGGGGACATCGGTGGCGGTCGTGGATTCGGGAACAAAGGCGCCACTCTGGGTGGTGGTGATGGCGGCGGTTTGCGGGGTCTTGCTCTGGTTCCATTGCTGCCAGAGCATGAAGGAAACGACCAGCAGGCCGATCAGGATCAATTTACGTTGAGCTTCCATAGTTAGTTTCTTCGCTTTGTTCGCTGGGGATGCGGTACCGGATCATGGCCACCTGGGTGTAAGGGATGACATTTTAATAGACGTTTGCCCCCCATCCAAATGCCTTTTATGAGACCGTGCAGACAGATCGCGTCAATGGCGTACTGGGAACAGCTGGGGGTGAAGCGACAGCGGGGCCCCAGCAACGGGCTGATGACCAGCTGATAGAGACGGATGAGTTTGACGATCAGCCATTGCAACGGCGTGACAGGGTGCGCCATAGCTTGTCCAGCAGGGTGAGAATGTCGGCATTGCTCAGTTCGCCGACGCCGGACTTGGCGATGACGATGATGTCGATGGCAGGCAATTGATGCTGTTTCAGGCGAAAGCTTTCCCGTACCAGACGCTTGATGCGATTGCGCCACACGGCTCGTTTAAGGGCTTTTTTGGGTACCGTCAGTCCCAGGCGGGCATGAGGCAGGCCATTCGGTTTGGCAAGCAGGGTCAGTTGGGGTGAAGCGGCTCGAACGGGGTCGGCAAAGACGCGCTTGAAATGTTCGGGAGTTAACAGACGTAACTCCCGAGGAAAGGTGTGGTTAGCCATTAACAGTGGTCAGGCGGACACGACCTTTTGCACGACGGGAAGCCAGTACCTTGCGGCCATTCTTGGTGGCCATGCGGGCACGGAAACCGTGGTTGCGATTGCGCTTCAGCACAGAGGGTTGAAAAGTACGTTTCATAGCAATATCCGTGTTTATAACTGTACAGTTTGGATTGCCACACGCACCGACGCGCCGATGATCTGTGTGACGACCAGATAAAGAGAGGCCGAATTCTAAACAGATTCACTGATGACGTCAATCGCGGGCGGTTACGCTGTTTGCGCGCCTGTATCGGGGTGGCTTCCGACACAGGGATCCTCGCGGATCGCGGGCCACGGATTATACCGACTTGCCGCGGATAGACAAGCGGTGGATCCCGGATCCGGGCATTGGCCGGGACAGCGGCGGGGAAGGGGAGGGGACGGCTTGTGGACAACCTCCACCGGGGGCCCCGGATCCGGCCCGGGGCAGAGCGCCGGATCCGGTAGCCTGCGGCCGGGAACGGGGGCCCCGAGCCAGCTGGGGCGCGGCCTGGCGGGCGGGGCGGATCCCGGAACTGAGCATGTTTATAAGGTGTGAATAATACCGGGATCCTTGTCGTCTTTATGCACATGATCACCAAAAGTCAAGGCGCAAATTTGCCGGATCCAGGGCGGCTAATCTGGAGATCCCCCACCCAACCGGGGTAGAATTGCGGATCTTAGATGGATCAGTTTCAATGGAGTGTAATGTGACAGCTTCGCTATGGCAGCAATGCCTGAACCGGCTCCAGGATGAGTTGCCTTCGGGAGAATTCAGCATGTGGATCCGGCCGCTACAAGCGGAGTTGGGTGACAGAACACTCACCCTGTATGCCCCCAACCGATTCATTCTCGATTGGGTACGTGACAAGTACCTGCTGCGCATCAACAGCCTGTTTTCCGAATTCTGCGGCGCCGATGCGCCGCTGCTGCGTTTCGATATCGGCAGCCGCACCATGCCCGCCGCCGCGCCGGTGCACAAGCCGGTCGGCCGCACGGCGCCGGTTGCCGAGGCGCCCAGCTGGGACAGCCGGGCCCAGGTCAAGCCGGAGATCAATCACAAGAGCAACATGAACGTGAACTATACCTTCACCAATTTTGTGGAAGGTAAGTCCAACCAGCTGGCCCGGGCGGCGGCGCGTCAGGTGGCCGATAATCCGGGCACGGCCTACAACCCGCTATTCCTGTATGGCGGCACCGGCCTCGGCAAGACCCACCTGCTGCATGCGGTGGGCAATGCCATCAAGGAGCGCAATCCGGATGCCAAGGTGGTTTACATGCACTCCGAGCGCTTCGTGCAGGACATGGTCAAGGCGTTGCAGAACAATGCCATCGAGGAGTTCAAGCGCTACTACCGCAGCGTGGATGCCCTGCTCATCGATGACATCCAGTTCTTCGCCAACAAGGAGCGCTCCCAGGAGGAGTTCTTCCACACCTTCAATGCGCTGCTGGAAGGCAATCAGCAGATCATCCTGACCTCGGACCGCTACCCCAAGGAGATCAACGGGGTGGAGGACCGGCTCAAGTCCCGCTTCGGCTGGGGGCTGACGGTGGCCATAGAGCCGCCGGAGCTGGAAACCCGGGTCGCCATCCTGATGCGCAAGGCCGAAGAGAACAAGATGCACCTGCCGGACGAGGTGGCGTTCTTCATCGCCAAGCGGCTGCGCTCCAATGTCCGCGAGCTGGAGGGGGCCCTGAACCGGGTCATCGCCAATGCCAACTTCACCGGCCGGGCCATCAACATCGATTTCGTGCGCGAGGCGCTGCGGGATCTGCTGGCATTGCAGGAGAAGCTGGTCACCATCGACAACATCCAGAAGACGGTGGCCGAGTACTACAAGATCAAGGTCGCCGACCTGCTCTCCAAGCGGCGTTCCCGCTCGGTGGCGCGTCCGCGCCAGCTGGCCATGGCGCTGGCCAAGGAGCTGACCAACCACAGCCTGCCGGAGATCGGCGATGCCTTTGGCGGCCGCGATCACACCACAGTGCTGCATGCCTGCCGCAAGATAGCGGCGCTGCGTGAAGAAAGTCACGACATCAAAGAAGACTATTCCAACCTGATCCGTACCCTTTCATCCTGACTCGGAGTGTGCCGATGCAGTTTTCCATCAATCGAGAAGGGCTGTTGCGCCCCCTGCAACTGGTCTCCGGCGCGCTCGGTGGCCGGCCGACGCTGCCCATCCTCGGCAATGTGCTGCTGGAGATCAGTGACCAGCAGCTGGCCATGACCGGCACCGATCTGGAAGTGGAAATGATAGGCCGGGTGGCGCTGGATGGCGTCAGCCAGCCGGGACGCACCACGGTGCCGGCCCGCAAGTTGCTGGATATCTGCCGGGCCCTGCCCGACAGTGCCGAGCTCGGCTTCCAGCTGGAGGGTGAGCGGCTGATACTGCGCTCCGGGCGCAGCCGTTATTCGCTCTCCACCCTGCCGGCTGCCGAGTTTCCCAACATCGAGGACTGGGCGTCGCTGCTGGAGTTCGACATCAGCCAGCAGGAGCTGAAGCGGCTCATCGAGTCGACCCAGTTTTCCATGGCCAGCCAGGATGTGCGTTACTACCTGAACGGCATGCTGTTCGAAGCCGCCGGTCGCTGCCTGCGCACCGTGGCCACCGATGGACACCGGCTGGCGACCTGCCAGCGCGAGGTGGTGCAGCAGCAGCTGCCCGAGCAGCAGTTGATACTGCCGCGCAAGGGGGTGCTGGAGCTGGTGCGGCTGCTGGAAAACGAGAACAAGCCCATCCGCCTGCAGATGGGCAGCAACAACCTGCGTGCCGTTTCCGAGGGCTTTGTCTTCACCTCCAAACTGGTGGATGGCCGTTTCCCGGACTACCGGCGGGTGTTGCCGCGCAGCAGCGACAAGGTGCTGATTGCCGACCGCGAGGGGCTGCGGCAGGCCTTTGCCCGGGCGGCCATCCTCTCCAACGAGAAATTCCGTGGCGTACGCCTCAACATGCAGCAGAATTTGCTGCGCATCACCGCCAACAATCCCGAGCAGGAAGAGGCCGAGGAGCTGCTGGATGTCGAGTATGCCGGCAGCGAGCTGGAGGTGGGCTTCAATGTCTCCTATGTGCTGGATGTGCTGAATACGTTAAAATGCGAGCAGATCAAGCTCAGCATGACCGACGCCAACAGCAGCGCGCTGATCGAGGATGCCAGCCGCGACGATGCCCAGTATGTGGTCATGCCGATGCGGCTCTGACCCATGGCCCTGCTGACGCTCCAGCTCCGCCATTTTCGCAACCTGCAGCAGGCCGAATTGCGGCCCGGCCGCGGAGTGAATGTGCTGCTGGGGCCCAATGGCAGCGGCAAGACCAGTCTGCTGGAAGCGATTCACTACCTGGGGCTGGGACGCTCCTTTCGCACCCATCTGGGCAACCGGGTCATCGCCCTGGGCGAGAAGGCGTTCACCCTGTTTGCCCAGGTGGAGTGGCATGGCCAGCCGGTGGCGCTGGGGTTGCAGAAGAGCCGCACCGGCGACAGCCGGTTGAAGATCGGCGGCCGGCCGGCGGAGAAGCTGGCGCAGCTGGCGGAACTGCTGCCGCTGCAGCTTATTCATCCGGAGGGCTTCAGCCTGTTGACCGGCGGCCCCCAGCAGCGGCGCGCCTTCATCGACTGGGGGCTGTTCCACGAGGAAGCGGCCTTTTTTCCGCTCTGGGGGCGGGTGCGCCGCTTGCTCAAGCAACGCAATGCCCTGCTGCGCCAAAGTGGCAGCTATGCGCCGCTGGCGTACTGGGATCAGGAGCTGGCCCGGCTGGGCGGCGAGCTCAGCGATTATCGCCGGCACTATTGCGAGGCGCTGCTGCCGCTGCTGCAGCGCATCTGCGGCGATTTTCTGCCGGAGTATGAGTTTCGCATCGGTTTTCATCCCGGCTGGGATCAGAGCCGGGAGCTGGTCACCCTGTTGCAGGACGGGTTCGAGCGGGACAAGTCCATGGGCCATACCGGTCTGGGACCCCACCGGGCGGATCTGCGCCTCAAGGCCAACGGCGTGCCGGTGCAGGATATCCTCTCCCGGGGCCAGCTCAAGCTGCTGGTGTGCGCCCTGCGCCTGGCCCAGGGGCTGTATCTCAACCAGCAGGGCGAGAAGCGCTGCCTGTTCCTGATTGATGATTTTGCCTCCGAACTCGATTCGGAGAAGCGACGTCGGTTGGCCCGACACCTGAAAAGCTGTGATTCCCAGGTGTTCATCACCGCCATCGATGCGGCGCCGCTGGCCGACATGATGTCGGAACTCGAGTGTCATCTGTTTCACGTGGAACAGGGCACAATCACCGAATATCCAAACACGCGAGAGCGAGAGTTAAGACATGAGTGAGAACACGTACGACTCTTCGAGTATCAAGGTATTGAAGGGTCTGGATGCGGTCCGCAAGCGTCCGGGGATGTATATCGGCGACACGGACGACGGTACCGGTTTGCACCACATGGTTTTCGAGGTGATGGACAACTCCATCGACGAGGCTCTTGCTGGGCACTGTACCGACATAGTGGCGACCATCCACAGCGATGGCTCCGTCTCGGTGCGGGACAACGGCCGTGGCATTCCGGTGGATATCCACAAGGAGGAGGGGCGTTCGGCGGCGGAAGTCATCATGACGGTGCTGCACGCCGGCGGCAAGTTCGACGCCAACTCCTACAAGGTGTCCGGTGGTCTGCACGGGGTCGGGGTCTCGGTGGTCAATGCCCTGTCCGACAAGCTGCTGCTGACCATTCGTCGCGGCGGCCATGTCTACGAGCAGACCTACCATCTGGGCGAGCCCCAGGCGCCGCTGCAGATGATCGGCGACTCCGATCGCTCCGGTACCGAGATCCGTTTCTGGCCCAGCCCGACCATCTTCTCCGATACCGATTTTCACTACGAGATCCTGACCAAGCGCTTCCGTGAGCTCTCCTTCCTGAATTCGGGGGTCTCCATCCGCCTGCTGGACGAGCGTGATGGCCGCGAGGATCATTTCTGCTACGAGGGGGGCATCCGCGCCTTCGTCGAGTACCTGAACCAGAACAAGACGCCCATCCACCAGAAGGCCTTCTACTTCGACCTGGCCCGGGAAGATGGCATCGCCGTCGAGGTGGCCATGCAGTGGAACGACGCCTATCAGGAGAACGTCTACTGCTTCACCAACAACATTCCCCAGCGGG
>JBFHKO010000104.1:0-8733 GCA_041595355.1 Aeromonadaceae bacterium
ACCTGCCACGCACCGATGATGGCCGCGTCGATTTCAACGAGGACTTCTTTGGCAAGGAGGCCTTTCTCACCGTCTCCGGCCAGCTGAACGTTGAAACCTATGCCTGTGCCCTCTCCAAGGTGTACACCTTCGGGCCGACCTTCCGCGCCGAGAACTCCAACACCAGCCGCCACCTGGCCGAATTCTGGATGGTGGAGCCGGAGCTGGCCTTTGCCGATCTGGATACCGTGGCCGGGCTGGCGGAAAAGATGCTGAAATACGTCTTCCGCGCCGTGCTCGACGAGCGCCGCGATGACATGGAGTTCTTTGCCCAGCGGGTGGACAAGAACGCCATCAGCCGGCTGGAGCAGTTCGTCAGCTCCGACTTTGCCCAGGTGGACTACACCGATGCGGTCACCATACTGCAGACCTGCGGCAAGGCCTTCGATTTCCCGGTGGAATGGGGCATCGATCTGCAATCCGAGCATGAGCGCTACCTGGCCGAGGAGCACTTCAAGGCACCGGTGGTGGTCAAGAACTACCCGAAGGATATCAAGGCCTTCTACATGCGGCTGAACGAGGATGGCAAGACGGTCGCCGCCATGGATGTGCTGGCACCCGGCATCGGCGAGATCATCGGCGGCTCCCAGCGCGAGGAACGCCTGGACGTGCTGGATGCGCGCCTCGAAGAGATGAGCCTCAACAAGGAAGACTACTGGTGGTACCGGGATCTGCGCCGTTACGGCACCGTACCCCATGCCGGCTTCGGTCTCGGCTTCGAACGCCTGGTGGTCTATGTCACCGGCATGGGCAACGTTCGTGACGTCATCCCCTTCCCGCGCGCCCCGCGCACTGCCGAGTTCTGAACCAGGGCTCCTGTCGCTCATCAGAGACACCCGGGCCGGTCAGCGATGACCGGCCTTCTCTATGCCCGCGCCCTGGGCTCAGGTGCCGCCGGGTCCGACCGCCTCGTGACGCTCCTGCCACAGCGACCAGCACGCCATTACGCCCAGCCCCAGGGCGATAAGCAGCATGCCCACACCTTCCGCCAGCGAAGGTTGTTCATCCAGCTGCGCCCAGGCGCATAGCAGCGCCACGGCGGGAATGGCGAGCACATTGAGGCCGGCCATGCCGGCGCTGAGACGCGACAACAGGTGCATCCAGATGAGCCAGCCCAGTCCGGCGGCCACGCAGCCATTGAAGATGAGGATCAGGATGAACTCCCCCTGCCAGTCGATGGCCGGTTGCGGCCAGCTGGCCGTCACCACGAACAGCGGCAGCAGGCCGAGCAACTGTTGCCAGAAGGTGAGCCCCAGGGTATCCACCTTGTGCGAACGGCGCAGCCGTTTGGCCACGATGGCCGAAATGGCCCAGGATATCCCCGCCGCCAGGGAGAGCAGCTCCGGCACCCAACTGCCCTGCAGGCGCCAGGGCTCGAGAATAAACAGCAGCCCCGCCAGGGCCAGCAAGACGCTGAGCCACTGCAGCCGCTGCAGGTGTTCCTGCAGGAACAGACGGGCCAGCAACAGGGTCCAAAACGGCATCGTGTAGCAAAGGATGGACACCTTGCCCACGCCGCCGAGCAGCAGCGCGGAGCTGGAGAGCAGCGTAAACCCGGTTGTCTGGGTCAGCCCCAGCAGCAGGGTCGGCCAGAAGGGAGGCGGGCGTAGCGAGCGGCCACTCAGCAGCAGCAACCCCCCCAGCGTCAGCACGGCAAATACCAGCCGCCACTGCACCATCTGCAGGGCAGACGCATAATTGAGACCGATTTTACTGGCCACCCAGCTGTAACCCCAAACCAGCCAGAGGCCGAGCAGCAGCGCCACATCGCCCAGGGGGTACCTTGTTCGCATAAAACCCTTTGATGGCTGGCAAGCCGCCAGCTCGCAGTCAGTAGTGATCCTTGAGGCTACGCCCCGAGCTCGCCCAGGGCCGCACGCCCCGGCTCAGAGACGGCGCACAAAGGACATTGGATCCACGGCACGCGCCGTTTTCTCCTGTTGCACTTTGGGTGTTCCCAGATAGAGGAAGCCGACGATCTGATCCGTTTCGCCGAGCCCCAGGGCCCGGTGCACGCCCCGATCGAACATGAACCATCCCGAGCGCCAGATACCGGCAAAGCCCTGCGCCTCGGCCGCCATCCGCATCATCAGCAGGGCACAGCCCGCCGCCAGGTGCTGCTCCAGAGGGGGCACCTTGGCATGCGCCTGCACCCGCGCCACGACGGTGATGACCATGGGGGCGCGCAAGGGGGCCTGCCGCGCCTTGTCAATCATGGCGGCCGGCTCGCCGCGCGCCTCGGCGGCCGTTGCCAAGACGGCCCCCAGCCGTGACAGCCCATCCCCTTCGGCGAGCAGGAATTCATAAGGCTGCAGATGGCCATGATCCGGTGCCCGCAAGCCACACTGCAATATGTGCTGCAGGGCCTCGCCCGCCGGCGCGGGTGCCGTCAATTGGGGACAGGAGTGGCGTTCGAGCAACCAATGCACTGGGTCCATCATCACCTCGCAACAGTACGAATATCGGAACGGAAAAAGCCGCCAGCATGAGATGACCGGCGGGTCGTCAGCATAGGGGAGCCGGCCCCAGAACTCAAACCCGTCGCAGCGAGAATGCATGCCGGCGTGACAACTGGCATGCCATGTACGCATAATTAGAGCCATTAACCATACCGCCGAGACGCCCCGATGGCACGTCTGTTCACTCCGCTACGCTGGCTGCTGCGCACGCTGTGGCGCTTCATCACCTTTGTTCGCCTGCTGCTTGCCAACCTGATGTTCCTGCTGTTCATCATCCTGTTGCTGTTTGCCCTGACGCGGGAGGAGAGCGCCCTCGTACCGACGTCCGGGGCGCTGGTGCTCAATCTCGCCGGCGAGATCGTCGAGCAATCCTCCACGCCCGCCGCCGGAGGCGAGCTGCTGCGTCAGTGGCTGGGCAGCGCACAAGCCCCCCGGGAACTGGTCGTGGGCGACATCCTCTATGCCATCAGCCGGGCGAAACAGGATCCCGATATCAAGGGCATAGTGCTCAAGCTGCAGGATCTGGAGTCCGGCAGCTTCGGCAAGCTGCACCGTATCGCCCAGGCGCTGGATGACTTTCGCAGCTCCGGCAAGCCGGTACTGGCCGCCGGTGACTTTTTCACCCAGCACCAGTATCTGCTGGCGGCCCATGCCGATACCCTGCTGCTGAACCCGGCTGGCGGCGTGCTGATCCAGGGGTTAGGGCTGTACAACCTCTATTTCAAATCGGCACTGGAGAAGCTCGATATCCAGCCGCATATCTTCCGGGTGGGAACCTACAAGTCCTTCATCGAACCCTACAGCCGCGATGACATGTCCGCCGAGGCCCGCGAGGCCAACGGGCGCTGGCTCAATCAATTGTGGGATCTCTATGTCCAGGATGTGACCCGGGCACGGAATATTCCGGCCGATGCCGTCGCCCCCAGCAAGGAGCAGCTGCTGGCACGCATGCAGCAGGCCGGCGGCAATGCCGCCCAGTATGCCCTGGCCCAGGGGCTGGTGGACCAGCTGGCCACCCGTGAGGAGATCCAGCAAGCCATCATGGCCTTCGCCGGCCAGACGGAGGATGGCCTCGACTATCCCGCCGTGGACCTGGCCAGCTATCTGCGCCGGCAACCGTCCCAATATGCCGACGGGAAGCAGCCCAAGGTGGGGCTCATCGTCGCCGCCGGCATGATGCAAAACGGCAAGCAGCCGCCCGGCAGCATTGGCGGCGAGAGCCTGGCCGAGCTGGTCCTGCAGGCGGCCCGCGATGAGCAGATCAAGGCTCTGGTGCTGCGCATCGACAGCCCCGGTGGCAGCGCCTTCGCCGCCGAGCAGATCCGCACCGAACTGCTGGCCCTCAAGGCCGCAGGCAAACCCCTGGTGGTGAGCATGGGCAGCACCGCTGCCTCGGGTGGCTACTGGATCGCCGCCAATGCCGACAAGATATTCGCCGAGCCCAGCACCCTGACCGGCTCCATCGGCGTATTCGGCCTCTATGCCACCGCCGACAAGGCACTGGCCAAGCTCGGTATCCGCAGTGACGGACTCGGTACCACCGACTTCACCGGTCTGGATCCCAGCCGCCCCTTGCCGGAGCATGTCAAACAGCTGGTTCAGATGAGTGTGGAGGATACCTACCGCCGCTTCGTCCAGCTGGTCGCCGAAGGCCGGGGCATGACCCCGGATGCGGTGGACAAGGTGGCCCAGGGGCATGTGTGGACCGGCCAGGATGCCCAGCGCCTGGGTTTGGTGGATGGACTCGGCTCGCTGGATGAGGCCATCCGCAGCGCCGCCGAACTGGCCAACCTGAGCCGTTATCAGGTCAGCGTGCAGGAAGCCCCGCTGTCTCCCACAGAGCGCCTGTTGCGCCAGCTGTTCGGCGAGGTGGCCCTGATGGCGCCGACCGAATGGCGTGCGCCACTGCAGAGCCTGTGGCAACAACTGAGCCAGAGTCTGGCCCCCCTCGCCCAGCTGGACGACCCGCGCGGACTGTACAGCGTCTGCCTGGCCTGCCGGATATGAGTCCGCATCCCCCCGGCCGGCCCGGGGGGATGCGGCAACAGACACCACTCACTTGCGCATTCCAAATGCTCACCCCGAATCAACACGTCGTCATGGGATCAGCCACCTTGAAGAAATCCATCTACATCGCCTACACGGGCGGCACCATCGGCATGCAACACTCCGCCCACGGCTATGTCCCGCGTCCGGGATTCATGGCCGATTGTCTGGCCGGCATGCCGGAATTCCATCGCCCGGAAATGCCCAGCTACCATATCCACGAATACAGCCCGCTGATCGACTCCTCCGACATGAGTCCCGCCGACTGGCAGCGGATCGCCGAAGATATTCGGGATCATTATGACGACCATGACGGTTTCGTGGTGCTGCACGGCACCGATACCATGTCCTATACCGCCTCGGCGCTCTCCTTCATGCTGGAGGATCTGGCCAAGCCGGTGATCATTACCGGCTCCCAGATCCCGCTGGCCGAATTGCGCTCCGACGGTCAGCAGAATCTGCTCAATGCCCTTTATCTGGCGGCCAACTACCCCATTCACGAGGTCACGCTGTTTTTCAACAATCAGCTGTTTCGCGGCAACCGGACCACCAAGGTGCATGCCGAAGGCTTCAGTGCCTTTGACGCGCCCAACTACCCGCCCCTGCTGGATGCGGGCATTCGTATCCAGCTGGTGGCCGGCCAGCTGGGGCAGCCCCAGGCTCGCCCCCTGCGCCTGCATGACATCCGGCCGCAACCCGTCGGGGTACTCACCCTCTACCCCGGCATCAGTGCCGAGGTGATAGGCAACTTTCTGCGTCAACCGCTCAAGGCCTTGATCCTGCTGACCTACGGTGTCGGCAACGCGCCCCAGGACGCGCGCATGCTAGCCGTACTGCGCGACGCCACGGCGCGCGGCATCATCATCATCAATCTCAGCCAATGCCTGCGAGGACGGGTCAACATGGACGGTTATGCCACCGGCAATGCGCTGGCCGAGGCCGGCGTCCTGTCCGGTTTTGACATGACAACGGAGGCCGCATTGACCAAGCTGCACTATTTGCTGAGTCAGCCGCTCTCCGAGGAGGAGATCCGGGTACAGATGCAACTAAACCTGCGAGGCGAGCTGACCCCCTGAGCCGCTGCGGGACACTTCATCAGGGGGCATGCCGGTAAGGTAAGGAGTGTTGTGATGGAAGGCGTGTGGGGGAGCTATTTCTTCTCCCGCTCGCTGAAGCGCAGCGACAGGCTGTTGACGCAGTAACGCTGTCCGGTGTCGGTGGGGCCATCCGGGAACACGTGACCGAGATGGGCGCCACACTGCTGGCACAAGATCTCGGTGCGACGCATGCCGTGACTGCTATCGTCCTGGTAGCGTACGGCCCCCTCCAGCGCCTGATCGAAGCTCGGCCAACCGCAACCGGAATCGAACTTGGCACTGGAGTCAAACAAGGTGGCTCCGCAACAGACGCAGTGATAATCACCGGTCTTCTTGTTATGCAACAAGGCACCGGAAAACGGGGCCTCGGTGCCTTTTTCCCAGCAGACGTGATACTGCTCCGGCGTCAACTTCTCACGCCAGTCCTGCTTTGACATGCCATCTCTCGCTCGTTAATGGTTTGTTAAAAGCCTAACCAATAGCGAGCCAAAAAACAAACGCGAAAAAACTAGGCCTTTGGCCGCAGCGCATCCACTGCCTGCTGCTTGAGTATCTTCACCGAGTTGGCACTGCAAAGCGGAATGCGCCGCTCCTTGTCATCATGGCGGCCGTCATCAACACCGCTTTCGGAGGTATCGATGATGAGTTGCCAGAAGACCGCATCACCCGCGGCCGGCAACTTGAACTGGATGTCATATTCGCTGGCATTGAACAGCACCAGCCAGCGCTCGCCACCGCCCTTGAGGTCGCCAATATCCATCACGAAGGCCTGGGATACGGGGGCATTCCAGTCGGCATCGGAGAGCAGTCGCCCGTCGGGATGGTACCAGGCCACCTGGTGGGTCTCTATCTGATCGCCCAGATAGTGATCATCGGCCAGCTTGAGGCCGCTGAACACGTTTGACTCCTGACGAATGCGTATCATCTGCCTGACGAACTCCAGCAGACTTTCGTCCTCCTCACGCAATGCCCAGTTGACCCAGGTGATGCGGTTGTCCTGGCAATAGGCGTTGTTGTTCCCCATCTGGGTACGCCCTATCTCGTCACCGGCCAGCAGGTGAGGTGTGCCCTGGGCGATGAACAGGGTCGCCAACAGGTTGCGTTTCTGACGCTGACGCTTGGCTTCAATGCGCGCATCCGCGGTCGGTCCCTCGATACCATTGTTGCTGGAGAGGTTGTGACCATGACCATCGCGGTTGTCTTCGGCGTTGGCCTGGTTGTGCCGCTGGTTGTAGCTGACCAGATCATCCAGGGTGAAGCCATCGTGGTAAGCCACGAAATTGACGCTCGAATGGATGGAGCGGTAGGACTTGGGAAACACATCCCGCGAGCCAAGCAGGCGGGTGGCAAAATCGGCCATGCGGCCGGTATCGCCCTTCCAGAAAGAGCGCACCGTATCGCGAAACCGATCATTGGTCTCCTGCCACTGGCTGGGGAATTGCCCCAGTCGATAGCCGAAGGGACCGATATCCCAGGGCTCGGCGATGAGTTTCACCCGGCTGAGCAGCGGATCTTGCATCAGTGCCTTGAAAAAACCACCGCAGGGATCGAATTCGTTGCCTTCCCGCGCCAGCGTCACCGCCAGATCGAAACGGAAACCATCCACCTGCATCTCGGTCACCCAGTAGCGCAGGCTATCCATCACCACACGCAAGCCATTGGGATGATCGACATTGAAGCTGTTGCCACAACCGGTGACATTGGCATAGTGGTGGTAATTGGGACCGTGGGCACCGTTGTCGAACATGTAATAGTTGCGGTTATCCAGGCCCTTGAAGCTCAGCAGCGGCCCGCCCATTCCCCCCTCGGCGGTATGGTTGAACACCACATCGAGGATCACCTCGATGCCAGCCCGGTGCAACTCGCGCACCATGGTCTTGAATTCGGTCACGGCATCCTGCTGCGCATAACGCGGCTCGGGAGCCATGAAACAGATGGGGTTGTAGCCCCAGTAATTGGAAAGCCCCAATTCGGTCAACCGCGGCTCGCTCATGAAGCTCATGACGGGCATCAACTGTACCGAGGTGATGCCCAACGATGTCAGGTATTCGAGCATCTGGGGCTGGCAGAGCCCCAGATAGGTGCCGCGGTGCTCCGGCGCCAGCTCGGGATGCAGTTGCGTCATCCCCTTGACGTGTACCTCGTAGAGGATGGTCCTGTCATCGGGATGACAGAGCCGCTCCACCCCCTGCCAATCAAACTGGCAGGGTGCCACCACCAGCGCCTTGCTCATCATGGCCTGGCTGTCGCCCTGATAGAGGGCGGCATCCCAGTGCAGCGGCCGGGACAGCGCCCGGGCATAGGGATCCAGCAGCAGCTAGTGCTCATCGAACAACCAGCCGGACTCCGGCTGCTGAGGTCCCTCCACCCGGTAACCGTACGCCTGCCCCGCCTTCACGCCGTCCACGTAACCGAACCAGTAATGGCTTTTGCGCTCCCGCAGCACCAACCGTTCGATCTCCCGCTCCTGTTCATCGAACAGACACAGGGTGACCTTGGTGGCATCCGGGGACCAGACCACAAAGTTGCAGCCCTGTCCGTCAAGGGAGGCCCCCAGTGGGGCCTCCCTGCCGGGTTTGAGCGTGAATCGGCTAGCCATGCATTAGTCTCCGCTTCGCTTGAGGAAGAGCGTGGACAGCGGGGGCAGGTTGATCAGGATGGAGTGCTCCAGACCATGATACGGATGGGCCTCGGCAACCAAGGCGCGTGAACCGGTATCATAACCACTGCCCCAATACTTGGTGCTGTCGGTGTTCAACACGACCTGATAGGTCCCGGCGTCCGGCACGCCGATGCGATACTGATCGCGGGGTACCGGCGTGAAGTTGCTGACGGCAATGACCTTATTATCCCCGGCCTTGTTGCTGCGCAGCATGGAGAAGACGCTATTTTCCCAGTCGCCATGATCCAGCCACCGGAAGCCGGCCTTGTCGTAGTCGGTCTCGTACAGCGCCGGCTCCCCACGATAGAAGTGGTTCAAATCACGGATCAGCGCCTTTTGTCCGGCATGCTTGTCGAAGTCCAGCAACCACCAGGGCAGCTGATCCTTGTGGTTCCACTCGGAAGACTGAGCAAATTCTGTACCCATGAAG
>JBFHKO010000105.1:0-8710 GCA_041595355.1 Aeromonadaceae bacterium
CGATTTATGCCTGGCGGCCATAGCGCGGTGGAACCACCTGATCCCATGCCGAACTCAGAAGTGAAACGCCGTAGCGCCGATGGTAGTGTGGCATTCGCCATGCGAGAGTAGGACACTGCCAGGCACCCCATTCAGATATATCGGTTGCAGACCGTATATCGCACTGAACAGTGTGCTGATATGGCTCAGTTGGTAGAGCGCACCCTTGGTAAGGGTGAGGTCCCCAGTTCGACTCTGGGTATCAGCACCACTTATTAAACCCCGCGCCAGCGGGGTTTTTGCTTTTCTCTTTTCACGATATTTTCCGGCCTGAGGCCACAGGAGTGCAGCCCGCCATCACAGGCTGCAACGCTCCTGGCTGCGCAGGGTTTCGTAATCGATCAAGACCGGCCGTCCGCGCAGATAGCGCAGCAGCATTTGCTGGGCCGCGAATAGGATCACCTTCCGGCGCAGGCCGGCATCCTGGATGCCGGGTTGCAGCCGTTCGGCCCAGCCTTGCCCGTCTCCACTGCAGAGAGCCAGGCTGAAGCCCTGCTCGCCGCCCTCACCGATGGCCAGGGTCAGGCCGGGGTGTCTGGCGGTCTCGCTCAGCAGGTCGGCGGCGCTGGCCGGCAGTGGTCGCAGCTGTCCCTCCAGGGCTCGTACTGCCGGAGCCAGTGCCGCGATCAGCCGGCCCTGAGTGCCCCATTCCAGCAGCTGCAGTGGGCGTTCGCCCAGCAAGCCGGCCAGTTCGGCGCCGATATCCAGATCGCCGCGGGCAACCAGATAGGGGCGGATCACGTCCAGCAATTGCGCTTCGGCGGCGGCGAAGTCGGTCTGGCTGGCATGCTGGCTGATGAGCTTGAGCTCGATGACGGGCATGGAGGAGCGGTAGCCCAATTCGAGGTGGGGCGGCCAGGCCAGGTTGTCCAGTCGATCGCTGAGGGCGGACTCGGAAACGCCAAAGGTGAAGAAGCGCTCCACCCGGGTATCGCCACGAGCCAGGTTGGCGCCCAATGCCGGCAGTATCTGCTCATCGACCATGCGCTTGAATTCGCTGGGCACGCCCGGGGTGAAGTAACAACGGGCGCGGCCTATGGTCAGCGCGAAACCGCAGGCGGTGCCGACGGGGTTGGGGATAAGGGCCGCGCCCTCGGGAAGCAGCGCCTGTTTGCGGTTGCTGTGCGGCATCTCCCGGCCGCGGGCAAGGTATTTCTGTTGCAGCTCGGCCAGCCAGTCGTCACGCAGTTCGAGATTGACAGCGGCGGCGAGGGCGGCGGCCTCGGTGGTCTTGTCGTCGGACGTGGGGCCCAGACCGCCGTTGATGAGCAGGATGTCGGCAACGTGACTGCGTTCCCGCATGATGTCCACCAGATCATCCATGCGATCGCCCACGGTGTGGCGCCGCCGCACCTGCCAGCCCTGCTCGAGCAGGCGCTGGCTCAGCCAGCTGGCATTGGTATCCTGGGTAAAGCCGGTCAGCACTTCGTCGCCGGTGCTGATGAGTTCGATGATCATGTCGTGACTGCCTTGACGAATGAGAAAGAAGGCGTGCCGGTGCGCCAGGGAGGTCGACTCCCGCGACGCCGGCACGATTTCATCCTAGCACGCGGCAGATCCCGGTCCTAGCGGGGCGGGGCGCTCAGCAGCGGGGCCAGGAAGCGGGCGGTATGGGATTCGGTGCAGCTCAGGATCTGCTCCGGGGTGCCGGTGGTGAGGATGCGACCGCCCCCGGCGCCGCCTTCCGGGCCCAGATCGACGATCCAGTCGGCGGTCTTGATGACATCCAGGTTGTGCTCGATGATGACGATGGTGTTGCCATGGTCGCGCAGCTTGTGCAGTACCGTCAGCAGTTGCTGGATATCGTGAAAATGCAGCCCGGTGGTCGGTTCATCCAGAATATAGAGGGTCTTGCCGGTATCGCGCTTGGAGAGCTCCCGGGCCAGCTTGACCCGCTGGGCCTCGCCGCCGGAGAGGGTGGTGGCCGACTGCCCCAGGCGGATGTAGGAGAGCCCCACATCCATCAGCGTCTGCAGCTTGCGTGCCAGCGCCGGCACAGCGTCGAAGAAGGCGCGCGCCTCTTCCACCGTCATGTCCAGCACCTCGTGAATGCTCTTGCCCTTGTATTTGATCTCCAGCGTTTCCCGATTGTAGCGTTTGCCCTGGCAGACATCGCAGGGCACATAGACATCCGGCAGGAAATGCATCTCCACCTTGATCATGCCATCGCCCTGGCAGGCCTCGCAGCGGCCGCCCTTGACGTTGAAGGAGAAACGCCCCGGTTGGTAGCCACGGGAGCGGGCCTCCTGGGTGCCGGAAAAGAGCTCGCGGATGGGGGTGAACAGGCCGGTGTAGGTGGCCGGATTGGAGCGCGGTGTGCGGCCGATGGGGCTCTGATCGATGTCCACCACCTTGTCCAGATGCTCCATGCCCTGGATGTCCAGGTAGGGGGCGGGCTGCTCCACGGTGGCGCCGTTGAGCTCCCGGTGAGCAATGCGGAACAGGGTGTCGTTGATGAGGGTGGACTTGCCGGAGCCCGAGACCCCGGTGACGCAGGTCATCACCCCCACCGGGATATGCAGGTCCACCTTCTTCAGGTTGTTGCCGCTGGCGCCCAGCAGGCGCAGCCAGTGCTCAGAGAGCGGGGTGCGGCTGGCCGGCACGGCAATCTGCTTGCGTCCCGACAGGTAATCGCCGGTCAGGGAGTCGGGGTTGGCGATGATCTCGTCCGGAGTTCCCTGGGCCACCACGGCCCCGCCGTGTACGCCGGCGCCGGGGCCGATGTCCACCACATGGTCGGCGCTGCGGATGGCATCCTCGTCATGCTCCACCACTATGACGGTATTGCCGAGGTCGCGCAGGTGGAACAGGGTCTTCAGCAGTCGCTCGTTATCCCGTTGGTGCAGGCCGATGCTGGGTTCATCCAGTACGTACATGACCCCCACCAGGCCGGCGCCGATCTGGCTCGCCAGTCGGATGCGCTGGGCCTCACCGCCGGAGAGCGTTTCGGCACTGCGTGACAGGCTCAGGTAGTTGAGACCCACATTGACCAGGAAGCCCAGCCGCTCGGTGATCTCCTTGAGGATCTTCTCGGCAATCTGGGCCCGTTGCCCGCCAAGAGCCAGGTTCTGGAACAGGGTCAGCGCCTCACCGATGGCGAGTTCGGACACCTGGGGCAGGGTGACGCCTTCGATGAAGACATGCCGCGCCTCCCGCTTCAGGCGGCTGCCCTGGCAGCTGGGACAGGCCTGGTTGGCGATGTACTTGGCCAATTCCTCGCGCACGCTGTTGGATTCGGTCTCCCGGTAGCGCCGCTCCATGTTGTGCAGCACCCCCTCGAAGGGGTGGCGGCGCACCACCACATCGCCGCGATCGTTCATGTAGCGGAACTCGATCTCGGTATGACCGCTGCCGCTGAGCACCGCCTTCTGCGCCTGCTTGTCCAGGCTCTCGAAGGGGGCCCCCAGATCGAAGCCGTAATGGTCGGCCACCGCCTTGAGCATCTGGAAATAGTAGAAGCTGCGTTTGTCCCAGCCACGGATGGCGCCGCCTGCCAGGGACAGCTCCGGGTTGCTGACCACCTTGAGGGGGTCAAAATACTGTTTCACGCCCAGGCCATCACAGCTCGGGCAGGCGCCGGCCGGGTTGTTGAACGAGAAGATGCGCGGCTCCAGTTCGCTGATGGAGTAACCGCACTCGGGACAGGCGAAGTTGGCGGAGAAGATCAGCGGCTGGGCCTGTTCATCCTCCATGTCCACCACCGAGACCAGGCCGTCGGAGAGCGCCAGTGCCGTCTCGAAGGACTCGGCCAGTCGCAGTTGCAGATCGCCGCGTACCTTGAAGCGGTCCACCACCACTTCGATATTGTGTTTCTTGTGCAGCTCCAGGGCCGGCGGATCGGAGAGATCGCACACCTCGCCGTCGATGCGCGCGCGGATGTAGCCCTGGGTCGCCAGGTTTTCCAGCAGCTTGGCATGTTCGCCCTTGCGGTTGCGCACCACCGGCGCCAGTATCATCATCTTGCTGCCTTCGGGCAGCGCCAGCACCTTGTCCACCATCTGGCTGATGGTCTGGGCGGTGAGCGGGATATGATGCTCCGGGCAGCGCGGCTCGCCGACCCGGGCATACAGCAGCCGCAGGTAGTCGTAGATCTCGGTGATGGTGCCGACGGTCGAACGCGGATTGTGGGAGGTGGACTTCTGCTCGATGGAGATGGTCGGTGACAGTCCCTCTATATGGTCCACATCGGGCTTTTCCATCAGGCTGAGGAATTGGCGGGCATAGGCGGAGAGGGACTCCACGTAGCGCCGCTGCCCCTCGGCATACAGGGTATCGAA
The DNA here is from genome assembly GCA_041595355.1 of Aeromonadaceae bacterium. GTDB lineage: Bacteria > Pseudomonadota > Gammaproteobacteria > Enterobacterales > Aeromonadaceae > JBFHKO01. The sequence goes on from JBFHKO010000105.1 coordinate 4,317, forward strand.
GGCGAGGGAGGATTTACCGGAGCCGGAGAGACCGGTCACCACGATGAGCCGGTCCCGGGGCAGGGTCAGGTTCAGGTTTTTCAGGTTGTGGGTGCGGGCACCCCTGATCTCGATATTGTCCATGGTTAGCCAAGCATGCCGATGTGCAAAGCGAAAGTATGGCATAGGCGCCACTGGATGAATAGACAGTGGCCGGCCTAGAATAAGGGACAGCCATTGGCTCTTTCGGGTCGCATCGGCTCCTGTTTTGCCACCCTGTCGGCAGTTGCAGTGCCGGCAGGGTGCACGGGGGGCATGATGTTGTTAAGATGGCGACCGATAGCATCGGCTCGCTCCTGTCCTGAGTTCAGGCAGCGGCGGCGGTGTGTGAATTTGACAGACAGAATGCGGAGCAGAGTATGGCCAGTCGCGGCGTGAATAAAGTGATCCTCGTCGGTAACCTCGGGCAGGACCCCGAGGTGCGTTACATGCCCAACGGCAATGCCGTGGCCAACATCACTGTGGCCACATCCGAATCCTGGAAGGATCAGCAGGGCCAGTTGCAAGAGCGGACCGAATGGCACCGTATCGTGCTCTATCGTCGCCTGGCCGAGATCGCCGGCGAGTATCTGAAGAAAGGGGCCAAGGTTTACCTGGAAGGGCGTCTGCAGACCCGCAAGAGGCAGGATCAGCAGGGCCAGGAGCGCTACACCACCGAGATCATCGCCAATGAAATGCAGATGCTCGACAGCCGCAATGCCGGCCAGGGCGCTCCGGCCGGCCAGGGTGGCCAGTCAGCAGGTCAGGGCAATTGGGGTGGCAAACCCCAACGGCCGGCCGCACCCCAGGGTGGCTACGGTCAGCCCCAGGGCAGCCAAAGCGGGCAGGGCGGACAAGGCAGCTATGCGGCCCAACCCCAGCCCACTCAGCCGGCCTACAATGAGCCGCCGATGGACTTTGACGACGACATTCCGTTCTGATAGGTCTGTTTATCTAAGCCACTGGCCTGGATGCCCCACAGACAAGCCTGCTTGATGCAGGCTTGTCTTTTTTATATCCGTCGGAAGCGGCGCCTTATTTCCGGCCCGGTCGCCCCGCATTCTTGGGGCCGCGGCCGTTTTTCGGCATACTTTCAAGGCCCTTTCCCACTCAGACATGCCATGAAGATTGCGATCCTGTCCCGCGAGCCAAACTGTTACTCCACCCGCCGCCTGCTTGAGGCGGCTCGCCGGCGCGGCCACGAGGTGCTGCTGCTGGACACCCTGCGCCTGCATCTCAACCTCGAGCCGAGCGGCCCGGGTCTGTGTTATCAGCAGCAGCCCCTGCCGGGTCTGGATGCGGTGATACCGCGCATCGGTGCCAGCATTACCGCCTATGGCGTGGCCATGCTGCGGCAGTTGGAGCTGATGGGGATCACCTGTCTGAATACCTCCGCCGGCATCGCTTGTTCCCGAGACAAGCTGCAGGCTCTGCAACGGCTGGCCCAGGCCGGCCTCGGTTTGCCACGCACCGGCTTTGCGCACCGCGTCGAGGCCGTACCGGCCCTGATCCGCCAGGTCGGCGGTGCGCCGCTGGTGGTCAAGGTGCTGGAGGGAACGCAGGGACTGGGAGTCGCGTTGTGTGACACCCACACCTCGGCCGAGAGCGTGCTGGAGGCCTTTTTGCAGCAGAAGGTGCCGGTACTGGCCCAGGAGTTCATCGCCGAGGCTGAGGGGCGGGATCTGCGCTGCCTGGTGATTGGCGGGCAGGTGGTGACGGCTTTTCAGCGGCAGGCCCAGGCGGGCGAATTTCGCTCCAACTTGCACCGGGGTGGCCGCGCCAGTGCCGTTCAGTTGAACGACGAGGAGCAGCGCACGGCCATTGCCGCCGTACAGGCGCTGGGGCTGGCGGTGGCCGGCGTGGATCTGCTGCGCTCGAATCGCGGCCCGCTGGTGCTGGAGGTCAACTCCTCGCCGGGGCTGGAGGGGGCCGAGCGCGTCAGTGGTCTGGATTTGGCGGATGCCATGCTGGCGCATCTGGAGACGCGACATGCTGCCCGAGGCTGAGATGAGCGGCGAGCAGCATTTCGGGCAGGTATTGCAGCGTTGCAGCGAGGCCCTGGCGCGGCAACTGGGGGCCTGCGAGCTGCGACCGGCAGGGCCCGCCGATCTCCCGGCGCTGCTGCAGCTGGAGCGCTACTGTTTCTCGCCCGCGCTGGCCTTTGGCGCCCGCCGCTGGCGCTACCTGCTGGGGCGCTCCGGCTGCACCACCTGGAGCCTCTGGCAGCAGGGGCAGCTGCTGGCCTACCTGTGCCTGATGCCCCATCGTGGATGGCAGGTGCTGGAGGTGCGTTGTCTGGCGGTGCATTGGCACCAGCGCAGGAAGGGGATAGGCGACAGCTTGCTGACCTTGGCGCTGGCGATGGGGCGCCGTCTGAGGCTGCGCGCCCTGCGCCTGGAGGTGGCGGCCGACAATGAAGCCGCCTGCCGTCTCTATGAGCAGCTGGGCTTCAGTCGCCTGCGGCAGCGGGATGACTACTATGGTGGCGGGCAGGCCGGCTGGCGGCTGACGCTGCCGCTAACCTAATCGACGGCAGGTGAGCATGAAAAGAGAGAAGGCACCCGGGGGCGCCTTCTCTCTTTTCATGCGTCATGGTGGCCACAGGGCCCGCTTACTCCGGCTGGTAGCCGAGGTTGGGGCCCAGCCAGCGCTCGGCCTCTTCCAGGCTCATGCCCTTGCGTGCGGCGTAGTCCTTGACCTGATCCAGCTGGATGCCGGCCACGGCAAAATACTTGGCGTCGGGGTGGCTGAAATACCAGCCGGACACCGCGGCCGCCGGCCACATGGCGTAGGATTCGGTGAGCTGCATGTCGATGGTCTCCTGCACCTGCAGCAACTGCCAGAGGGTGCCCTTCTCGGTGTGTTCCGGGCAGGCCGGGTAACCCGGGGCAGGGCGGATGCCCTGGTAGTTTTCCCGGATCAGCTCCTCGTTGGAGAGGGCTTCATCCGGTGCATAGCCCCAGTAGTGCTTGCGCACCTGCTCGTGCAGGTATTCGGCGAACGCCTCGGCCAGTCGATCGCACACTGACTGCACCAGTATCGCCTGGTAGTCGTCGCCGGCGGCCTTGAAGCCATCCGCCAGCTCGGCTTCGCCGAAGCCGCCGCTGACCGCGAAGGCGCCGATCCAGTCGGGTACGCCGCTCTCCCTGGGCGCCACGAAATCCGACAGGCAGTAGTTGGGGAACACCTGGCCATCCCGGGCCTGGCTGACCTTGTCGGTCTGCTGGCGCAGGCCGCGCAGCACCGTCTTGACCTCGGTGCGACGCTCGTCGGTATAGACCTCGATGTCGTCGCCGATGCTGTTGGCCGGGAACAGGCCCAGCATGCCGGTGACCTCCACCTCGCCGCTCTGGCTCAGGCGATCCAGCATGGCGTTGGCATCGGCAAACAGCTGTTGTGCCTGCTCGCCCACCACCTCATCCTCCAGGATGCGCGGGTACTTGCCCGCCAGCTCCCAGCTCAGGAAAAACGGCGTCCAGTCGATGTAGTCGCGCAGCGTCTCGATGGCGACCTTGCGCAGCACATGGATGCCGGGTTGGGCCGGCTTGGGCGGCTGGTAGCTGCTCCAGTCGCAGCGCCAGGCGTTGGCGCGGGCCGCCGCCAGGGAGATGGCCTTGGTGCGCGGCTGTTTGCGGCTGTGTTGCTCGCGCACCGTCGCGTACTCCTTGGCCAGGCGCTCGGCGAAGGGCCCCTTGAGCTCCGGCGAGAGCAGGCTCTGGGCCACCCCCACGGCACGGCTGGCATTGGAGACATAGACCACCGGCTCCTGGTAGTTCTGCTCGATCTTGACCGCCGTGTGCGCCTTGGAGGTGGTGGCGCCGCCGATGAGCAGCGGAATGCTGAAGCCCTGGCGCTGCATCTCCTTGGCCACGTGCACCATCTCGTCCAGGGAGGGGGTGATGAGCCCGGAGAGGCCAATCATGTCGGCATTCTCGTCGCGGGCGGTCTGCAGTATCTTCTCGCAGGAGACCATGACCCCCAGATCGACGATCTCGAAGTTGTTGCACTGCAGCACCACACCGACGATGTTCTTGCCGATGTCATGCACGTCGCCCTTGACGGTGGCCATGACGATCTTGCCGTTGCTGCTGCCGCCGGACTTTTCCGCCTCGATGTAGGGCTGCAGGTAGGCCACCGCGCGCTTCATGACCCGCGCCGATTTCACCACCTGGGGCAGGAACATCTTGCCGGCGCCGAACAGATCGCCCACCACGTTCATGCCGGCCATCAATGGCCCTTCGATCACCTGGATGGGGCGTTCGGCCTGCTGGCGCGCCTGTTCGGTATCCTCGTCGATGAAGTCGGTGATGCCCTTGACCAGCGCATGCTCCAGGCGCTTGTCGACCGGCCAGCTGCGCCACTCCTGCTCCCGGGGA
>JBFHKO010000106.1:0-8673 GCA_041595355.1 Aeromonadaceae bacterium
GCCCCCGCTGTTCGAGCTGCAGCTGCTCGAGGGCACTGCGTGGTGCCACCTTGACGAAAAAGCTGCGCTCGCCATCCTGGATCATGACCCGCCGCTGGGGGGGCTCGTTAATCAGGGGATCCCGATGACGGATCACGAAGGGCTGCTGCAAGGTAGTGGATATCTGGTTGGCTATGGATTGCCACATGCTGCCTCCGACTATGCCAAGGATGTCGTCACGCCTCGTGCTGTCAGTATAGATGGCATGGCATCTTTGGCTGGCCAATCCCTGCACGGTGTGACGGCGGGGGCTCCATCCGTGACGAAGGCCACGCAATTGCGCCTGGCGGCGCTTTTATTTACACTGCACTGCCACATGTCCGGGAGTAGCGGACATGTCCGGAAGAATCGCTTTTACACACCATGCTTACGATTTCACTGCACTCGCAAGTGGCACTTGGTAGGTGTCACCACTGTATAAGGAATGAACCATGCCTGTTATCACCCTTCCCGATGGTAGCCAACGCCATTTCGATCGCCCCGTCTCCGTGCTGGATGTGGCCCAGGACATTGGTCCCGGGCTTGCCAAGGCCTGTATTGCCGGCCGTGTTGATGGCGAGCTGGTGGATGCCTGCGAACTGATCGCCCAGGATGCCAAGCTGGCTATCATCACCAGCAAGGACGAGGAGGGCCTGGAGATACTGCGCCACTCCTGCGCCCACCTGCTGGGGCATGCCATCAAGCAGCTGTGGCCCACGACCCGCATGGCTATTGGCCCGACCATCGACAACGGCTTCTACTATGACGTCGATCTGGAGCACCCCCTGACGGAGGAGGATCTGGCGGCACTGGAAGCACGCATGCAGGAGCTGGCGCAGAAAGAGTATGCGGTGATCAAGCAGAAGGTGAGCTGGCAGGAGGCCCGGGATGCCTTCGCGGCGCGCGGCGAGACCTACAAGCTGGCCATTCTGGACGAGAACATCGGTCGCGATGAGCAGCCGGGGCTCTATCATCACGAAGAGTACCTCGACATGTGCCGCGGTCCCCATGTGCCCAACATGCGCTTCTGCCAGCACTTCAAGTTGCAGAAGGTCGCCGGCGCCTACTGGCGCGGGGATGCCAAGAACAAGATGCTGCAGCGCATCTATGGTACCGCCTGGGCCGACAAGAAGCAGCTCAAGGCCTACCTGCAGCGCCTCGAGGAGGCGGCCAAGCGCGATCACCGCAAGATCGGCAAGCAGCAGGATCTGTTCCACTGGCAGGAAGAGGCGCCGGGCATGGTCTTCTGGCACAACGACGGCTGGACCATCTACAAGGAAGTGGAAAACTTCATGCGCGGCCAGCTGCGCAAGTATGGCTACGAAGAGATCCGGGCCCCCATGATCATGGATGTCTCCATGTGGGAGCGCTCCGGCCACTGGGACAAGTACCAGGACGCCATCTTCGCCACCGAGTCGGAGAAGCGCACCTACGCCGTCAAGCCGATGAACTGCCCGGGGCATATCCAGATCTTCAATCAGGGGCTCAAGTCCTACCGCGATCTGCCCTACCGGATGGCCGAGTTCGGCATAGTGCATCGCAACGAGCCCTCCGGTTCCCTGCACGGCCTGATGCGGGTGCGCTCCTTCACCCAGGATGACGCCCACGTCTTCTGTACCGAAGAGCAGATACTGCAGGAAGTCACCAGCTGCATCCAGATGGTGTTCGACACCTACAAGGTGTTCGGCTTCGAGCAGATCGACATCAAGCTCTCCACCCGTCCGGAGAAGCGCATCGGCTCCGACGAGATCTGGGACAAGTCCGAACAGGCACTGGCCGAGGCGTTGCAGGCCAACAACCTGAGCTTCGAACTGCAGCCGGGCGAGGGGGCCTTCTATGGCCCGAAGATTGAATTCACCCTCTATGACTGCCTGGGCCGAGCCTGGCAGTGCGGTACCATCCAGCTTGACTTCTCCATGCCGGCCCGGCTGGGCGCCTCCTATGTGGGCGAAGACAACGAGCGTCATGTACCGGTGATGATCCACCGCGCCATTCTCGGCTCTCTGGAGCGTTTCATCGGCATCCTGACCGAGGAGACCGCCGGTCTGTTCCCCACCTGGCTGTCGCCGGTGCAGGTGGTGGTGCTGAATATCACCGACAATCAGGCCGATTATGTCAAACAGGTGGTCGAGACACTGAATGATGCCGGTATTCGTGCAACGGCGGACTTGAGAAATGAGAAGATTGGCTTTAAAATCCGCGAGCATACCCTGAAACGGGTGCCCTACATGTTCGTCTGCGGTGACAAAGAGGTCGAAGCCGGCCAGGTAGCAGTGCGAACCCGCAAGGGCGCGGATCTCGGAACCATCAAAGTGGAAGAGATGGTTTCCCGCATACAGCATGAGATCCGGACTCGAGAACACAAGAAAGTGGAGGAATAGGCTATAAAAGGCGAGAAGAGAACGGGTAAACAACCGCCACGCACCCGCATGAACGGCGAGATCAGAACCAAAGAGGTACGCCTCGTGGATCTGGACGGCGAACCGCTTGGTGTCGTTACTATCGAAGAAGCGCTGGATCGCGCTGTGAAGGCGGGAGTCGATCTGGTCGAGATCAGCCCTAACGCCGAGCCGCCGGTGTGCCGTATCATGGACCACGGCAAGTTCCTCTATGAGAAGAGCAAATCTCAGAAAGAGCAAAAGAAGAAGCAAAAGCAGGTCCAGATCAAGGAAATCAAATTCCGGCCTGGAACTGATGAAGGCGACTATCAGGTAAAACTGCGCAACCTGATTCGTTTTCTAGAAGAAGGGGACAAGGCCAAAGTAACGCTGCGCTTCCGCGGCCGTGAAATGGCGCATCAGGACCTCGGCCTGAAAGTGCTGGAACGTGTAAAAAACGATCTGGACGAGCTGGCCGTAGTGGAGTCCTTCCCGAAAGTGGAAGGGCGCCAGGCCGTCATGATGCTGGCCCCGAAAAAGAAGCAGTAAGGCCATTCAAGTAACAGACCCATCTGGCCGATGGCCGGATGGGTTTTTGTTCGCCTTTACTGCATAACTGGCAGATACAATGCGGAGTTTCGTATGCCAAAGATGAAAAACAACAAGGGCGCTTGGAAGCGCTTTAAAAAGACCGCTAACGGCTTCAAGCGTAAGCAGTCTCACCTGCGTCACATCCTGACCAAGAAGAGCACCAAGCGTAAGCGTCACCTGCGTGCTATGAGCATGGTTGCCAAGAGCGACCTGAATCGTGTTACCAGCATGTTGCCGTACGCATAAGGAAGGAGTGACCAATGCCAAGAGTTAAACGTGGTGTGACTGCTCGTGCTCGTCACAAGAAAGTTCTGAAGCTGGCCAAAGGCTATTACGGTGCCCGTTCCCGTGTCTACCGCGTTGCGGTGCAGGCGGTTACCAAGGCTGGCCAATATGCTTACCGTGACCGTCGTCAGAAGAAGCGTCAGTTCCGCCAGCTGTGGATTGCTCGCATCAATGCGGCCGCGCGTCAGAATGGCCTCTCCTACAGCCGTTTCATCAACGGTCTGAAGAAAGCGTCCATCGAAATCGATCGCAAGATCCTGTCTGACATCGCTGTCCATGACAAGGGTACCTTTACTGCACTGGTTGAAAAGGCCAAAGCAGCACTGGCCTAAGTCGCCGGCAGAACAAGGGGAGGCTAGCGCCTCCCTTTTTTATTGTGTACCGGCCGACAGTTTGGTAATTAACTTCGCTGATCATTGATTGATAATAAGCAGACGCGCCTGTGAGAATCCTAACCCTGCTCGGCTTGTTGCTGATGGTGCTGCGGGCCTGGGCCTCGCCCCTGATCGATGTCGGGGAGCGGCCGCTCCTCATCAATCTGGGACCCGAACTGGAAACCCTGGTCTCGACGCCGCATGACTTCTGGCCAGCGGAAGTGGCTACGCGGCCGGGCTGGCATAAATCCGGTCAGGCCTTGCCAAGCTATGGCCTGGATCCGCGGCCGCGCTGGTTTCGCATTGGCCTGCGCAATGACTCGGTCACCGAGCAGCCCCTGATGCTGGAAGTGGCCAACCCCCATCTGGAGCGGCTGGATATCTTTCAGTTGCAGGGTGGGCGGGTCAGCCGGCTCTGGAGCACGGGCCTTGATCGTGGCATCGACAGCAAACCCTACCCCTCGCGCTCCTATACCGTTCCCCTGACGCTGCAGAGCGATGAGCGGGTGGAGTTCTATTTTCGGGTCGATAGTCGCAGTTTTCTGCAATTTCCCCTGTTTCTCAGCGATATCCGTACCTTTACCAACCAGGAAGCCATGAGCAAGCTGCGGATGGGGCTGATGTCCGGCGTGTTTCTGCTGGCCGGGGCCTATGCGCTGCTGCTGTTTGCCTTCATCCGCGAGCGGCGTTTTGTCTATTATGCGCTCTTCTGTTTCAGCCTGCTGGTCACCACCTGGAGTCTGCGGGGCTATTTCAGCCTGGATCCGACTCTGCCTGCCTGGTTTGCCGAACAGCACCTGCTGCTGAGTCTGGCCAACCTGCTGCTGATGTCGCTTATTCTCTCCAGCATCGACATGTTCCGCATCTGGTTGCCCCAGTTGTGGCGCTACCTCTGTCGCGTGCTGCTGCTCATGCTGGGCATGACGGCCATCGGCGTCTGGTTGATCCCCCAGGTGGAGGCACTCTACCTCACCTTCGGTCTCTATGTTCTGGTGACCCTGCAATCCCTGCTGGTGGCGCTTTATTTCTTCAATCATGGCAGCTGGTTGCTGAAGGTGTATGCCTATTCGTGGCTGGGGTTCATGACCGGCTGCCTGCTGCTGTTTTGCGATCGCTTTGGCTGGCTGCACCAGGGGGTGTTCAGCGACGTGCTGCTCTCCTCCTTCGCGGTGCTGGCCGCCGTGCTGCTGGCCTTCTCTCTGGCCTACCGCACCTACCAGGAGAAGGTGGGACGCCTGCGTGCCAAGCGCCAGGCCTCGGAAGGGTTGAAGCGTTATTTCGATATCTACCACAGTGCCAATGAAGGGCTGTTCACCTCGACTCTGGAGGGGCAGCTGCTGGCCGCCAATCCGGCCTATTGCCAGCTGTTCGGTTTCAATGATCTGCACAGCATGTCGATGACGGCGGGGCGGGCGGTTCAGACCCTGTATGCCAATCCCCGCGAGCGGGATGATCTGGTGGCCCAGTTGCTCTCCTCGGCCGCCCAGGCCGTGCGCAGCGACGTACAGATGCGGCGTGCCGATGGCTCTGTCTTCTGGGCGCGACTGTCGCTGCGGCTGTCACGCCGCAACGGCAAGAACCGGCCGATACTGCTGGAGGGCATACTGGTGGATATCACCGAGAGCAAGGAGTATCAGGCGCAACTGGAGTACCTGGCGACCCATGATGAGGTGACCGGACTGTACAATCGCCGTTATCTGATCCGGGGTCTGGAGCAGTTGCTGGCCCGCCGCAAGCACCAGCCGGGAACCGATTACCTCTGCCTCATCGATATCGACAACTTCAAGGTGATCAACGAGTCGGTAGGGCATCAGGGGGGGGATGAATTCCTCAAACAGATAGCGCTGCAGCTGGGCGGCATTCTCGAGTCACGCTTTCTGCTGGCCCGCGTCAGCAGCGATCAGTTTGGTGTGCTGCTGGAGAATACCTACATCGACGAGGCCATTCGCTACGCCGAACGCTGGCGCAAGGCCATCGCCAGCATCAGCTTGGGGTTTGCCACTCCCGGGCAGATCTTCAACGTAACCGCCAGTCTGGGGCTGGTGCCCCTGCAGCAGGCCGGTGAGGATGTGGTCAGCCTGCTGGCCCTGGCGGATGCCGCCTGTACCAAAGCCAAGCGCCAGGGACGCAACCGCCTGTACCTGCACGCGGATGTCAGCGCCGAGACCCGGGAGCAGCAGGAGGAAGGCGCCTGGGCCGCGCGTCTCAACCAGGCGCTGGCGAACGATGGATTTGTCCTGCTGCGTCAGAACATGATCCCGATCCGGTCGGCCAAGGCGGGAGAGCGCTACGAGATACTGCTGCGTTTCCGGGGCCCGGACGGGCAACTCATCCGCCCCGACGCCTTCATGGGGGCGGCACAACGCTTTGGCCTGATCCCCGCCATCGATCTCTGGGTCATGCGCACGTTGCTGCAGTGGTATGCCGATCACCCCGAGGAGCTGATTTCGCTGAAGATAGTCTCGGTCAATCTGTCTGCCGAGACATTGCGCACGCCGGCACTGTGCCGTCAGTTGCAGGCGTTGCTGGAAAGCGCGCCCGGGCTGAGCAGCAAGCTCTGTTTCGAGCTGGCCGAGCAGCTGGTGCTGGCTGATATCGACGCCACCCGGGCCTTCATCCGGACCGTCAAGGCCCTGGGCTGCCAGATCGCCCTGGACCATTTTGGCAGCGGTTTTTCATCCTGCGTGCATCTCAAACAGTTGAATATCGACTGGCTCAAGATCGATGCCCAGTTTATCCGGCGCATGGATGAAGGGGCCATCGATGCGGCCATCGTCAGTGCCATGATTGAGCTGGCGCGCGTGGCCAACCTGAAGATGGTGGCAACCGGCGTGGAAAGTGACGCCATCCGCAAGCGCCTGCAGCACTTGGGGGTCGATTACCTGCAGGGGCATGCCATGTCCGAGCCGACCCTGCTTCGCAAAACGATTTCAGCGTAACGCCATGGGGGGAGGAGCATGGTCAACCGGAACACTTTTCGGTACCATCCCCCTCCTTTTTCCCATCAACACCAGCTAGCCCCACACCGGGGAGTGGGTAACGAGGAAGACATGCAACAGTTAGATGATGTTATTGCCAAGGCACAGGCCGAGATCGCCGGTGCCGCCGATGCGGCCGCGCTTGATGAGCTGCGGGTGCTCTATTTCGGCAAGAAGGGGGTGTTCACCGAGCAGATGAAGACCCTGGGTGCCCTGTCGGCGGAAGAGCGTCCGGCCGCAGGTCAGCGCATCAACCAGGCCAAGGAGCAGGTGCAGCAGAGCCTGAATGCGCGGCGCGATGATCTGCAGGCGGCCGAGCTGAACCTCAAGCTGGCCGCCGAAACGCTGGATATCAGCCTGCCGGGGCGTCGCCTGGACAATGGCGGTTTGCATCCGGTGACCCGCACCATAGAGCGCATTCAGCGTCTGCTGGGCGATCTGGGCTTCAGCGTCGCCACCGGACCGGAAATCGAGGACGGCTTTCATAACTTCGATGCACTGAATATTCCGGCGCATCACCCGGCGCGCACCGATCACGACACCTTCTACTTCAATCCGGAGCTGATGCTGCGTACCCACACCTCGGGTGTGCAGATCCGCACCATGCAGCATCAGCAGCCGCCCATCCGTGTCATTGCCCCGGGGCGCGTGTACCGCAACGATTACGATCAGACTCACACGCCCATGTTCCATCAGGTGGAAGGGTTGCTGGTGGACAAGCACGTCAGCTTCACCGAGCTCAAGGGCATACTGCACGACTTCCTGCGCAACTTCTTCGAAGAGGATCTGACCATCCGCTTCCGCCCCTCCTACTTCCCCTTTACCGAGCCGAGTGCCGAGGTGGACGTGATGGGCAAGAATGGCCGCTGGCTGGAAGTGCTGGGCTGCGGCATGGTGCATCCAAACGTGCTGCGAGCCGTGGGCATCGATCCGGAAGTTTACTCCGGCTTTGCATTCGGTATGGGTGTCGAGCGACTGACCATGTTGCGCTACGGTGTCAACGACCTGCGTTCATTCTTCGAAAATGACCTGCGTTTCCTCAAGCAGTTCAAGTAAGGATTAAGGGGCTACAACAATGAAATTCTGTAAATCCTGGGTGGACGAGTGGGTCCAGGTCACGCTGGGCGCCGAGCAACTGGCCGAGCAGATCACCATGGCCGGTCTGGAAGTCGATGGTATCGAGCCGGTGGCGGGGACCTTCAGCAAGGTGTTGGTGGGGGAGGTCGTGGCCTGTGCCCAGCATCCCGACGCCGACAAACTGCGCATCACCAAGGTGAATGTGGGCGCCGGCGAGCCGCTGGATATCGTCTGCGGTGCCCCCAACTGCCGGCAGGGCCTCAAGGTGGCCGTGGCGACCGTCGGTGCCGTGCTGCCGGGTGACTTCGTCATCAAGGCCGCCAAGCTGCGCGGCCAGCCGTCGCACGGCATGCTCTGCTCCTACAGTGAGCTGGGCATACCGGTGGAGGCCGATGGCATCATAGAGCTGCCGCTGGATGCGCCCATCGGTGCCGATCTGCGCGATTACCTGCAACTGGACGACGTCACCATCGAAGTCGATTTGACGCCGAACCGCGCCGATTGTCTCGGCATTGCCGGTCTGGCGCGGGAGATTGGCGTCCTGAATCGTTGCGAGGTGCACATGCCGGCATGGCAGCCGGTCGCGGCCGGCAGCGAAGTGCGCTTCCCCATCCGCGTCGAGGCGGTCGAGGCCTGCCCGCGCTACCTGGGCCGGGTGCTGCAGCAGGTCAATGTCAAGGCGGCCACGCCGCTGTGGATGCAGGAGAAACTGCGTCGCTGCGGACTGCGCTCCATCGATCCCATTGTCGATGTCACCAACTATGTGCTGCTGGAGCTGGGGCAGCCGATGCATGCCTTCGATCTGGCGCAGCTGGATGGCGAGATCTGCGTGCGCATGGCCAAGGCCGGTGAAAGCCTGACGCTGCTGGACGAGAGCGAGATCTCGCTGCACGACGACTCGCTGGTGATCGCCGATGGACGTGGTCCCGTGGCGCTGGCGGGTATCTTCGGTGGCCTGGCCAGCGGCGTGAC
>JBFHKO010000107.1:0-8631 GCA_041595355.1 Aeromonadaceae bacterium
AGCCAGCGCAGCACCCGGCTCTGCCGGGGCGGGTGGCCGCTGCCGAAGGGGCCCATCTGCTCCAGCAGCGCCGGCGACAGCGCACCATGCGCCATCGGCTGCTGCGGCGCACCGGGATTGAGCTCGCCTAGCTGCCGCTGCACCGCGGCCAGCGCCGCGGGGGCGATCAGGTCGGCCTTGCTGATGGCCAGCCGATCGGCCATGGCCACCTGCTTGCCTGCCTCGGGGAGCCGGGCCAGTTGCTGGCGGATATGCACGGCATCCACCACCGTCAGGGTGCCGTCGAAGCGGTAGCGCTGGGCGATGAAGGGGTCGTGGCGCAGGCTGAAGATCACCGGAGAGGGATCGGCCAGGCCCGTGGTCTCGATGAGCAGGCGCCGGAATGGCTTGATCTGCCGGCGCAGGGCCTGCAGGAACAGGTCGCGCAGCGCCTCGACCAGGCTGCCCTGCAGGCTGCAGCACAGGCAGCCCGAGTCCAGCACCAGGGTCGGCGTCTCCAGCTTCTGCACCAGGTGGTGATCCAGGCCGATGGCGCCGAATTCGTTGATGAGCACGGCACAATCGGCCAGTTCCGGCTGTTTCACCCAGTGGTTGAGCAGGGTGGTCTTGCCGCTGCCGAGGCAGCCCGTGATGACGGTGACCGGAATGCGGCCATCCGGGCCATCCGAGACGGGGGGAGACATGGACATTCCCAGTGACAGGAGACGGTGGCCCGAGGCTAGCATGGCACTGGCGGCTTGGCGAGGGGGCGGGCGCCCGCGTTCAGTCACCCACGGGCGGCAGCAGCTGCTCGAAGTACTCCCGATCCGCGTCCAGCATGTGGTTGACCACCACCTCGTAGGCCAGGAAGTTGAACAGCGTCCCCAGCTCCAGCCTGCCCTGGCGGGCCGCATCGACCCAGGTGGCGGCCTGCTCCAGCAGACGCCCATGCTCCTGGCGGTGGGCCTTGAGGCCGGTGAACTGGTGGCGGGCCAGGATCTGCTCCTCGTCCCGGAAGTGCTGCCGCAGATCGGTGAGCAGCTGCTCCATCAGTTGCACCAGCTCCGTTTCGGGCGCCTTGGCCAGCAGCCGCTCCAGCAGCTGGTTGACCAGAGCAAACAGTGCCTGATGCTGGGCATCGATGAGCCCATGGCCGCAGGCGTAGCTGGGCTCCCAGCGCAGCTGCAGCAGCGACTTGCCGCTGCGCCGGGCCTGGGGCTGGAAACGGGTATGGGGATCCACCGCCACCCGGTTGCGGCCCTGGTGCTTGGCCAGGTAGAGGGCGCGATCGGCGCGCTCTATCCAGGCCTCCAGGCTCTCCTCTTCCCGGTATTCGGCCACGCCTATGCTGGCGCTCACCTGGCCGACGTCGGGCATGGGGCTGTCGGCGAGGTGCTGGCGCAGCCGCTCCATCAGCACCTGCAGCTGGTTCAGGCTGGTATGGGGCGCCAGCAGGATGAACTCCTCGCCGCCCCAGCGGGTGATGCTGTCGGTGATGCGCATATGCTGCCGGCACAGGGCCACCAGTTGCCGGAGCACCCGATCGCCCACCGGGTGACCGAAGCGATCGTTGATGCGCTTGAAGTGGTCCATATCCAGCACTGCCAGCGAGACCGCAACGCCATAGCGCTGGCTGCGATTCATCTCGTCCCGGGCCGCCTCTTCGAAGCGCAGCCGGTTCCAGGCGCCGGTCAGGCGATCGGTGCGCGCCAGCTGTTCCAGCTCGCGTACGGCCTGCTGCAGCTCGGCGTTGCTGCGCTCGGCCTGGTTGAGGGCGCTCTCCAGCAGGGCGAGGTTGCGAGACTGCTCGCTGATGTTCACCGCGACCACGCCGATGGCGAACAGCCGCCCCTGGGCATCGCGCACCGGGAAGCGGTGGCTGAGGAACTGCTGTGCCTGTCCGCCGATCTCGATGAGCTCTTCGCGATGTTCGGCCTCGCCGCTATCGATGACGCGCTGATCCCGCTCGCGGATGAGGCGCGCCCGCGCCTCGGGCAGGACATCGAAATCGGTCTTGCCGATGATGCCGCCGGCGGGGCTGCCGCAGAGGCGCTCGAACGCCCGGCTGGCAAACAGATAGGTACCGGAGAGATCCTTGAGGCCGACCATGCTGTCGGTATGGTGCAAAAACAGGTTCAGCAGGTCCGCTCCGGAGCCTGTCAGATCGAGACGAGTCGGCATGGATAGCATGATGGGCTCCTGATAGCAGGTTGGGGATGCCGCTTCGGGGGGCGATGGGCGGAGATAATATCCTCGCCAGTGTATGGATTTATACCCGGGGCGACAAGCCGCGGCGGAAGGGGGCGCCGCGGCGCCAGGGCGCGTTGACAGCATGGCGGGGCTCACCCATGCTCCCTGGCATGAGGCGCTTGCAACGGCAGGAGATGCAGATGTCGCACCCGGTGATCCACGACGAGCAACAGCAGTGCTTTTTCATCCAGGAGGCGGGCGAGGAGGCCCGGCTGAACTATCGCTGGCTGGATGGCCACAGGGTGGAGGCCTACTCGACCTATGTGCCGCCGGCGCTGCGGGGGCAGGGACTGGCGGACCGGCTGGTGCGCGGTCTCCATGACTGGGTGTTGGACAGGCAGTTGCAGCTGGTGCCCAGTTGCAGCTACGTGGCCAGCTGGCTGAAGCGCCATGCCGGCTGAGGCTGCGCCAGGTTAGGCGTTGGTTCGGGAGGCTGCGGGGCCGCCGCCTCCCGACAGACTACTCTTCGTCGTCCAGGCTCTCTTCGCCGTCGAGGAACATCTCGTCGTCTTCGTCATCCCAGATGCCGTCGTCGTCATCTTCATCCTCTTCCTCCGGCAGGCCCTCCTCTTCGCCGAGCTCGTCATCCCAGAGATCGTCGTCGTCATCCTGTGCGTGGTAGCCGGCCATGTTGCGTTCTCCCTTGCCCGAGGTGGGTTTCTCAAGTCTAGATGCAAACGCCGGGGCCCTGTGCCGGCGGCATGGTAAAAAATGGCGGCGGGCAGAAAAAAGGAAACGGGCGCGAGGCCCGTTTAGATGCAGTGGTGGTGCGGCCGGCGGGTTCTTACACCAGCTCGACGTTCTCGGCCTGGGGACCCTTGTTGCCCATGGTCACCTCGAAGCTGACTTTCTGGCCTTCGACCAGCGTCCGAAAGCCGCTGCCCTTGATGGCGCTGAAATGCACGAACACATCATCGCCACCCTCACGGGAGAGGAAGCCGAAACCCTTGGATTCATTGAACCATTTAACGGTTCCCAACACTTTTTCTGCCATAACGCTTTCCTGATATGAATCGACGAACAAGAGGCTGTTCGAGACTCATCCTAGCATGGGGTGCCTGAAGGACAAGCTCCTTTTGTCCGTGGGGGGAACACAAATTGATCCTGGTCACAGAGCCGTGCTTGCTGAGCCCAGGGGCAAGTGATAGAAATGGAAAACGGATCGATGACACCAGGTGGCGCCATGCAGCACCCATTAAGGCAACCATTTGTTAATACAGGTTTTTCTGAAGATGCGGACCTGGTGCTCGAGGTGGCCAGGCGACTGGACATCGGCTGCTGGGAGTGGACGCCGGAGGCGGGGTTCCGCCGCGATCTGGCCTGTTTGCGACTGCTGGGCTTCGAGCCGGAACAGCTCGATGATCTGGGCTGGCTGGACAGGGTGCACCCCGAGGAGAGCGCTCTGGTGCGGGCCCACTTCGATGCCTGCTGCCGGGGCGAGCTGCCCGGCTACCAGCTGCAATACCGCATACTGCACCATGACGGCCAGTATCGGCAGGTGTGCGAGCGGGTCCAATCCTGTCCGCCCCAGCAGCGGCTGCTGGGGGCGGTGCAGGGGGCGAATGGCGTCGCGGCGCCGGTGAGCAGCCCGATACCGGAGCGGGATCCCCTGACCGGTTGCGAGAGCCGTCCGCGTTTCGAGGCCCGTCTGCAGCAGCGTTTGCAGGCACCGGGGCCGTTCAGCCTGATACAGCTGGAGCTCGATTATCTGGAGAAGGTGCGTCAGCTCTATGGCCAGGATGCGGTGGATGACCTGCTGATCCAGCTGGTGCGGCTGTTACGCCAGTCGGTGGGCGAGGGGAACCCGCTGGCGCGCTGGGAGGGCGACAACCTGTTGCTGCTGCTGGATGCGATGCCGGCGCCGGAGGTCCTGCAGCTGGCGGAGGGGCTGCGTCAGAAGGTGGCGGATGCCAACCTGCTGCCCCACAGACCCATCACCGCCAGTCTGGGGGTGGTGACCCATCTGCCGGGCGAGCAGCTCGATCACCTGCTGGTGCGGTTGGCCGGCTGCCTGCAGCAGGCCAGCCGGCAGCACAACCGGGTGGCGAGCGAGGCGCTGTTCGATACCGATTGATGCGATCAGTTTGCCGACCTCAGGCGGCGGGGGTGGTGACCTCCTCCTCTTCGGGCAGCGGGATCACCAGCAGATCGCAGTCGACGCTGTTCATCAGCTGGCGGGCCGAGGAGGTGAGCAGGCTCCAGAAGGTCTGGTGGTGGCCGCAGACGAGCAGATCCACCTCCTGGGACTGCACCACCTCGTTGACCGAGCTGGCGAGATCGCCACACAGCGCCAGTGTCTTGTCGACGGGGTAATCCAGATCGGTCAGCAACTGTGCCAGTTTCTCCTGGGTATCGGCCGCCACCTTCTCCTGCACCTGCTCGATGTCGATGTCGATCATCTCCGTGTAGAGATCCTTGAGGCTGATGTCGACATGGATGACCGACAGTCGGGCCTGATGGAGCTTCGCCAGGGCGACGCCCTTGGCCAGCACCCTCTGATTGTTCTCTGCCAGATCCAGTGCCACCAGTATGTGCCGATAGATTTCGCTCATGCGGGTCTCCTCCCTGTGCATGCGGTTTGCGCCTCGGGCCCGTCCAGGCCTTGTCAGCTCTGAGTGTAGTGGCTGGCGCTCGCCCGGGGGCAGCGCGGGCCCGCAAAAGCGAGCTCGGCGCGGGTGACCCCGGCGCGGTCAGCCAGTAGAATGGCGCTCCCGTGGGTGGCAGTGATGGCTGGAGGTGGCTGGTGGAGTGGGATCTGATCGTGATGGGGGCGGGGGCGGCCGGGCTGATGTGCGCGGCCCAGGCGGGCTACCGCGGCCGGCGGGTGCTGGTGCTGGACAACGCCAAGAAGCCGTGCCGCAAGATCCTCATCAGCGGCGGCGGCCGCTGCAACTTTACCAACCTCCAGGCCGGCCCCCACGCCTACCTGTGCCGCAATCCCCACTTCGTCAAGTCGGCGCTGGCCCGCTATACCCAGCACGACTTCATCGAGCTGGTGGAGCGTCACGGCGTCGAGTACGAGCAGCGCGAACATGGCCAGCTCTTCTGTGTCGATTCGGCCAAGGAGATTGCCCGGGTGCTGCTCACCGAGTGCGAGTGGGCCGGGGTGACGCTGCAGCTTGCCACCGAGATCCTGGCCGTAAACCGGCGCCAGGGGGGCGGCTTTGCGCTTGAGACCAGCCGCGGCGCCCTGGGCTGCGCCTCGCTGGTGGTGGCCACTGGCGGCCTGTCGCTGCCCAAGCTGGGGGCGACCCCCTTCGGCTACCGGCTGGCCGAGCAGTTCGGCCTGCAGCTGGTGCCGACCCAGGCCGGCCTGGTGCCTTTCACCCTGCACAGCGGCGACAAGGAGGCCTTCGCCGAGCTGGCGGGCATCAGCCTGCCGGTCGAGATGCGTGCCGAGACGGGGCCTGCCTTTCGCGAGGCGCTGCTGTTCACCCACCGGGGGCTGTCGGGTCCGGTGGTGCTGCAGGTCTCCTCCTACTGGCAGCCGGGCCAGCGACTGCATATCAACCTGCTGCCGGGATGCGACCTGCCGGCCCGGCTGGCGCAGTGGCAGGCCCAGCATCCGGCTCAGGAGCTCAAAACTGTGCTGGCGCGCGAGTTGCCGCGGCGGCTGGTGGAGAAGCTGCTGGAGCGCGGCGAGCTGGGGAACAAGCCGCTGCGCCAGTACAGCCCCAGGGAGCTGGCGGCCGTGGCCGAGCGGCTTGGGAACTGGACGATGTTGCCCAACGGCACCGAGGGCTACCGCACCGCCGAGGTGACCCTGGGCGGCGTCGATACCGACGAGCTCTCCTCCAAGACCCTGGAGGCAAAGCGGGTGCCGGGGCTCTATTTTGTCGGCGAGGTGATGGACGTCACCGGCTGGCTGGGCGGCTTCAACTTCCAGTGGGCCTGGAGCTCGGGCTGGGTGGCAGGGCAGTACGCCTGATGTGTGCTCACAGAGGACTGCAAACAACGAATTCTGCGGTTTGCCCATGCTGGTGTGCACAGAAACGCCATTTCGAAGCGTTGTGGGATTGGTATTGGCTCGGTGGAGCAGGTGATTTCCAGCACACCCGGCCTGGTGGAACGCCGCAAGCGGTGTCATCGGGAGTCCATGCGCCGGCGTTGCAGGGTGCAGATTATCAGGTATCGCAACGCTCACCCCGAAGCACACAGAAAAGACTACAAAAGTCGGTGCAACGCCGCTTTCTTCTGGTTGTACCTCAATGATCGCCCCTGGCTACAGGCTGTGCTTCCCGAGCCTGTAAAGCCAGCTGGGTGCGATGCCTGAAGCCTTCTCCTTCATAGCCATAGTGACCGTTTTTCTTGTCGCAGGACAGGTCAGGGTTTAAGTCTGTATTCTTGCTACTGCAAAATAAAAGTTGACAGATCAGCTCCCTATGAACCAGCATACATACACCGACCCGGTTCGTAGCGTTACTACTGTATTTTTTTGGTTGGGTTCATGAGGTAGCGACAGGTGGCAGCCTGTCGCTGCATTCAAAGCTAAACGTGAGGTAGTCACTGAAGGAGATTTGAATGAAGCAAGCATATCAAACAAACGCAGTCCTGCAAGGCATCAGGGTGGTGAAGCGCATTCATCTGATCCGAGCCATAAAGCCCACAGAGGCTGGTGTTCCGCAGCATAGCAACACTGTAGAGGCTGAGCAGCGTGCAAAGCGTGAGAACTTTGTTTTTCCAGCACCTGGCAAGATGAAGACCAGTGATGACATTTTCTTCTGCGCCATAGAGCGGGTTTTAGCACTTTTCAATAAGTACCATCGCAAGAACCAAAAGAAAGTCACGAGCATAGTTAAAGGCTGGTTTGAGCAAGAGGCTCAGCGTGTTGGCTGGGGAGAAGCGATCTTCTTACCTGATACTCAGACGGGCCGAAGTGCTGGATGCATGCTGCGTGTTCCGATGAAGAAAGGATCGAGTCATGTCACCAACCACTAATCTCACAGCACTTGAGGATATTGCTGATATTCGAACCGGGTTTACCTTTCGGGAAAAAACTGAAGAGGTATCCGCAAGCGAAGGTACGGCCCATGTGGCGCAGATCAAGGATGTACGGGGCGCGTGGGAAGCGACGAGCTCGTCCCTGATCCAAGCCCATCAGCTGCCGCTGATCCGGTGGGAAGGCAAGGATAACGCTTTTGTGGCACCGGGAGCGGTGTTGTTGCCGTCCAGAGGCACCAAGGGAGGATACTTTCGTGCCTCTTGCCTGGTGTCTGATGACACTACCTCGCTGCCCACTGTCGTGAGTAGCCAGTTTCTGGTCATCATTCCCAAAAAGGGAGTGCTGCCTGAGTTTCTGTGCTGGTCGCTCAATCGTCCGGCAATGCAATACTGGCTGTCAGAAGGGGCTGGTAGCCAGGGCACCAATCTTGTGATGTTGAGCACCAAGGTGGCGAAAGAGATAAAACTGGAGATGCCCTCTCTGGTCACTCAACAAAAAATTCTTCGCTTAAACCAGCTTTGGGAGCAGGAACAGCAGCTGACCCAAGCCTTGTTAAAAAATCGAGAAGACATGCTGCAAGGCATGTTTCAGCAACTGCTTCAGGAGAAAACTGTATGAACGACAAAATCAACCAGGATCAAATCAACAAGGCACTGTGGAACGCCTGCGATACCTTCCGTGGCACCATCAGCGCCGACACCTACAAGGATTTCATCCTGACCATGTTGTTCCTCAAGTACATCTCCGATGTATGGCAGGATCACTACGACGGCTACAAGGCCGAGTATGGCGACGAGCCGGAACTCATTGAAGAGATGATGAAGAACGAGCGCTTTGTGCTGCCCCGCGAAGCCAGCTTCAACGCCCTGTGGGAACGCCGCCACGAGCCCGGCAACGGCGAGCGTATCGATCAGGCTCTGCACGCCATTGAGGAAGCCAACGGCACCAAGCTGAAAGACGCCGGCAAGAGCGTGTTCCAGGATATTTCCTTCAACACCGACCGGCTGGGCGAAGAAAAACAGAAGAACAGCATTCTGCGTCACCTGCTGGAAGACTTTGCCAAACCCGAGCTGAACCTCAAGTCCAGCCGAGTGGGCGGCCTGGACGTGATCGGCAACGCCTATGAATATCTCATCAAGAACTTTGCCGCCAGCGGCGGCCAGAAGGCCGGCGAGTTCTACACCCCGCCTGAAGTGAGCGACCTGATCGCCGCCCTGCTCGACCCCCAGCCCGGCGATACCATCTGCGACCCGGCCTGTGGCTCCGGATCCTTGCTGATGAAGTGCGGTCGCAAAGTGGTAGCCAACCACAGCAGCCGCCACTATGCCTTGTATGGCCAGGAAGCCATTGGCTCCACCTGGTCACTGGCCAAGATGAACATGTTTCTGCACGGCGAAGACAACCACAAGATTGAATGGGGCGACACCATTCGCAACCCCAAGCTGCTGGACAAGAACGGC
>JBFHKO010000108.1:0-8586 GCA_041595355.1 Aeromonadaceae bacterium
GTCTTCACCCAGGCCAATGCTGTCGTGGGTGTAAACGAAGATGACCCGCTGCTTCATCAGCGCCGCCATGCGCACCGCATTGCGGGCGTATTCCATGAACATCAGGAAGGTGGCGCCATAGGGGATGAAACCGCCATGCAGGGCCATGCCGTTCATGATGGCGGACATGCCGAACTCACGCACGCCGTAATGGATGTAGTTGCCGGAGGCATCGCCCTCGGTCAGGGACTGGGAGCCGGACCACATGGTCAGGTTGGAGGGCGCCAGATCCGCCGAACCGCCCATGAATTCGGGCAGCAGCTTGCCATAGGCCTCCAGGGCATTCTGGCTCGCCTTGCGGGTGGCGATCTTGGCCGGGTTGGCCTGCAGCTCGGCGATGAAGCGGGCGGAAACCTCGGCCCAGTCGGCGGGCAGCTCGCCGCTCATGCGGCGATTGAATTCGGCAGCCAGTTCGGGGTGCGCCTCGGCATAGGCGGCCAGACGCAGCGCCCACTGCTGTTCCTCTTCCTCGCCCCGGGCCTTGGCATCCCAGGCCGCCTGGATGTCGGTCGGGATCACGAAGGGGGCATGCGGCCAGTTCAGGAATTCGCGGGCGGCGGCCACTTCGGCGGCGCCCAGGGGTGCGCCGTGGCAGTCGTGGGAGCCGGCCTTGTTGGGCGAGCCGAAGCCGATGACGGTCTTGCAGCAGATGAGGGTCGGCTTGTCGCTTTCGGCGCGGGCAGCCTCTATGGCCGCCTTGATGGCGTCGGCATCGTGACCATCCACGGCGCGGATGACGTGCCAGCCGTAGGCTTCGAAACGCGCCGGCGTATCATCGGTGAACCAGCCTTCGACGTGACCGTCGATGGAGATACCGTTATCGTCCCAGAAGGCGATGAGCTTGCCCAGCTTGAGGGTGCCGGCCAGGGAGCAGGCCTCGTGGGAAATGCCTTCCATCAGGCAACCATCGCCCATGAAGGCGTAGGTGTAATGGTTGACCACTTCGAAACCGGGACGGTTGAACTGGGCGGTCAGGGCCTTCTCGGCCAGCGCCATGCCCACGGCGTTGGTGATGCCCTGCCCCAGCGGGCCGGTGGTGGTTTCCACACCCGGTGCGTAGCCATACTCGGGGTGACCCGGGGTACGGGAGTGCAGCTGGCGGAAATTCTTCAGATCCTCAATGCCGAGGTCGTAGCCGCTGAGATGCAGCAGGGAGTAGAGCAGCATGGAGCCATGGCCATTGGAAAGGATGAAACGGTCCCGATCCGCCCACTGCGGGTTGCTGGGATTGTGTTTCAAAAAGTCGCGCCACAGCACTTCGGCGATATCAGCCATGCCCATGGGGGCGCCGGGGTGACCGGAATTGGCTTGCTGAACCGCATCCATGCTCAGGGCACGGATTGCATTGGCTAACTCTTTACGAGAGGGCATGGGGAACTCCTGCATTGATGACTCTGACCTGCGTTGGGGGTGCGCATTGTCCCAAACACCGGCCATGTTGCGCAAATATTATCTGAGTAGCGGTTTGCCGCATCGTCAACATTTTTGCAACACAGCCTCTCGACCGGGCGCCACTGGAGGCCCGGGGTGCGCCCGTGGCACGGATTGACCAGCGAGGGGACACGGGCTCCCCTTTCAGCCCAGAAGGAACCCGCGGGAAAAATCGCTGGTAATAGCGGCGCCAGAAAAATAAAATGGACGTCCAGATGTGGATACCGCCACGCAGAGTAGGCTCACCACAGACTCCCTCCCACTTGAAATGCTGACCAGAGACCGACAATGGCTAGACTGTTTACCTCCGAATCCGTTTCCGAAGGCCATCCCGACAAAATCGCGGATCAGATCTCCGATGCCGTGCTGGATGCCATCCTGGAACAAGATCCCAAGGCGCGGGTCGCCTGCGAAACCCTGGTAAAAACCGGCATGGTGCTGGTGGGCGGCGAAATCACCACCTCCGCCTGGGTGGATATCGAAGAGCTGGTGCGCAAGACGGTGCGTGACATCGGTTACGTGCACTCCGACATGGGCTTCGATGGCGACTCCTGCGCGGTGCTGAATGCCATCGGCAAGCAATCCCCCGACATCAACCAGGGCGTGGATCGCAAGGATCCCCGCGAACAGGGTGCCGGCGATCAGGGACTGATGTTCGGCTATGCCAGCAACGAGACCGACGTGCTGATGCCCGCCCCCATCACCTACGCCCACCGTCTGGTGCAGCGTCAGGCCGAAGTGCGCAAGAGCGGCGTGCTGCCCTGGCTGCGTCCGGATGCCAAGAGCCAGGTCACCTTCGTCTATGATCGCCAGGGCCAGATCCAGGGCATCGATGCGGTGGTGCTGTCGACCCAGCACCGGGAAGACATCAAGCACGATGAACTGGTGGAAGCGGTCCAGGAAGAGATCATCAAGCCGGTACTGCCCGCCGAGTGGCTGACCCACAGCACCAAGTACTACATCAACCCCACCGGCCGCTTCGTCATCGGCGGCCCCATGGGTGACTGTGGTCTCACCGGGCGCAAGATCATCGTCGACACCTACGGTGGCATGGCCCGCCATGGCGGCGGCGCCTTCTCCGGCAAGGACCCCTCCAAGGTGGACCGCTCCGCCGCCTATGCCGCCCGTTACGTGGCCAAGAACATAGTGGCGGCGGGCCTGGCCGATCGCTGCGAGATCCAGGTCTCCTACGCCATCGGTGTGGCCGAGCCGACCTCCATCAGCGTCGAGACCTTCGGCACCGGCAAGCTGGACGAAAGCGTACTGATCAAGCTGGTGCGCCAGTTCTTCGATCTGCGCCCCCACGGCCTCATCGAGATGCTGGATCTCTGCCATCCCATCTACAAGGCCACCGCCGCCTACGGTCACTTCGGCCGCGACGAGTTCCCCTGGGAGAAGACCGACAAGGTGGCGCTGCTGCGCGACGCCGCCGGTCTGAAATAAGCCGGCGTCCTGCCCGGCACAGAGCAAGAAGGAGGCTGCGGCCTCCTTTTCTGATCCCGGATGAAAAACGAGGTGTCATGATGAGTGAATGGCCGCTGCATTGCGCCCCCGACGAGGCCCAGCTGCGGCAACGGATCGCCGACTGCCTGCTACAGGCCAGCCAGGCCTATGGCCGCCCCTTCCCCCAGCCGGCACTGCGGCTGGATCAGCGGGGCAAGGCCGCCGGCAGCGCGCGCCTGACAAACTGGTGCATCCGCCTCAACCCGGTGCTGCTGGCCGACAATCCGCACGCCTTTTTCGAGGAGGTCATTCCCCACGAGGTGGCGCACCTGGTGGTGTTCGCGCTCTGGGGACGTACCGCTCCCCATGGCCCGGAGTGGCGTTCGGTGATGCAGCAGGTGTTCGGCCTGCCGCCGCGGGTCACCCACAGCCTGGATGTCAGCAAGGTGGCCGGCCCCCGCTTCGATTATCGCTGCGCTTGCCGGCGGCACAGCCTCAGCCTGCGGCGGCACAACAAGTGCCGCCGCGGTCAGGTGACCTACCACTGCACCCGCTGCGGCACGCCGCTGCTGGCCATCGACGAGCACGACTAATCAGCCCACCTGCTGCACCAGCGCCGAGATGCCCTCGCCGTCGAAGCTGCCCGCCTCCACCCGCTGATGGATCTGCTCGGGAGCATAACGGCGGCCGTCGTAGACCAGCACCACGCTGGTATCCCCGGGTTGCAGGAAGTGGCACTCGCCATAGGCGGTATAGCGGGTCGCCCCTATGCTGATCAGCGCCTGGGCAGGGTAACCGGCCTGGCCCAGCAGAGCCGCGATATGCTCGGCGGGCCCCTCGTCGGTCTGGTGGTTCATGCGCTCGACTATCCAGTCCAGCAGCGTCTGGTGAAAATAGCTGTACTCCACCGCCGGACTGTCAATGCCATAGGCATGTACCTGCCCGTCCCGCAGCAGGAAACTGGCGATGCGGTAGTGATCCAGCACCCCGCCCGTGCTGAAATGGTCCACTGGCAGCAGGGTGGCGGAGCAACCCTTGCTGGCCGGGCCCCAGTTCTTCTTTTCACTGATCTTGCGCGCATTGGGCTTGCGGATGGAGCAGTCGTTGTAGGCGCCAAACCAGCGCGGCGTCAGCGACACCACCCGGCCGCCCTCATAACCGATATCGCATACCAGGCCGATCTCCGGCTCGATCTGCAGGTTGTCGGCACCGACCGGCGCCTGGATCCGCTGCGCCGACAGCGGGAAAACTGACAGGAACCCGGCCCCGGCCGCCGGCACATAAAAGGGAAAGATCGCCTTGGGCTGCCGGGCAT
Source organism: Aeromonadaceae bacterium (assembly GCA_041595355.1). Taxonomy (GTDB): domain Bacteria; phylum Pseudomonadota; class Gammaproteobacteria; order Enterobacterales; family Aeromonadaceae; genus JBFHKO01. Next base: position 4,229 of record JBFHKO010000108.1, read on the forward strand.
CCTTCACCTTGACCGCCTGAAAGTCCTTGGCCTCGCCGGCCTGCTCCAGATGACCGGCGAAGTTGCCGGCCACGCCCAATCCCATCATGGTCTCAAACTGCATGCTCTGCCCTCATCACGACTCCGACCTCATGTCGGCCTGCGCTCACGAGTGTACCGGCTGGCCCGGCATTGGCAACCCGCCGGGGCGTCGCGGCGTCCCGGACTTTAAATCTGTCCCGCGGATGGTATCCTAGCCGACTTTTGCACGGACGCGCCGGACCGGTCTCCATGGCCCCCGCCGTGATTGCGTCCGGATCCGGTTCCGAAAAGGAGTATCATGCCCGGCAAATTCTGGTTGGCGTTACTACTCGGCCTGCTGACGGCCCAGGGGGCCCAGGCCCTCACCTTCAGGGAAGCCAAGAAACAGGCGGCTCGCCTCTATCAATCCCATCCGGTGGAATTGTATTGCGGCTGCCCCATCCTCATGCGGGGCAAGAAACTGGTGCCGGATCTGGCCGCCTGCGGCTATGAGGTGCGCAAGTCGCCAACCAGGGCTTCCCGCATCGAATGGGAGCACGTGGTGCCGGCCTGGGAGTTCGGCCATCAGCGCCAGTGCTGGCAGGCAGGCGGGCGCAAGCACTGCGTCAGGCACGACCCGGTATTTGCCCAGATGGAGGGCGACCTGCACAACCTGGTGCCGGCCGTGGGCGAGGTCAACGGCGATCGCTCCAACTTCCGCTTCTCCGAATGGAATGCCGAGCCGGGACAGTATGGCCGCTGCGAGATGGTGGTGGATTTCAAGGGCCGCCGGGTCCAGCCCTCCCCCGCCAGCCGCGGCACCATCGCCCGTACCTACCTTTATATGCAGGAGCGGTATAAGCTGCGCATAGCCGCCCAGCAGCAAAAGCTGTTCGCGGCCTGGGATCGCCGCTATCCGGTCACCGACTGGGAGTGCACCCGGGATGCGCGCATCGCCGCCATCCAGGGCAACCATAATCGTTTTGTGAAGGAGCAGTGTCGCTAGATGCGCGTGCCTAGGATCCATGAACCCGGCCCCCTGCTGGCGGGCCAGTCACTGAGTCTCTCCGAGGAGGGCGCCAACCATGTGGGCCGGGTGCTGCGCATGCAGCCGGGGCAGGAACTGGTGCTGTTCGACGGTCTGGGCGGCCAGTACCGCGCCACCCTCATCGAAGCCGGCAAGCGCCAGGTGAGAGTGCAGTTGGGCACCCTGGAGCCCCTGGAGCTGGAGTCGCCCCTCGCCATTCATCTGGGACAGGTGATAAGCCGCGGCGAGCGGATGGAGTTCACCATCCAGAAGTCGGTGGAGCTGGGCGTCAGCCTCATCACGCCCCTGCTCTCCGCCCGCTGCGGCGTCAAGCTCTCCGGGGAGCGGCTGGAGAAAAAACGGGAGCAGTGGCAACGCATTGCCATCAACGCCTGCGAGCAATGCGGTCGCAATCGTATCCCTGAGATACGCGCCCCCATGCCCCTGGAGGCCTGGCTGGCCGAGCCGACCCGCGAGCTGAAACTCAATCTGCACCCGCGGGCAGCCTACAGCATCAGCAGCCTGCCAACGCCTGCCGCCGGTGTGCGCCTGCTCATCGGCCCCGAGGGGGGACTGTCGGCAGAGGAGATCGCCCTCGCCCGCCAGCATGATTTTCTGGACATGCTGCTCGGCCCCCGGGTACTGCGCACCGAGACGGCGGCCATGACCGCCATCACGGCCCTCCAATGTCGCTTCGGCGACCTCGCATAAGGACACCTCATGGCCATCAAACTTGGCATCGTCATGGACCCCATCGGTTCCATAAACATCAAGAAAGACTCCAGTTTTGCCATGCTGCTGGAAGCCCAGCGTCGCGGCTATGAGCTCTACTACATGGAGATGAGCGATCTGTTTCTGCTGCAGGGCCAGGCCTGCGCCAGCATGCGGCCGCTGACCCTCTGGGAGAATCCGGATTGCTGGTTCGAGCTCGGCGACGTCATAGAGCAGCCGCTGAGTGCGCTGGATACCCTGCTGATGCGCAAGGATCCCCCCTTCGATACCGAATACATCTACGCCACCTACATACTGGAGCGCGCCGAAGAGGCTGGCCTGCTGGTGGTCAACAAGCCCCAGAGCCTGCGCGATGCCAACGAGAAGCTGTTCACCGCCTGGTTCGCCGAACACACGCCCAGCACCCTGGTGACCCGCTCCGCCACCCGATTGCGCGCCTTCCACCAGCAACACAGCGACGTGATCCTCAAACCCCTGGATGGCATGGGCGGTGCCTCCATCTTCAGGCTCAAGAGCGACGATCCCAACGTCGGCGTCATCATCGAGACCCTCACCGAGCACGGACAACGCTACTGCATGGCCCAGACCTACCTGCCGGCCATTGCCGAGGGTGACAAGCGAGTACTTCTGGTGGACGGCGAGCCGGTCGCCTACTGCCTGGCGCGCATTCCGGCCCAGGGCGAAACCCGGGGCAACCTGGCCGCCGGCGGTCGCGGCGAGCCGCGCCCCCTGAGCGAGTCCGACTGGGCCATCGCCCGCGCCGTGGGACCGGTGCTCAAGGCGAAGGGACTCATCTTCGTGGGGCTGGACATCATTGGCGACCGCCTTACCGAGATCAATGTCACCAGCCCGACCTGCATCCGCGAGATAGAGGCCGCCTACCCGGTCCACATCAGCAGCCTGCTGATGGATGCCATAGAGCGCCGCCTGACCGCCGCCCGCCAAGCGGTGGTCTAATGTTACGCCTTTCCGATAGCACCGGACTTCTGGAGTGAACCGACGGGATGATTAGTCTGCAAAACCATTTCCTGATTGCCATGCCGAGCCTGGACGATGAATTCTTCCAGCGCTCCGTGGTCTATCTGAGCGAGCACAATGACAAGGGCGCCATGGGCCTGGTGCTCAACGTGCCGCTGGATCTGAACCTGTTCGATCTGCTGCAGCAGATGAAACTGGAGCCGGGCAACCTCGAGCTCTCCGAGCGGCCGGTGCTAGCCGGCGGCCCCGTGCACACCGATCGCGGCTTTGTGCTGCACACCCCCATGGCCGGTTTCCACTCCTCGTTGCGGCTGACCGACGAACTGATGCTCACCTCCTCGCTGGATATCCTCGGCACCCTGGGAACAGCGGCGGCGCCGGAGCGCTATCTGGTGGCGCTCGGCTACGCCAGCTGGGCCGCCGGTCAGCTGGAGCAGGAGTTGCTGGACAACAGCTGGCTGACCTGCGAGGCGGATCTGGCCCTCATCTTTGACGTCCCCCTGCCCCAGCGCTGGGAAAGCGCGGCGGCGCGCCTCGGCATCAACGTCTGGCAACTCTCGCCCGAAGCGGGGCATGCATGAAGCCACTTGGCAGCCGGACCCTGCTGGGATTTGATTTCGGCATGAAGAGCATCGGCGTGGCCATCGGCCAGGAGATCACCGGCTCCGCCCGGGGGCTGGGCTCGCTGAAGGCCCGCGACGGCATTCCCAATTGGGATGCGGTAGCCGGTTATCTCAAGGAGTGGCAGCCGGATCTGCTGGTGGTCGGCCTGCCGCTGAACATGGATGGCAGCGAGCAGCCCCTGACCCAGAACGTGCGCAAATTCGCCGCCCGCCTGCAGGGGCGCTTCGGCTTTCAGATCGCGTTTCAGGATGAGCGTCTGACCACCACCGACGCCCGCGCCCGCCTGTTCGAGCAGGGTGGCTACCGCGCCCTGGACAAGGGACGCGTCGATGCCGTCTCCGCCCAGCTCATTCTGGAGTCCTGGATGGAGTCGCAATGGGCCAGCCCTGAAGCCGGTGAGGCCTGAGGCGCTGCCCCCATCCGAGAAGACCGAAATGCAGCGAGGTCATCCTGACGAGAGACTGACCACAGCGCGCTTGCTGAACCCCTTGCGCTTCTCCCGCAGCAACCAGAGGGTTGCCAGGACGGAACACAACGCCAGCAGGATGCCGCCCACACCGTCCAGGGCATAATGCCACCCCAGCACCACGGTCGCCGTCCAGACCAGCAGCAACCAGGGCAGCGTCACCAGCAGGGTCCAGCGGCTGGCGTAGGCCAACCAGATGCTGGTCAGGCTCACCATGCCGATATGCAGGCTGGGATTGGCAGAGACGCCACCCAACAGCAACCCGCTCTTGTCCGTGACCTGCTGAGCCCCCATCTCAATGACCTCCTTGACGCTCAGCATGGCGGTTTCCGTAACCGAACCCCTGAGGTAGGCGAACAGTTCCGGCTGGTACAAGGCTGGCCCCATGACCGGATTGAGCACCCCGGCAAAGCGACCGATATAAAACAGCAGGATCATGGACACGCAGTAGTGAAGCACCAAGCGGCTATCACGACCAATCACCACCAGGGCCACAAAAGCAAACAGCTCGATACCCCAGCAACTATGGTA
>JBFHKO010000109.1:0-8573 GCA_041595355.1 Aeromonadaceae bacterium
ATTCATGATCTGCGTACGCGCCAGTCCGGGCCGGTTCGCTTCATCCAGTTGCATCTGGAGCTGGCGGACGAGCTGCCGCTATTGCGGGCCCACGAGCTGGCGGATCGGGCGGAGGCGCGGCTGCGGGTGGTATTCACCAATGCCGATATCATCATTCATATGGATCCTGTTTCGGTGCTGGCACGCGAGTTGCCGGAACAGGAGATCGCATCCGAGGATGCCGTCACCACACAGGGCTGAAGCATGGCTTGCGTAAAAGAACTGACCTGGGAAAAGATTCGACAAGAAGCGGTGCAGATGGCGGCCGAGGAGCCGTTGCTGGCCAGCTTCTTCTATTCCACCATTCTCAATCATGACTCCTTGCAGTCGGCGCTCAGTTTCCAGCTGGCGAACAAGCTCGGTGGCCCGACCATGCCGGCCATGGCTATGCGCGAGATCATCGAGGGAGCCTTGACCTCCGAGCCGGAGATCCTGGATGCGGTGGCCTGTGACATCTGTGCCGTGACCGAGCGGGATCCGGCGGTGGTCTACTACTCGACGCCGCTGCTCTACCTGAAGGGGTTTCACGCCCTGCAGGGCTACCGCATCGGTCATTGGCTGTGGGCCCAGGGGCGCCGCTCGCTGGCCATCTACCTGCAAAACCAGATCTCGGTGGTGTTCGGCGTGGATGTGCATCCGGCGGCCCGCATCGGCCGCGGCATCATGTTCGACCATGCCACCGGCATAGTGGTGGGCGAAACGGCGGTCATCGAGAATGATGTCTCCATTTTGCAGAATGTGACCCTGGGAGGCACCGGCAAGGAGCACGGCGATCGTCATCCGAAGATCCGCGAGGGGGTGATGATCGGGGCCGGGGCCAAGGTGCTGGGCAACATCGAGGTGGGCGTCGGCGCCAAGATAGGGGCCGGCAGCGTGGTGCTCACCTCGGTGCCGCCGCATACCACTGTGGTCGGTGTCCCCGCCAAGGAGGTCGGTCACCCCACCAGTGACAAGCCCTCGTTGGACATGAATCAGGGTATCTGACGGGGTCGCTCCCCGTCGCTCGCACATGCGCATACAACCGATTGCCGGCCTGCTGTTGCTGGCCATGTGGGTGCTCAACCTGCTGCATCTCTATCTGGGGCTGACGGCCTGGCCGGCGGCGCTTTGCGCCTGGCTGGCGGCGCTGCTGCTGGGGCCGGGGCTCAGCCCCATGGCGCGCCGGCAGTGTCTGGCGCTCTATCTGGCGGCGGGCGGGCTCAGCCTGCTGGCTGCCTTTCTGGGAGCGCCCTTGTCGGCCGCCGCCTATCTGCTGCCCAACATTGACATGCTGACCCTGTTTGCGGCGGTCAGCAGCCTGAGTCTCGCCTCCGGCCAGCTCTCCCGGGAGGCGGGTGCCTGGCGTGGCCGGCGCGGTCTCTGGAGCAGCATGCTGGGCCTCAACCTGCTGGGGGCGGTGATCAACCTGTCGGTGCTCTTCATCGTCGGCGACCGCCTGGAGCGCAACGGCACCCTGGAGCGGCGCCAGGTGATGGTGATGACGCGACTCTTCTGTGCCGCCGCCTTCTGGTCGCCCTTCTTCGTCGCCATGGCGGTGGCCGTCACCTATGCGCCGGGCATGCAGCTCGGCTATGTGATGGGCTTCGGCCTGCTGGCGGCCCTGGGCGCCATGCTGCTGACTGCCCGGGAGGTGCAGCGTCTGGGGGTGACCGACTTCGAGGGCTACCCCTTGCGGCCGCGTACCCTGCTGCTGCCATTGGGGCTGGCGGGGGTGGTGCTGGCGGTCAAGGCGCTGTGGCCGGCCCTCGGCATCATCGCCGTCATCGCCCTGGCGGCGCCGCTGATGGCGCTGTTGCTGATGCCCCGCCAGGGGCGCGCACCGGCCCTGCGTCGCCAGGTGGTGGAGCGCCTGCCGGGCATGGGCAGCCAGCTGGTACTGTTTCTCGGCGCCGGCCTGCTGGCCGCTAGCCTGCACAGCCTGACCAGCGTCTGGTCGCCCCTGGAATACTGGAGTCTTGGCAGCCAGTTTGGGCTGTTGCATGCTGGCGCGACCCTGCTGCTCATCCTGCTGCTCTCCTACCTGGGCCTGCATCCCATCATCAGCATCGCCAGTCTGGCACCGCTGCTGTGGACGCTGCACCCGGATCCCACCCTGCTGGCGCTCTGTTTCCTGATGGGCTGGGGCCTGTCCACCGCCACCAGTCCGCTGTCGGGGGCCAATCTGGCGCTGATCGCCCGCTAGGGCCTGCGGGCGCGGGACATACTGCGCTGGAACCTGGGCTATGCGTTCTGGCAGTCGCTGCTCTGCCTCGCCCTGCTGGCCGGCTACCAGCTGTGGCGCGACCTCGGCGGTTAATAAGCCATCAACCGGCCCCGGAGGCGGGGCAAATGCGGGCGCCTGCCTTGTTGCTCCCGGGGTGACGGAGTATGCTGGGTAACTGCCTGTTGACCCTGGAGTCAGGGTCGGTCGCCAACGAAAACATGGGTGCGAATATGTCGTTTGAAGTACTGGAACAACTGGAAGCCAGGGTCCAATCTGCCGTGGACAGCATTTCCCTGCTGAAGATGGAGCTCGATGAGCTCAAGGGGCAAAACCATCATCTGCAGAACGAGAATCAGCATCTGCAGAATGAAAATCAGCAGCTGCGCAACGATCACCATGCCTGGCAGGAGCGTCTGCGCAATCTGCTGGGCAAGATGGACCACATGGACGAGTCTGTCTGAGTTCGGTTTGCGGAAACAAAAACGCCGGTCACTGACCGGCGTTTTTCATGAGCGGGACAGCGGGTTAGTCGATGTCCAGCGGCTCGGGGGAGAGGATGATGCCGGTGGTGTCGGCATAGAGGTGATCCTCGGGCAGAAAGGTGACGCCGCCGAAGTTGACCGGCAGATCCGTGTCGCCGGTATCCTCGTCCTCGGCTCCCACCGGAATCGAAGCCAGCGCCTGCAGGCCGATATCCAGCTCGGCCAGGGCGTCCACCTCGCGCACGCTGCCGTAGCAGACGATGCCTTCCCAGCCGTTTTCGGCCGCCGTGGCGGCGATGCCGGCATCGATCAGCGCCCGGCGCAATGAGCCGCCACCATCGATGAGCAGCACCCGGCCGACGCCGTCTTCACGCACCAGCTCCTGGATAAGGCCATTGGCCTCGAAGCATTTGACTGTGCTGATGACGCCGCCGAAGGAGGCGCGCCCGCCATAGCTGCTGAACATGGGCTCGACCACATCGACCATGTCCATGTAGGTATTACAGAGTTCTGAAGTGTTGTATTCCATGAGGGAGACGCCAGGCCGCAAGCAGGAGGCTTCAGTATAGGGATTGCACAGGGCAATTCAACGTAATTCCCCCCTCGGGGTGGGGGAACCGGGATCCCGCCGGGGGACCGGCGGGATACGGGGGGGCTCAGAGGATGAAGCGGCTGAGATCCTCATCCTCCACCAGCTTGCCCAGGTGGGCGTCGACATAGCCGGCATCGATGCGGTGGTGCGCACCGGCGGTGTCGGCCGCTTCGAAGGAGATCTCCTCCATCAGCCGCTCCAGCACCGTATGCAGACGCCGTGCGCCGATGTTTTCGGTGCGCTCGTTGACCTGCCAGGCGGCCTCGGCAATGCGGCGGATGCCATCGGCGGTGAACTCCACGGTGACCGCCTCGGTAGCCAGCAGGGCCCGGTACTGCTCGCTCAGGGAGGCATTCGGCTCGGTGAGGATGCGCTCGAAGTCGTTGCTGCTCAGGGCATCCAGCTCGACGCGAATGGGCAGCCGTCCCTGCAGCTCGGGGATGAGATCCGAGGGGCGGGCCACCTGAAAGGCGCCGGAGGCGATAAACAGGATGTGATCGGTGCGCACTGAGCCGTGCTTGGTGCTGACGGTGCAGCCCTCCACCAGCGGCAGCAGATCGCGCTGCACCCCTTCCCGGGAGACGTCGGGGCCGCTGGACTCACCACGCTTGCAGATCTTGTCGATCTCGTCGATGAAGACGATGCCCTGGTTCTCTACCGCGGCGATGGCCTTCTCCTTCAGCTCCTCCGGGTTGACCAGCTTGGCCGCCTCCTCTTCCTCCAGCAGTTTCAGCGCCTCCTTCACCTTCAGCTTGCGCTTTTTCTTCTGGCCGGCACCGAGGTTCTGGAACAGTCCCTGCAGCTGGTTGGTCATCTCCTCCATGCCGGGGGGCGCCATGATCTCGACCCCCATCTGGGGGGCGCTCAGCTCCAGCTCGATCTCCTTGTCGTCCAGCCCGCCTTCGCGCAGCTTCTTGCGAAATACCTGGCGGGTATGGGTGTTCTCGGGCTTCTCCTCATCGCCCCAGCCGCTGCGGGGGGCGGGCAGCAGCACGTCCAGAATGCGCTCCTCGGCGGCTTCCTGGGCGCGGAAGCGCAGCCGCTCCACCTCCTGTTCGCGCACCATCTTCATGGCGATATCGGTGAGATCGCGGATGATGGCGTCGACCTCCTTGCCCACGTAGCCCACCTCGGTGAACTTGGTGGCCTCGACCTTGATGAAGGGGGCGTTGGCGAGCCTCGCCAGGCGGCGGGCGATCTCGGTCTTGCCGACGCCGGTGGGGCCTATCATGAGGATGTTCTTGGGCGAGACCTCCTGGCGCAGCTCGGGCTCCAGTTGCATGCGCCGCCAGCGGTTGCGCAGGGCGATGGCCACGGCGCGCTTGGCGTCGGCCTGACCGATGATGTGGCGATCCAGTTCGTGCACTATTTCTCTGGGGGTCATTTCTGACATGACATTGTCCTCTGGCGGGCGAGGGGGCTCGCGGCGCTATTATTCGGTCGGGTAGTCCAGCACTTCGATGGTCTGGAAGCCGTTGGTGAAGACGCAGATGTCGCCGGCGATGGTCAGGGCCTTCTGCACTATCTGCTGGGCGCCGAGATCGGTATTCTCGAGCAGCGCCCGGGCGGCGGACTGGGCATAGGCGCCGCCGGAGCCGATGGCGATGAGGTCGTTTTCCGGCTGCACCACGTCACCGTTGCCGGTGATGATGAAGGATTTGCTGGCATCGGCCACCGCCAGCAGGGCTTCCAGGCGACGCAACATGCGATCGGTGCGCCACTCCTTGGCCAGCGCCACGGCGGCGCGCTCCAGGTTGCCCTGATGGGCCTGGAGTTTGGCTTCGAACAGCTCCAGCAGGGTGAAGGCATCGGCGGTGCCACCGGCAAACCCGGCCAGCACCTTGCCGTTATAGAGGCGGTGAACCTTGCGGGCGTTGCCTTTCATGACGGTGTTGCCGAGGGAGACTTGGCCATCTCCCCCTATGACCACCTGGCCATGGCGGCGAACGGAAACGATTGTTGTCACGTGAAACCTCGCTTGAGCGGAACCAGCCGGCTGGCCGGTCGGAATGGGGTCTGCTCAAGGAGATGAGGGCAGGGGGCGGGCTTTTCAACCCTCCCACAGCCAGATGCCGCACTCCTGCACCAGTTTGGCCTGACGCAGCTTGTTCATGTCGTTCTGGGCCTCGCGCCGCCCCGGATAGGGCCCCAGCACCACCCGGTACCAGACACCGTTCTTGCCCTCGCTGCGGCGCACCTGGGAATTGATGCCCTGGAAGGCGATGCGCACCTTGAGGGCATCGGCCTGGGCGGCGGCGCGAAAGGAGCCGCACTGCATCTGGTAGGGACGGCTGGGGGCGGCGGCCACCGTGCTCTCGGCGGCGCTGGGAAGGTCGACTTTCACCTCCTTGTTCTCCAGCAGGTGCATGTAGTCGAACTTCTCCTTGGTCGGTCGCTGCTCCTCGATGGGAATGGGCTTGGCTTCGGGGCGGGCCTGCACGGTATCCGGCTCGCTGTCGCCGGCGCCGCTGATGTGGTACAGGAACACCCCGAACGCCACCATCAGCCCCAGTGCCAGCAGCGCCCGCAACAGGGGAAAGGGCGCGCTGCTTGGTCGACGGGGGGCCGGGCGGCTGGATTTGCGCTTGCGTGCAGGGCGCGTGCTGTGGACGTAGTCCCTGTGCATGGGTTACATGCGCTCCAGTGTCTCTATGCCCAGCAGACTCAGACCCTGATGCAACACCTTGGCGGTCAGGGCGCTGAGCGTCAGCCGGCTGGCCCGGGTCTCGGTGGCCACGCCCTCCTTGTTGATGGGGCAGGCCTCGTAGAAGCTCATGAAGGCACCGGACAGTTCGTAGAGGTAGGTACAGAGCAGGTGCGGCATGCCCTTGGCGGCCACGCTCTGCACCACATCGTTGAACTGGATCAGTTTTTGCGCCAGGGCCTCCTCGGCCGGCGCCTCGATGATGACGGGGCCCGGCTGGCTGCCCTCGGCGGCCTTGCGGAAGATGGACTGGATGCGGGTGTAGGCATACTGCAGGTAGGGAGCCGTATTGCCCTCGAAGGTGAGCATGTTGTCCCAGTCGAAGATGTAGTCGGTGGTGCGGTTTTTGGAGAGATCCGCATACTTGACCGCCCCCATGGCCACGGCATGCACCACCCGGGCGCGCTCGGCGTCGCTCAGGTCGCTGCCCTTGTCGGCCAGCAGGGCGGCGGCGCGCTGCTCGGCCTCGTCCAGCAGCTCGGCCAGCTTGACGGTGCCGCCGGAGCGGGTCTTGAAGGGTTTGCCATCCTTGCCCAGCATCATGCCGAAGGCGTGGTGCTCCAGCGAGACGCCCTCCGGCACATAGCCGGCCAGGCGGGCGATACGCCAGGCCTGCTGCAGGTGCTGGGCCTGACGGGAGTCGATGAAGTAGAGCACCCGTTCGGCATGCAGGGTCTCGACCCGGTACTTGGTACAGGCGATGTCGGTGGTGGTATAGAGGAAGCCGCCATCCTTCTTCTGCACTATGACGCCCATGGCCTCGCCGTCCTTGCCGCGGAATTCCTCCAGGTAGACCACCTGGGCCCCCTCGCTCTCCACTGCCAGCCCCTTGGCCTGCAGATCGGTGACGATGCCGGCCAGCATGGGGTTGTAGAGGCTCTCGCCCATCATGTCGTCAACGGAGAGCGAGACCCCCAGCCGATCGTAGATGCGCTGGTTCTGCTCCATGGTGACATCCACCAGCCGGCGCCACAGGGTGCGACAGTTGTCGTCGCCGCCCTGCAGTTTGACCACGTACTGGCGGGCGCGCTCGGCGAACTCGACATCGGCGTCGTAGCGCTGCTTGGCCTCCCGGTAGAAGGCCTCCAGATCGGCCAGCGCCAGGGTCTGGTGATCGCTCTCTTCCTGCAGATCCTCCAGGTAGGCGATCAGCATGCCGAACTGGGTGCCCCAGTCGCCCACATGGTTGGCGCGGATCACCTTGTGACCGAGAAATTCCAGGGTGCGGACCACGGCATCGCCGATGACGGTGGAGCGGATATGGTGTACCGCCATCTCCTTGGCCACGTTGGGGGCGGAGTAATCGGCGACTATGGTCTGGGCCGGCGCGGCCATCTTCACGCCGCACTGAGCGCTGGTCAGCATGGCTTCCAGCTGGCGTCCCAGCCACTGGCTGTCGAGGTAGAAGTTGATGAAGCCGGGGCCGGCGATCTCCACCCTGGCCACCAGTTCGGAGGCCGGCAGGTGATCGATGATGAGCTGGGCCACGGCCCGGGGCGGCTTGCCGACCGGTTTGGCCAGCAGCATGGCCAGGTTGGTGGCCAGATCACCATGAGCCTTATCCTTGGTGTTATCTACCTGAATGCGGGGTACCACCTCGGCCGGCAGGGAGCCCTGCGCGATCAGGGTGGACAGGGTTTGCTCAAGTAGCTGCTGAATATGCTCTTTCATCTCTGACCGTCCGAAAACTCAAATTACGACATCGTGTTCCACAGGGGCCGAAATTTTACCCGGATTAGCCGCCGCTGACTACCTCCGCCCCGGTCGGGCGGCCCGCCGCGGCGGCGCGGGGTGCTCTACACTTGGAAAAGGTGAGCCCGAACGCTGCGGCGATCCCGTGGAGGCGTGATGAAATTGGCCCTGTTTCCCATCAAGGTGCAGCTGCTGCCCGGTGGCATTCTGCCACTGCGCATCGTCGAGCCCCGCCATCTGCGCATGCTGAGCGAGAGCCGGGGATTGGGGTTCGGGCTCTGCACCCTGGGCGAGCCGCGCCGGGAGGGCGCCCTGCCCCTGATGCCCATCGGCACCCGGGTGGAGGTGGTCGATTTTGACTGGCTGGAGGGGGAAACCCTGGGGATACAGGTGCGCGGCCTGTGCCGGGTGCGCATCGCCGCCTTGAGCACCCAGGCGGACGGCCTGCTGCAAGGGCTGGTGGAGCCGCTGCCCAACTGGCCGGTGTGGCAGCTGGGACCCGATCTGCAGGTCCTGGCGAACAAGCTGGGCGAGCTGTTCGAGGAGAATCCAGACTATGCCACCCTCTATCCGGAGCCCCAGTGGACCAATGCCTGCTGGGTGGTGCAGCGTTGGTTGGAGATGCTGCCGCTGCCGGCGGAGCATCGATGCAGTCTGGTGTCCGGTGCCGACTGCGGCGATGCGCTGCGTTTCCTGATGGCGATGCTGCATGAGCCGCTGCGCCTGCATTGAGGTGCGCCCCCGAGCCGTTTTCCGCGCGTGACCGGTTATCAGAACAGATCCTGGGGATCCACATCCAGCGACCAGCGGGCCCGCCGCGCTTCGGGCAGGGCCTCGATGTGGGGCAGGGCCTCGCCCAGC
>JBFHKO010000110.1:0-8445 GCA_041595355.1 Aeromonadaceae bacterium
CTGACGGTCACCGATGATCAGCTCACGCTGGCCACGACCAATGGGGATCATGGCATCGATGGCCTTCAGACCGGTCTGGACCGGCTGATCGACAGATTTACGCTCGATGACGCCGGGGGCGATCACCTCGACCGGAGAGAAACCATCGTGCTCGACCGGCCCCTTGCCGTCGATGGGCTGCCCCAGGGTGTTAACCACCCGGCCCAGCAGACCACGACCGACCGGCACTTCCAGAATGCGGCCAGTACCCTTGACCTTCATCCCTTCGGCCAGACCGGCATAGGGACCCATGACCACGGCACCAACGGAGTCACGCTCCAGGTTCAATGCCAGAGCGTAACGGTTGCCCGGCAGCTCGATCATTTCCCCCTGCATGGCATCGGCCAAGCCGTGGATACGAATGATACCATCGCTCACGGAGACGATGGTACCCTCGTTACGCGCTTCGCTCTTTACATCAAACTGCGCAATGCGCTGCTTGATCAGCTCGGCGATTTCAGTGGAATTCAGTTGCATGCTCTAATACCCCAATCAAGATTGCAGCGCGTCGGCCATGCGATCCAGCTTACCGCGGACAGAACCGTCGATAACCAGATCACCGGCCTTGATGAGCACTCCGGCCATCAAGGACGCATCGATGCTGCAATTCAGCTTCACTTTGCGTGCGAGACGTTGTTCCAGAGAAGCCTGAATATTGGCTTTCTGCTGGTCGGTCAGTGCGATCGCCGAAATGACCTCAGCCTGAACTTCTTTATCCAGTTCAGCCTTGAGTGTGACAAATTCAGCAACGACCGCCGGCAGCACACCCAAGCGACCATTTTCAGCCATTACCCGGATAAGGTTCTGACCGTACTTGTCGAGTTGCTCACCACAGACACTGACAAACAACTTTGTCAGTTCTTCCGCAGCCACAGAACCGGTCACCAGGGTCTGGATGGTGTCGTTCTTCACCACTTCTGCAGCGAAGCCGAGCATTCCCAGCCACTGGTCAACCGCCTTGTGCTCAACGGCAAACTCGAAAGCAGCCTTGGCGTAGGGGCGAGCGATGGTAGTCAGTTCAGACATAGCCCCGTTCCCGTTACAGTTCTGCTACCAGCTTGTCGACGATGTCGCTGTTGGCAGCCTGGTCGATTTGGCGCGCCAGAATTTTCTCTGCACCCGCAATGGCAAGGGCAGCCACCTGCTTGCGCAGTTCTTCTTTGGCACGATGACGTTCAGCTTCAATTTCGGCGCGGCCCTGAGCCAGGATATTATCCCGTTCGGCCTGGGCACCCATGGTGGCCTCATCAATGATCTGGGCCTTACGCTTGTTGGCCTGTTCGATGATTTTGGCGGCCTGGAGCTTGGCTTCCTTCAGCTGATCGGCGGCATTGGCCTTGGCCAATTTCAGATCTTTTTCGGCGCGCTCTGCAGAGGTGAGACCGTCAGCAATGGCTTTCTGACGAGCCTCGATGGCAGCCATCAGCGGCGGCCATACGAACTTCATGCAGCACCAGACAAAAATAATGAAAGCAATCGTCTGGCCGAGGAGGGTGGCGTTAATACTCACAACCAAGACCTCTCTATGTGAAATTTAAAAAGAAAGTGATGACAACCGCATCACTATCAGGCAGCGACACCGAAGATCAGGTACAGAGCCATACCCACCACGATCATCGGGATGGCGTCGACCAGACCCATGACGATGAAGAAGTTGGTACGCAGGATGGGCATCAGGTCAGGCTGACGGGCAGCGCCTTCCAGAAACTTGCCACCCAGCAAGGAGATACCGATAGCGGCACCCACGGCGGCCATACCCAGCATGATTGCAGCGGCGAAGTAAATCATTTCCATCTTTAGATTCTCCAAACAGAGCTAGTAAACGTGACAGGATTAGTGGTCTTCACTGGCCATCGACAAGTAGACGATAGTCAACACCATGAAGATAAAGGCTTGCAGAGTAATAACCAGAATGTGGAACAGCGCCCAGGGCACGCTAAGCAGCCATTGGGACCACCACGGTAGCAGACCAGCGATCAGGATAAAGACCAGCTCACCGGCATACATGTTACCAAACAGACGCAGGCCCAGAGAGATGGGCTTGGAAAGCAAGGTAACCAACTCCAACGCGAGGTTAACAGGGATCAGTGCCCAGTGATTGAAAGGGTTGAGAGTCAACTCTTTCACAAAGCCCGAGACACCCTTCATCCTGATGCTGTAGATGATGATCAGGGCGAAGACACCCAGAGCCATGGACATAGTGATGTTAACATCGGCAGAAGGAACTACTCGCAAGTAGGGGATCCCCAGCGCCTGTGCCGTGTAAGGCAGGTAGTCAACCGGGATAAGATCCATCAGGTTCATCAGGAAAACCCAGACGAACACTGTCAGTGCCAGTGGAGCAATCAGCTGGCTCTTGCCGTGGAAGATGCCCTTGACGGAGTCATCCACGAAATCGACCAGCATCTCAACGAAGCACTGCAACTTGCCCGGCACCCCGCTGGTCGCCTTGACGGCGACCCGGCGGAATAACCAGATGAACAACGCGCCCAGGACCACGGAAAATATCATAGAGTCGATATTCACCGCCCAGAAGCCCTCACCCACCTGCAGATGGTGCAAATGGTGGGAGATATACCCCTGCGGAGTCAGCATTTCTCCTGTTGCAGCCATGAGTTTCCCTAGTAACGATTGTTGAGAGTTAACGAAATAACCCACTGGGAACAGAGCAACAAGCCGTAGGTGACGAACAGGGGCACGTGTTGCACCTGCAGCCACTTGAACGCCACCATGAACAACACCAGAGTGGCGACCAGCTTGACACCTGCACCGCAGTAGATATCCCACAACACCAAGCCAACGCTCAGGTCTTCCGTTTTGCGCGAAATCCCTATCAGGCTGAACAAGAGTTGCGGCACCCAGTAAATCCCGCCTCCCACGAAGGCGGAATAGGCAGCGACTGCGCTCCTGCCCAGTAACCAGGCGAGTACGCAGATCGCTATCAGGAACAACTGATAAATCAGCACCGACCTAGCGAGGTGTTGTCCCCCCATGCTGCGATTCCGATTCACCAGCAACTCCATGCGTCAAGGCCAGCCCAAGGCGTGCCTTTTTAACACAAAAACAACATTATATTCGACGAATTGATCACATTAACAGGCAATGTAAACGCTATCACCACCCATATTAATGTCAATTTAAGCGCGACTGCAGAAAACAATACTCCAGAGCTTGTAAAAAGACCAGATTATGCCTAGGTCTTTTCAATCCGGAACCAATCCCAGCTGCTGCAGGAGCGTCTCCAGCTGCTGCTGGCTGCGGTAGCTGAGCACCACCTTGCCCTTGTGCCTGCTGGATTCGTGCCACTTTACCTCCAGCCCCAGCCGCTCGGCAGCGGCCTGCTGCCAGGCCTGGCTGGCCATGGAGACGGCCTTGGCCGGCTTGGGCGCATCCGGATTTTGTAGTTTTTTTACAAAATGTTCGGTTTCACGCACCGTCAGCCCCTTCTCCGCCACCTGCTGGGCCAGGCTGGACTGGGCCTCTGGGTCCAGCGCCAGCAGCGCACGCGCATGCCCCATTTCCAGATCGCCATTTTCGACCAGCCGCTTCACATCCTCGTTCAGCTGGTTGAGGCGCAGCAGGTTGCTGACGGTGCTGCGTGACTTGCCCACCGCCGTCGCCACCTGCTGATGGGTGAGCTGAAACTCGTTCATCAGCCGCTCCAGCGCCACCGCCTCTTCGATGGCATTCAGATCCTCGCGCTGGATGTTCTCGATGAGGGCAATCGCCACCGCCGCCTCGTCGGGCACGTTCTTGACCAGGCAGGGCACCGTCTCCAGGGCCACCAGCTGGCTGGCGCGCCAGCGACGCTCGCCGGCAATGATCTCGAAGGCCTGCTCCGCCAGCTGGCGTACCACTATGGGCTGGATCACCCCCTGGGCGCGGATGGACTCCGCCAGCTCTTCCAGCGACGCCTGGGACATGTCCCTGCGCGGCTGGTATTTGCCTGCCTGCAGCCAGCCGATGGGCAGATGGCGCAGCTCACCCTGCAGCGGGGACGCCTCGCTGGCGTTCGCCTCATCATCGGCCAGTAACTGTTTCTGACGGACGGCGTTGCTGGTACCCAGCAGCGCATCCAGTCCCTTTCCGAGTCCACGTTTCTTGAGGTTCATCTTGCTTCTCAGGCTGAGGCCGGAGCCGGTTTGAGTTGTTCCTCGCGCCGCAGCATTTCGCCGGCCAGGGCCAGATAGGCCTTGGAGCCCAGGGAACTCTTGTCGTAATACATGGCGGGCGAGCCGAAGCTTGGCGCCTCGGCCAGACGCACATTGCGCGGAATGATGGTGCGATAGACCCGCTCGCCGAAGTGCTGTTTCAGCTGATCGGACACCTCATTCGCCAGGCGATTGCGGTGATCGAACATGGTTCTGAGGATGCCTTCAATCTCGAGGCGCGGGTTGACCACCGCGGCCAGCTTGCCGATGGTATCCACCAGGGCCGTCAGCCCCTCCAGGGCAAAATATTCGCACTGCATGGGCACCAGCACCGAATCGGCGGCGGACATGGCATTGACGGTGAGCAGGTTGAGGGAGGGGGGGCAATCGATGAAGATGTAGTCGAACTGATCGCGGATGGGGGCCAGGGCATTGCGCAGCCGCACTTCCCGGGCGAAGAACTCCATCAGCCGGATCTCCGCCGCCGTGACATCGGCATTGCCGGCGATGAGCTGATAGCCCCCGCTGGTTTCGGGAATGATGACCTGCTCGACGGGGCACTCCTCGACCAGCAGATCATAGGCGGTACGCTCGACCTGGTATTTGTCCACCCCGCTGGCCATGGTGGCATTGCCCTGGGGATCCAGATCGATCAGCAAGACCTTGCGGCGGGTGGCGGCCATGGAGGCCGCCAGATTGACACAGGTCGTGGTCTTGCCCACGCCCCCCTTCTGGTTTGCGATGGCGATGATTTTTCCCACGACTACCCCTGATGCTTAGTGTTTTCCGAGTACGATAAGGTGGCGTTCGCCTTCCAGCTCAGGCACCTCCAGGGTGTGGGCCGCCTCCAGGGAAAACCCCGCCGGCAGTTGTGCCAGCTCGTCGGCGGGATATTGCCCCTTGAGGGCCAGGAAGCGGCCGTCGGCGGCCGCCAGATGCCCACACCAGGTCAGCATGTCGGTCAGGGAGGCAAAGGCGCGGCTCAGCACGCCGTCGAAGCCCTGTTCATCCGCAAATGCCTCGACCCGCGCCTGCACGGCGGTGACGTTGGTCAGCCCGAGCTCGTGCACCACCTGGCGAATGAAGCGGATGCGCTTGCCCAGGCTGTCCAGCAGCACGAACTGCTTGTCCGGATTGAGGATGGCCAGCGGCAAGCCCGGCAGGCCCGGACCGGTGCCAACATCGATGAAGCGGCGGCCCTGCAGATAGGGACTGACCACCAGGCTGTCGAGAATGTGCTTCACCAGCATGGCGTCGGGTTCCCGCACCGAGGTCAGATTGTAAGCCTTGTTCCACTTGTGCAGCAACCCGACCAGCCCCAGCAGCTGCTGTTTCTGCCGATCGGATACCACCAGCGGGGTCTGCGCCAGCAGCGCAGTCAGTCGCGGTTCTAGTTCCAGCATGGATTTCCTCAGGCCGACTTGCGCAGCAAGCCGCGTTTTTTCAGATACACCAACAGGATGGAAATGGCCGCCGGCGTGATGCCGGGAATGCGCGCCGCCTGGCCTATGGTGTTCGGCTTGCTGTCATTCAGCTTCAGGCTCACCTCCTTGGAGAGGCCGGGCACCTCCTGGTAATCGAGATCCAGCGGCAGCAGGGTGTGCTCGTTGCGCAGCTGCTTCTCGATCTCCTCCTGCTGGCGCTCGATGTAGCCGGCATATTTCACCTGGATCTCCACCTGCTCGGCGGCCTGGACGTTCTCCAGCGCCGGGCCCAGCCCCTCCACCTGCATCAGGCCGGCATAGGTGACTTCGGGACGACGCAGCAGCTCTTCCAGATTGTGCTCCCGGCTGAGCGGCGCCTGCAGTTGTTCATTGAGCTGGGCCAGCCCGGGGTGATTCAGGTTGATCCAGGTCTGGCGCAAGCGCTGGCGCTCGAGCTCGATGGCCTCCAGCTTGTCGCTGAAATGGGCCCAGCGCTCGTCATTCACCAGCCCCAGCTGGCGGCCGATGGCGGTCAGGCGCAGATCGGCGTTGTCTTCCCGCAGCAGCAGGCGGTATTCCGCGCGGCTGGTGAACATGCGGTAGGGCTCCTGGGTACCCAGGGTGCAGAGATCGTCCATCATGACGCCCATGTAGGCCTGATCCCGACGCGGTGCCCAGGGATCCTCCTCCCGGGCGCGCAGGGCCGCGTTGATCCCGGCCAGCAGCCCCTGGGCGGCCGCCTCCTCGTAGCCGGTGGTGCCGTTGATCTGTCCCGCCAGGAACAGGTTGTGCAGGCACTTGTTTTCCATGTTGGCCTTCAGATCCCGGGGATCGAAGAAGTCGTATTCGATGGCGTAGCCCGGCCGGGTGATGTGCGCCTGCTCGAAGCCCTTCATGGAGCGGATGATCTGCACCTGCACGTCGAATGGCAGGCTGGTGGAGACCCCATTGGGGTAGAGCTCATGGGAGCTCAGGCTTTCCGGCTCGATGAAGATCTGGTGTGCGTTCTTGTCGGCAAAACGCATGATCTTGTCTTCGATGGAGGGGCAGTAGCGCGGACCTATACCTTCGATGACCCCGGCATACATGGGACTGCGGTGCAGGTTCTGGCGGATCACCTCATGGGTGCGCTCGTTGGTATGGGTGATGTAACAGGGCACCTGGCGCGGATGCTGCTCGGGACGGCCGAGAAACGAGAACACCGGCACCGGATCGTCTCCCGGTTGTGCCTGCAGCACGGAGAAGTCCACCGAACGGGCATCGATGCGCGGTGGGGTACCGGTTTTCAGGCGGCCGATGCGCAGCGGCAGCTCGCGCAGCCGGGTCCCCAGCGCCACTGAGGCGGGATCCCCGGCACGGCCGCCCCGGTAATGTTCCATGCCGATGTGGATCAACCCATTCAGGAAGGTGCCGGCGGTCAATACCACCGTTCTGGCCAGGATCCGGATCCCGGCCTGGGTCACCACGCCGCGGACGCTGTCTCCCTCGAGGATCAGATCGTCGCAGGCCTGTTGGAAGATCTGCAGGTTGGGCTGGTTTTCCAGCTGCTCACGGATGGTCTGTTTGTACAGCAGACGATCGGCCTGGGCCCGGGTGGCACGCACGGCCGGTCCCTTGGACGAGTTGAGAATTCGGAACTGGATCCCGGCGCGATCGATGGCACCGGCCATGATCCCGCCCAGGGCGTCGACCTCCTTGACCAGGTGTCCCTTGCCGATCCCGCCGATGGCGGGATTGCAGGACATCTGCCCCAGCGTATCGATGTTGTGCGTCAGCAACAGGGTCGAACGGCCCATGCGTGCTGCCGCAGTCGCGGCTTCGGTGCCGGCATGGCCACCACCGACCACGATCACATCGAATTGCTCATGATATTGCATAAAAGGTCACCTCGGTTACGCCTTGTCTCTGGATCGTCTGCCTGAAAAAGGCCGCTCATTCTAGCTGGTTAGCGACCTCAGTAAAACGGACAGCATGCGATAAATCGATCCGGGTGATCCGCCCTAATAAGATTAAGGATCTTTAGATCGATCTTTTATTGGATCTACTACTAGGATCCGCCCCGTCTGTGGGTAAGCCGGAATTGATCGTAAGGATCATGCGCTTAAGCGGGATCCTTTCCTGTGATCTCCCCGGGATCAAGGGCTGGTGTAGCCGGTGATAACTGCCTTCTTTATCCACAGAGCCATCTGGCTTGCCGGCGTTCACCAAGAATAACTACCGGTTGATCAGCTATTGTTAGCCTGGTTATCAACAAGATCGCGGGTAAATTTATTTTAATGTGTGTAAGTCTAGTGAGCCTGGGCGCAGCCTGTTGGCGGTGTGTGGATAAGCGGGATCCGCCCGGAGTAAGCCGCAGGCGGCCCATGGCATCGGATCAGCCGAGATCCAGGTGATGGATCTGGGGCAACCAGCTCTGCAGCCACTGTTCGGCGGCATCCTCCGGCAGCTCCTGCAGGCTGGCGTCGATCTCCAGCCGCTCCCCCACCCGCGTGGCGCCACAGGCTTCCAGCAGCCGATCCAGGGTTTTGCCTCCCTCGCAGAAGGTGTCGTAGCCGCTGTCGCCCAGGCTGACGATCCCGTAGCGGAGAGCGTTCAGATCCGGCTGCCGGCTCGCCAGCGCCTCGGCGAAGGGTTGCAGGTTATCCGGTACTTCGCCGGCGCCGTGGGTCGAGGTGACCACCAGCAGCAGCGGAGTGGTGACGACGACTGCACAACAACGCCCTCCTCTTGCATTAGAGTGGTTTACGCCCCTGCGCGCCGTTGCCTTCTGTGATGGGCGTTGCACCGACTATACGCTGCTGATTGTACAAGAGTCGCCAACGACGACGACA
>JBFHKO010000111.1:0-8344 GCA_041595355.1 Aeromonadaceae bacterium
GCTGCCCAGCTGGTGGGTGAGGAACACCAGGCCGTAGAGGCTGGAGAGGTAGCGGGCGCCGAAGATCTGGCGCACCAGGCCGGATGTCAGCGGCACAGTGCCCAGCCAGCAAAAACCGATGGCGCTGCCGAACAGGGCCGCCGTGGTCTGGGTGAGGGGCCAGGCAAGGAAGGCGGCAATCACCAGGGCGCGCATCAGATAGAGCACTGACATCACATGGCGCTTGCTGAAGCGATCGCCCATCGCGCCCCAGAAATAGGAGCCGACGATGTTGAAGATGCCGACGCAGGAGAGCGCCATGGCCGCCGTGGCGGCGGGCAGCTGCCTGTCCGCCAGGTAGCCGGGCAGGTGGGTGGCGATGAACATCACATGGAAGCCGCAGACAAAGAAGCCGGCATGGATCAGCCAGTAACCCCGGTGGTTCAGGGCTTCTTTCAGGGCCGCTTTCAGGCTGTGCTGCCCCTCTTCGTTCTCCGGCTGCCGCTCCGGGCTCGCGCCGGCCGAGCGCATGAACAGGCTGAACGCCATTATCAGGGTGCACAGCAGCGCCAGCGCCTGCAGCGCCGCCTGCCAGCCGAAGTCGGCCAGCAGGCTCTGGGCGGCCGGTATCATGGCGAACATGCCGAACGAGCCGGCCGCCGTGGTCAGGCCAAATGCCTTCGCCGCATGCCGGGCCGGCACCACCCTGGCGACCGCGCCCAGCACGATGACATAGCTGCTCCCGCTCAGGCCGAGGCCAACCAGCGCCCCCAGCGAGAGGTAGAGCATCCCCGGGCCGCTGGCCACCGAGGTGAGGTAAAGACCCGCCGCGTAGGCGATGGCGCCGCCGGCGATGATGCGCCGGGCGCCCCACCGGTCTGCCGCCATGCCGACGAAGGGCTGGAACAGGCCGAACAGCAGGTTCTGCAGGGCGATGGCAAAACTGAAAAATTCCCGCCCGGCCTGGAAGTGCTCGGACAGGGGCAGCATGAAGATGCCGAACGACTGGCGGATGCCCAGGCTGATGATGAGGATGCCGATGCCGAGCCAGACCAGCGGCGGAAAGCGCAAAACAGTCATGATGAGGGTGCCTTAGTGTGTGCCGCCAGGCGTGGTGGCGCTGGACGGGGTGAGCCTGGCGCCTCGGCCGCGCCGTCTGCCGCGCGTGCCATTGGTGCCATTTCTGCGTTCGCGAACTTTAGACCGATCGTCTTTTAAATTCAAGCGGCCGCAGGGGGCCCGCAGGGGCGTGCTTCAACCCATGGGCGAAGGTTTGATATAGTCAGTGGACCGGCGAGTCGCCGGGTCGGCGTATTCACATGACAAGAGGCGCGCATGGAGCAACTAATCGAAAGGCTGATGTATGCATCCCGCTGGATCATGGCCCCCATTTACCTGGGGCTGAGCCTGGTCCTGCTGGCACTGAGCATCAAGTTCTTTCAGGAGATTTTTCACCTCATTCCCAACATTTTTGCCATCAGGGAGGTGGACCTGGTGCTCATCACCCTGTCGCTGATCGACATCGCGCTGGTGGGGGGGCTTATCGTGATGGTGATGTTTTCAGGCTACGAGAACTTCGTCTCCCGGCTGGATGTGGAAGAGGAGGAAGAGAAGCTGGGCTGGCTGGGCAAGCTGGATGCCGGTTCGCTGAAGAACAAGGTGGCGGCGTCCATCGTGGCCATCTCGTCGATCCACCTGCTGAAGATCTTCATGAATACCGAAAACATCAATAACGACAAGATCATGTGGTATTTGCTCATCCACATCACCTTCGTCATGTCGGCTTTTGCCATGGGCTATCTGGACAAAATCACCCGCCAAAAGTAGCGGCTTGCCGGGCCCGGGGGATGCCTCGGGCCCGGCCGGGATGGCTTACTTCAGATCGCCCATGGCCTTGAGTTTCTTGCCCAGCTCGCGGCGCTCCTTGGAGATCTCGGCGTTCTTGATGATGTAGTCATCGACGCGATCCTCGTAGTCGCTCTTCATGTTGGCGATGATCGCCTGCACCTGCTCTATGCTCATGCCGGGCTTGAGGTAGTCGCTCAGGTTTTCCAGCAGCAGCACCCGCTTCTGGTTGTCGCGGATCTTCCTTTCGTTGTCGGCGATTTCGCGCTTGATCTTGTTTTGACGACGGGACATACGCACAAATTCCAATACATCGGTAAACGTGGACTTGGTTACAGTTTCCATCAATACACCCTTGTTGAGGCCGTGGTTGAAAATAGAGAGGGCATCCGGCGGCCGGACTCAGGATTACTCTACCCGCTTATGCCCCGGAGATGAATACTCCAGCCGGCCTATCCGCCGTCAATTGGTCAGATCTGGTCCGCCCCGTGCCTCAGTTCAGGCTCAGCCAGTCGCCGGTGTTGAACAGCAGTTGCACATGGCTTTGGCTGTCCGGGGTGGCCACGCGGCGGGCGCCGGCGGGGCTGGCCGGATAGCGTCGCCCGTCGAAAGGCAGCCGTACCCAGCGCGCGAACTCCGGCTGCACCAGCAGCGCATGCCAGCCCTGGTCGCGTTCCGGCGTCACCAGCAGCGGTCCCTGGAAACCGGTCATCTGCCCCAGGAGCCGGTACGCATGGCCCTGGCCCTCGAATATCAGCCAGTCGCAGCCCGTGGGGCCGCAATCGCCCAGCTGCACCAGCGCATCGGCCTGCCCATCCCCGTTGAGATCGTATGTCAGATAGCGGTAGCGCAGCGGCGCGGCGGGCATCGGTTGCCCCTGCTGCCAGAGGCGCAGCGCCTCGGTGATGGCCGCATCGGGCCGGTTGCTGGGCTGACGGTGGCTGGGCTGCCAGCCGGTCACGGCCGCGGCGGCCGTCATCACCGTCATGGTCGAGGGGGGCTCCTCGGTTCGGGGGAGGGCACCGGGATGCAGCTCGAGCGGCGGCTCGAATGCCACCTCGCCGCCATTGAGCAGCCTCACCGCGGCGCTCAGCCGGCTGCCCTGCTGGCGCAGCGCTATCGCTTCATGCACACCGCGCCCCTGACGACGGTTGAAGAGCAGCTCGAGGCCGTCGCGGGTGGGCTGCCAGACCCCCTGGTAGCGCACCTGTGGGCCGCGGGTCGGCACATGGGTGAGGCTGGCCTGGTAGTTGGCCAGCAACTCAAGCTGCACCTGGCTTTCCGGTTGCGGACGCTCGCCCTGCCAGAGCTGGCGCGGTTGCAGGGGCAGCAAGGGCCGGCCGCGGCTCCCGCATCCTTCCAGGGTCTGGCGGGCGGCACGCCAGCTGGCCCGATATCCCCAGAGGGTCCCGGGGCCGGCATCGGCCCGGGTTGCGCTGCATGGCGCCGGGCTGAGCCGCAACTGTGCCGCCTGGCCGGCGCCATCGCGCAAGCTCAGGTTCAGGCTGCCGTCGGCCTCGCGATGCTGGCTCAGCAACTGGTAGGGGGTTCGGCCACGGGCGGGGGTGGTGAGCAGGGCGCGGGCACCCTGCAGGCTGAGGTACCACTCCGGCGCGGTGCCGAAGGCGCGCACGGCATAACCGCCCGGGTCTTGCAGGCAGGCGTCGCCCTCGGGGAGGGCCAGCTGATTGATCCGGCCGGGGCGCAGGCGAAAGGGGGCGCCCCGCTGCTCGCCCAGGCCGAGTTCGCCTTCCAGCTCGACATAGGCCCGGGGCGGGCTGCCGAGGTGGCGCCATTGCTGCCACAAGGCGGCATCGTCCTGGAGCGGCCAGGCCTCGGCATGGCCGCACTGGGTGAACAGGAAGCGGTGGCCGGTGTGGACGAGGGTACCGTGAAACAGGGCCTGTCCCTGGGGGTAGTCGGGGGCCGGCGGCAAGGCCTTGGCGGCCGGAGCCCCGGGGCCGGGCGGCGCGCTGCAGCCATTCAATCCCAGAAGCAGCAGCCACAGCGGCAACAGGCGGGCGAGCACGGGCAGGGACATGGGCCTCTCCTCCATAAGACGGCGTGATCCCAGTCTAATGGGCGGAGTGCGGAACCGCAAAGAGGCCGCCGGCCGGGTAGCCGGCGGCAGACTGGCTCAGGCGAACAGCCGATCCAGGTAGTGGGCGACCCCTTCTTCGTCGGCGGTCAGGGTGCGCGGATTGTCGGGCAGCGCCGTCTTCAGGCGATCGTGGGCATTGTCCATCACCACGCCCAGTCCCACCATGGCCAGCATCTCGTAGTCGTTCATGCCATCGCCGAAGGCCACCGCCTCGTCGAGGCGCAGGCCGTTTTGCGCCAGCACCGCCTGGACGGCATTGCCCTTGTTGACCCCCTTGGCCATCACTTCCAGACAGGAGGGCAGGGAGAAGGCGATGCTGAGGCTGTCGCCATAGCGGGCCAGCAGTTGCGCCTCCAGGGTCTGCAGCACCTCGTGCTCGCCGCTGTAGAACACCTTGTTGATCTACTGCTTGTCCAGGGCGATCAAATCCACCAGCTGGTAGCCGAAGCCCGAGTCCTTGTGAAAGTCGAGGTAGCCCGGCTGCTCCTCCTCCACGCACCAGGCATCGCCGCGGTAGACATTCAGCACCACCTCCGGCGGGCGGGCGATCTCGACCAGCTCCTGGGCCACCTCGGGGGACAGCACCTGGTTGTAGATGAGGCGGTCCTGAGGGTCATGGATGACGGCACCGTTGGCGGTGATAAGAAACAGCTCCAGCCCCAGGGCATCGCGAATGCCCTGCACATCCACCTGATGGCGGCCGGTGGCGACCACCACCTGGATACCCTGCTGGTGCAGGCGGTGCAGGGTATGGCGGGTATGGGCCGAGATCTGGTGCTGGGTGTTGAGCAGGGTACCGTCGAGATCGGAGACAACAGCTTTGTACATGGCGGGATGAACCTCGTGTCTGGCCGGGAAGCGGGTCACATTGTAGCCCGTCCCCCGCTCCCGGAGAATGACTTCTTGGCCGGCGGCGACGAATGCCGGGCAAAGAAATCCAGTATGGCGGTGAGGGCCGGCACCCGAAACGCATCGCTTTCGTTGAGCAGTTCGTGACGGGCGCCGGGAATGCGCTGCGGCTGGCCGCCGGCACAGGGATGGCCACCGGCCGCCAGATGGCGGCAGAAGGCCTGCTGGGCATCGGCGCGCACCACGCTGTCCTCGCCCGCCTGCAGCAGTAGCAACGGGGTGCGGATGCGGCCCGCCTCGGCCACCGTCTGGGCCGCCCGGGTGATGGACTCTTCGAGCCAGCGGGCGCTGGGGCCGCCCAGCTGCACCTCGGGGTAGGCGCGGTAGGTGTCGCGGAACAGCCGGTAGCGCAGCGGACTCTGGGTCAGCGGGTTGTCGGCAAAGGGAAGCGCCTCGTAGGGGCCGGTGCCCGGCAGGTAGGGCGACTCCCGCCCCAGCAGCCGGGCGCTGCCGTCCAGCAGCCAGGCGATGCTGCGGGCCAGCAGGGGGGGCAGCCGGCCAAGGTCGATGCCGAGCATGGGCGAGGCCAGGGCCGCCGCCCGAAAGTCGTCGGGCCAGCGCGCCAGGTAGCCGGCCGCCACCGTGCCGCCCATGGAGTGCGCCAGCAGGAAGCGCGCCGGGGGCCCGTCGCGGGCGATGACCTGGTCATGAAACCGCTTGAGATCCTGCACATAGTCGTCGAAGGCCTGCACATGCCCCTTCTGGGGATCGCCGAGCAGGCGGCCGGAGAAGCCCTGGCCCCGATGATCGTAGAGGTAGAGGCTGTAGCCCTGCCGGTAGAGGTCGTAGGCCAGCTCCCGGTACTTGATGTAGCTCTCGGTGCGGCCGTTGACCAGCACTATGGCGTGCCGGGCCTGGGGATGGCGCAGGGCGACATAGCGGATGGGTACCCCGTCGACGCCGGCAAATTCACCGGGTTCGGCATGCCGCATCCAGAAGCGGGTGAGCTGCTCCTGCAGGGTCGGCAGGCGGGCCTCGGTGATGAGCTGATAGGGATTATTGTCCCTGGCCACGGCCTGGGGCGCGGCGGACGACAGCAGGGCGACGAGCAGCAGCAGGGCGGCTGCCAGCCTCGGGGGGCGGAGCACGACGGAGGAGCGGGCTCCCGGGGCGGTTGGCGCGCGCGCGTTGAACATGCAGATCTCTTCAGTGGCGGCGAATGACGGAGCGATCTTAGTCAATCGGGCGGGCAGAGAGAAGTCACAGAGTGTTGCAGCCGGCCCGCGCCGCATCGAAAGGGTCGCGATCCGGACATCCCGATTAGACTTAACAGGCGGGGCGGCGGCTTCACCATCTGCGAGCGGGGGCGGGCATGGGACGACTGAATCGGGAGATCTGGGGTTGGGCCCTCTACGACTGGGCCAATTCGGCCTATGCGGTGTCGGTGCTGGCCGTGGTGTTCCAGTTCTACTTCATCGACGTGCTGGCGACCAGCGCCATCGAGGGGGGCGGGGCCCGCTTGCGCGAAGTGACCCTGTTCGGACTGACGCTGCCGGGGGCCAGCCTCTGGTCCTGGTCCGTCTCGCTCTCGGTCTTCATCGTCGTGCTCATCACCCCGCTGGTGGGCGCCATTGCCGATTTTGCCGGCAAGAAGAAGCTGTGCCTGTTCATTTTCTGCTACCTCGGGGCCCTGATCACCATGCTGATGGTGTCGCTGTCGGCGGGGATGTGGCCGCTTGGCATGTTGTTGTTCGTGCTCTCCAATATCTGTTTTGTCGGCGGCAACGTGGTCTACGATGCCCTGCTCATCGACGTGGCCCCCGACGCTGAGCAGCTCGGCTTCGTTTCCGGTTTCGGCTGGGGGCTCGGCTACCTGGCCAGCTTCATCATGCTGCTGTTCAACCTGCTGCTGATAAGCCTGGAGTGGCCGAGCGCCGAGTGGGCGGTGCGCCTCTCCCTGCTCTGTGTTGGCCTCTGGTGGGCGCTGTTTGCCATCCCCACCTTTCTCTGGGTGAGGGAGCGGGCCGGCCCCCGTGCCCTGCCGCCGGGGCAGAGCCTGCTGACGGCGGGGTTTGCGCGCCTGCGGCAGACGGCGGGGAGCCTTGGCCGCTACCCGGTCATGCTGCTGTTCATGGGCGCCTTCTTTCTCTACAACGACGGCATCCAGACCATCATCTCCCAGTCCGCCACCTTCACCAGTTACGCCCTGGGGACCAGCCTGGATGCCATCATTCCCGCCTTCGTGATGATCCAGGTGGTGGCCTTCTTCGGCTCGCTGCTCTTCATCCGCCTGGAGCAGCGGCTGGGCACCAAGCCGAGCCTGCTCTGGTCCCTGCTGGTCTGGACGCTGCTCATCGGCTGGAGTCTGGTGATCCAGACCCTGCTCGAGTTCTATGTCATCGCCTTCGTGGGCGGCCTGGTGCTCGGCGTCTCCCAGTCGGCTTCGCGCACCCTCTATGCGCAGATGATCCCCGCCGGGCATGCGGCCGAGTTCTTCAGTCTCTACGCCATCGTCGGCAAGGTCGCCTCCCTGTTCGGTCCCCTGCTGTTCGGCATCGGCGCCCTCTATGCGGAGCGGCTGGCGGGGGTGCCGGTGATCAACGCCATGGCCGCGGCCGTGTTCCCGCTGCTGCTGATGGTGCTGCTGGGGGCGCTGTTGCTGCTCAAGGTCGATGTCGCCAAGGGGCGGCAGCAGGCGCGCCGGGGTGACGGTTAGCCGGCGCGGCGGGGCTACCTTATTAAGGCAAGCCGAGCCCGAAGCCGGGCCGTGTCCCGGCATCCACACAGGGGGAGAATGTCATGCCAGATCCAGATAGCGCCGCCCGCGGGCAGGAAACGGACTCCCGCGCCCGGGCGCTGCTTGGGCTGCTGTCCGAACTGAGCCGCGAGGTGCGGGGCAAGGGGGCGCGCGCACCCCGCGTGGGGCTGGACAGCGACCTGGAGGCCGAGCTGGGCTTCGACAGCCTGGTGCGCGCCGAGATGGTGCGGCGTATCGAGCAGCGCTTTGGCATCCGGTTGCCGCTGCCGGCGCTCACCCGGGCCCGCACGCCCCGCGATCTGCTGCGGGAGATGCAGGCCGGCGGTCAGGCCGGCCGGGCGCCGGACGGGGAGACAGAGCGCGCCGCCCTGCTGCTCGAGGCCGTGGCGGCGCGGCCCGAGCAGGCGCAGACGCTGCAGCAGGTGCTGGCGTGGCATCTGGCGACCCACCCGCAGCGGCCCCATCTGATCGTCTACGACGAGGCGGGGGAGAGCCGGACCATCAGCTACCGGATGCTGGCCGATGAGGCCTGGCGGATGGCCGCCGGGCTGGTGGCGCAGGGCCTGGAGCCGGGACAGCGGGTCGCGCTGATGCTGCCGACCGGGGCGGACTATTTCTACTGCTTCCTCGGGGTGCTGCTGGCGCGCGGGGTGCCGGTGCCCATCTATCCGCCGGCGCGGCCGGATCAGCTGGAGGATCACCTGCGCCGCCATGCGGGCATTCTCGACAACTGTCAGGCCAGCCTGCTGATCACCTTCGCCGAGGCGGTGCCGCTCTCCCGGCTGCTCCAGTCCCTGGCCTCGGAGCTTGCC